>DASZMG010000145.1:0-34899 GCA_035551975.1 Candidatus Acidiferrales bacterium | reverse complement strand
CCAGGGCGGGGCTCACGTTCGCGGCTTCGGTGCGTTCGGCGCTGAAGCAGGATCCGAACGTGATCATGATCGATGAAATCCGCGACAAGGAATCCGCCGAAATCGCCGTGAAAGCGGCGCAATCGGGCCGCCTGGTGCTTTCCACGCTGCACACGAACGACAGCATTTCCGCCGTTACGCGCCTGCTCGATCTCGGCGTCTCCAGCAGCGAATTGGCCGCCTCGCTCACCGGAGTTGTCGCGCAGCGGCTGGTGCGGCGACTGTGCGCTTGCCACAAAACGGTGCGCGGAAATCCGGAATTTATTTCGAAGCTCAAGGGCGCTGGTATCGGCGATCCGCCGGCCATGGAAAGCGTTCCGGTCGGATGCGAAATCTGCGACTTGACTGGCTACAAGGGCCGCGTCGGCATCTACGAACTTTTCACCCCCAGCGAAAATATTCGTTCGGCAATCCGTTCCGGCGCGCGCATCGAGCAGATCCGTTCCATGGCTCGCCAGAGCGGCATGAAACTCATGCAGGAATACGCGCTTGAGCGCGTGCGCGAAGGCTTGACCACGATCGAAGAAGTGATGCGCGTGATCCCGTTCGAGACGGCGCGCTTCGCCTATTGCCGCTCCTGCGGCTCGGAAGTTTCACCGGCATTTCTGTATTGCCCTTTCTGCGGCGAGCAACTACACGAGGCGCCCGGCAACGGCAAAAAGTCAGACGGGAAATCGCGCAAGTCGTCATTCACGGGATCCGCAACGCGGTAGCGGCGCATTCGTGACGCGAGTAGCGACCCGATCGTGACGGCATAGCGAACGGTCAGTGAGCGACCTGACAGCGAACGGTCAGTGAGCGACCTGACAGCGAACGGTCAGTGAGCGACCTGACAGCGAACGGTCAGTGAGCGACCTGACAGCGAACGGTCAGTGAGCGACCTGACAGCGAACGGTTAGTGAGCGACCTGACAGCGAACGGTTAGTGAGCGACCTGGTAACGACCCGATAAGGAGCCGCCCCGGCATGAGTTCGGAAACGATCAACGAATCGCGGATGGTGCCGCGCTTTTCAAACCTGCGGGATCTGAACGTCACCTACGAAGGCCACAGCGAGGACATCGCCACGCGCCCGCCGGACATCAGCCCGCGCGGCATGTTTATCAACACCGTGCGCAATTTTCCCGTGGGCGCCGTGCTGCAGATTCGCTTCAAGCTGGCGCATTCCGGAGTCGAGATCAACACGCGCGCGGAAGTGCGCTACTGCCTGCAAGGCGTGGGCATCGGCGTCGAGTTTCTTGAGATCAGCGCGCAAGACGTGAAAGCCATTGAAGCTGAAATTACCTCGAATCCGAAACTCGCCCCGCGAGGAACGAAGTAGGACGAGACTTGTTCCGTCGTTGCTACCGGCTGGCTTCATCCTCGCGCCGCGAATCACGTCTGTGAGCCGCTCCTAGTTGCCGCTCGACGATTTCTGCTCGCCGCCCTCGCGCGGCACTGCATTTCCGTAGACCTCGATCCAGTCCACCCGAGACGAGCCGCCCGCTCCATGCCCGCTGCCGGCCATCAGGTCCGTGAAACCGACCTCGTCCACTTTGCTCAGGTCCGGATTCTCCACCCATTGCCCATCCCGGCCCTCCACAACGCCTTGGATATCGAGCCGCCGCCAGCGCATTCCCGCGAGCGGAACATCCGTTTCAATCCAGTCAGGATTGGATGGTTCCCCGTGTTCCGCCACAAGCCAGGTGCCGTCCGCCAGTTTCACGATCGGGTGCAGAATGTGGAAACCGGACTGTCTGGTTCGCCAACGAATTTTCGCCGCGCCGCTCAAGTCCACGTAGCTGTTCTTGTTCCGCAGCGCCACCGCGCAGTTTGAAGCGCACAGCCCGGTCCAGATTACGGTCGACTGATCGTCCCCCATGAACACTTCTTTCGGGCCGTTCTGGTCGCCGTATAGCTTTAATTCCAAATCCGCGCTGGAGAGGTCTTGCGGCGCCACCGTGTGCTCCCCGTTTCCCTTGGGATTCACCATCGGCTTCCAATCTTCGCGGAAGAAAAGCGGCGGGCGCTGGATCACTTTCAGATTCGGCGGCCCCGCTTGCGGACCCGGCGCTTTCGCCGCCGGCTGCTGCGCCGCCGCGGAACAAACGGCGAGCGCAAAAATGGCCGCGCATCGCGCAGCAAAAGAAATCGCTCCGACTGTTCGCATCCAAACCTCCCGTCCGATCGGCGATGTGAATCCTCCGGCGTTCGGAGGCTCTCCTATCGGCGTGCGCAGTCTACTCCGCGGCACCCCTGGCGGCAACCGCATCCGCGAGCCGCCAGCCGCTCACGGGTAGCACCGATTTCCCCAGTCCTCAACTGCCGCAATATCGCCCGTTCGCGCATCAATCGTGCGATCCATCGTTCAACCTCCAAAAAAATTTGCTTGGCAGCGGTTAGCTCCTTAATCCTCATCGCCGGCCCGACCGCGATCTCATCCTGAGCGGGGTGCTGACGCTCCGGTTAGGGGCGCAGTAAAGAGTTTTGCGATGTTTGAATATTCGCGACGCGAGTGGAAGACTTTCTGTTCGCGGGCATCGCTGTAAGGCGTGCCCCTATAAGGCGTGACGGGTCCAGAATCCCTCGTGCACTTTGCCGGCCTCGTCTTCCAGCAACGGCCCGGCAACCGAAATATTCTTCTGTCCGCGCGCAAACACCTCGCGACACGGCAGGCTCAGCGTGGGATTTTCCTCATGGCTTCCGGTGTAGCGCAGCAGCCCACTTTCGGCCAGCGCGAATACCACGCGCCCGATCCCCGTCCAGTAGATCGCTCCGGCGCACATTGCGCAGGGCTCCGTGCTCGTATACAACGTGCACTTCGCCAGTTCCGCTTCAGGCAACAGCTTGGCCGCCTCGGCGCAGGCCAACATCTCCGCATGTTGCGTGGGGTCGCCTTTGGGCCGCACCGCATTATTCCGCGCCGTCACCACGATTTTGCCTCGTTCGTCCACCACCAGCGCGCCAAATGGATGCCGCCCGTCTGCGCGTGCTTCCCTCGCTACTTCAATCGCCCGCCGCAAAAAATCTAAATCCTTCCTGCTAACATCTTGTCCTTTCGCCTGGTCCATTCCTGCTTTTACCACATTTCCGCGCCCCACTCCCGCCGGAGCGTTTCGCCAAATCCTTGGAATTCGCCAGCTCGCCCGTTTTTGTTGGAACCTTTTTCGCTCGCCGCGGAAAACTCAACTTCAGGAGGACCGCATCTATAGAGGGATTCCGCGTCCAGACCGTGCGGAGTCGGGGATGGTGTATCGGGACAGCGCTCGACCTATCGAATAGTGCTCGACCTATAATTTTTTCGTCGGCGCGCAACTCCTGGCCCAGATTCAGTGTTTAAATGTTCGGTAGTTAGATATTCGTGATAACGCCGCTTCTTGGGATACCCATATATGAGCATTCATAAATGGTCGTTGCTCTTCTGCGCCATTCTCTTTTTCAGTCTGGCGCCGTCTGCTTACCCGCAGTTGCAGCAAGCGGCGCAGCAGCACGCCCCGGCTTTGCGCATGGGGCGCTACGATAAGTCCGCCGAAGTAGTCGCCAGCGGTACCATCGCTTCCATCCAGTCCTCAAAAAGCGCCACGCTTCCTCGCGGTGCCTACATCGCCCTGCGTTCCGGCGCCTTGACTCTGAATGTCCACATGGGACTTTTCTCCCCGCCCAGCATTCCCTTCCCGGTCGGCGAACAGGTCCAGGTCACCGGATCGCTGATCTCAATGAATGGAACGCAGTTACTGCTCGCCCGTCAGGTGCAGTCAGCCAGCCACACACTCACGGTGCGCAGCTCGAATGGCTTCGTCCTGCGGCCTCATCCCGCGGCCCACATGCAGACCTTGTCGCAGGGGTTCCAACAATGAAAACCATCCTCCTGCGAACGGTCTTTTTTTGCTTCTCCATCGTCAGTCTCGTCGCCTTGTCCAGTTGCGGCGGAGGCGGCGGTAGCTCCAATCCAAGCGGCGCCAGCGGTTCCTCCGGCGGTGGCGCCACCGGTACGGGCGGCGCCACCACTCCCAATTCCATTCTCAGCGGCAAATACGCTTTCAGCTTCACGGGCACGGTCACTAGCAGCGGCGCTCCCATCTTTTTGGCGGGCAGCTTCACCGCGGACGGTGCCGGCAACATCACCACTGGCGTGGAAGACGTCAACCAGGTGGGCCTTTCCGTCTCCAAAGGCGTAGCCATCTCCGGCACCTATTCCATCGGCGCCGACGGCCGCGGCACTCTCAACATTACCAGCGGCGTCACTCAGACTTTCAAGATCGCCGTTGAAAACGGCAATCACGGACAAATCATCCGCTTCGACACTGGCGCCGCCGGCTCCGGTTCTTTCGATCTGCAGACTTCCTCCGCATTCTCGTTGAATGCCCTCACCGGCAAGTACGCGTTTGAATGGAACGGCTTCGATAGCACCGCGAACGAAAATCCTCTTTCAGGCATCGGCGAGGTCAGCTTGTCTTCCGGTGCACTGACTGGCGGCGCCGACATCAATGATGGCGGAAACTACAGCCAGCTCGCTGCCAGCGGTACATTTCAATCGCCCGATGGCAACGGCCACGGCACCGCAAGCTTTACCTATGGCACCACCACCCTCACGTATGCCTATGACATCATCTCGGCCAACCGTATTCTTTTGATCGAAATTGATACTGCCGGCGGCACGGTCGGCGAGGCCGATCTCCAATCCGCCACCTTTACCACCGCCTCGCTCTTTGGAAATTACGCATTCGTTCTCAGTCAACCGCTGTTCGGTTTGGGCATGGTCGGCCAGATCACCACTGACGGCCAAGGGAATATCTCCTCGAGCGACTCCGTAGAAAACAATTTCGGCGCGCTTGCCTCCGGCACCTTCCCTGGCACCTATACGTTGTCTCCCACGGTCGCCGGTGTCTCCCTCAATGGCCGTTTTGTCTTGACCGCTACCGAGCCCTCGTTAGCCTCCGATAATTTCGTCGTTTACCTGATTTCTCCAACCCAGGCCTTCGTCATGGAAACCGATTCCGACCAGCTCATCTTCGGCCAATTGCTCGCGCAGACCGGCTCGCCGTACGCTCCCTCTTCTTTGAATGGAAATTACGGCCTCAACCTGTCCGGGGTTGACGGCAATGATGTTGAAGCCGATTTCGTCGGCCAGATCGCTTCAGGGGGGACATCCACTCTTACCGGCGGCACGCTCGATATCAATGACGAGGATCCGACTACGCTCCCGTCAATCACCGACTCCAACAGCGCTATTTCAGGGGGCAGCTACAGCGTCACCAATACAACCACTGGGCACGGCACCCTCAGTTTCACAGCAAGTACCACCGCTGGTGCTCTGCCCTTTCAGTTCTACTTTTATTTCGTCTCGCCCAGCCAAATCTTCATGCTCCAGATCGATGACAACGTTTTCGTCACCATCGGCTCCGCGCTGGCGCAGCCAACCATTCCCTAACCGCGTTTCCATAACCGCGTCGCTCGCGCCGAGGTTTGCTGGCGCTTAGCGGCAATTCGCTTCATCGCCTTTTGCTTTTCTGTGCTTTCAATCGAGTGCCCGCGGGCGCTTTCTTTTTCGCTTTGGTCTGATTGTAATCAATCGCGCTGCGGACGAACTCCTTCAATGCGCTCCGATGGATTCACGGAATCTTCAGGCCTCGAATTTCGACTAGGCGCGCTTTTTGCGGCGCGTTGCACGGGCGCGGCTCCGGCCTCGGCGCGGTTTCTCGCGAACCTTTTTCTCCGCGGGCGCTGCGGGAAAATCCGAATTATACATATCCGCCACCACTTTCCATTTGCCGTCCGCTTGTTTCTTCCAGACTTCCACGTACTTGCCGCGATCCATCACTTCTTTGCCTTGGGCGTCTTTCAGCGTCGCCTGGTATTCGCCCGTCGAGTAGGCCAAGTCGCTCGACCGCGCCACCTCCACTTTATCCGTCTGCCAGGACACCATATTCCCGGGAATCAGCAACCCCGCCCACACCGCCCGAATAGCCTGCTTGCCGGTAGCCGCGGGCGCGTTCGGAGGCATCAGCGTCGCGTCGTCGGTGTAATAGGAAACCGCTCCGTCCACATCGCTCGCCGCCGCTGTCTTCGACCATTGCGTATCCAGGTCGCGGATCGCGTTTGCATCTGTCGCGCGCGTGTCCGGTGGCGTTTTCTCTCCGCAGGCCGACGCGAAGAGCATCAGCGCCGCACACCCCAGCAACGTCAGCTTCGATTTTCGTGCTTTTCTGTACACGCTGATCATTTCGCGATTCCTCCGCTGAAGGAAAGCCACAAATATTCGCCCAATTTTCTTGTGCGCCTCATCTTAGGTTCGCCCAGCACGCAAGTCAACGAACCAAACTGATCCGCGCGATCAGCGACACTCGCTTTTTTAGTTTTTCGTTTTTTAGGGATTCGACGAGATGCGAAACGGACTGCCAAACCACCTGCTCAACCGATTGCCCGAGCATCTCTCCTGCTTCTCTCGATCATAACGATGGGCACCGATTCAAGTTTTCTCACGAAATGCCGATGTATTATTTGGGACCGTTTTATGCCGCTTGGTTTACACCAGATCACGCGTATCCTGCTCCGCAACGCCACACTTCTAGCTGGCGTAGTCTTGCTTGTTGCTGTGTCTGTTCCTGCGCAATCCACTGGGGCAAAAGCCGCTCCGCCGGCCTGCGGCACTGAGATTCCTACAGGCCTCAGGGTCATCAAACTGCCGGACGCCGAGCAGCACAAAGTGACTATTTCCGATTTCAGCATCTCGGCCAGCAAAGACACTCAAACCTACGACCTCTCCATGCAGATCAAGAACGGCACCACTGCCTGGTGCATTACCTCCCTGGCTTTCACCTACGTTTTTGGCGATGCCCGCGGCCAGGAATGGACCGCGAACGAATACCCCTCCGTGGTGAACTTCAAGGAGAAATCGAATTCACCGCCGTCCGCCAAAACGGTAAAAGCGTCGCTTTCTTTGAACCAGCCCGCGCCCAAGGTCGGCATGCCTCCTGGCAAGGACCAGCGCCGCACCGTTTTCAACGTGTACGACTACATCGATCCGCACCCTGCGGGATTTTTTGACGGCTTCCATCTGATCTCCGCGGAAATAAAATACTGCATGGGCTACACGCTTACCGGAGCAAAGTAGTCGCGGCTGCGCCTCGCAAAGAATCACTGGAAGAATTCAGCGCCACCTGCTGCAACAAGCAGAAGGCGGCGTAGCCGGCGAGGCGTTTCCAGGAAATCAGGCGTGCTTCGATGTGCGTGGGCGCGTGAAGCACCAGTCCGATGGCAATCAATCCGGCCGACATAATTGCAAAAGCAATTACCGCCTGTCTGCAAGCAGCTGAAAGATTGTCAGCGCGCCAGCCGAGTGTTTTGGGTGTGTCGCGCTGGATCAGAAAGCTGCCCGCCAGCCATACCACGAAGAAAATCCAGGTCCATCGCGCGATAGATTGTCCTTGCCAGATGAACCACAGCACAAACGCAGGAAAAAGCGTTACCTCCGCGAGCGCCAGGCTGCGTTTTGCACCGAAGCTCATTTCGCTTCAGCCAGCGCTTGCCCCGGCACCCACTTCGCGACCATCCAGCGTTTAGCGGAATCTCTCATTGCTGACCCGTTCGCTGCAGGAGTTGCTGAAGCAACTCCTGCAAATCGAAAGTCTGCGGCGCGCGCTGCTGCGAAATTGAATCGAAATAGAACGGCCAATTCACTTCGGGGAAACCCATGCGGGTGGCGTGCGCCGGAAGCTGCTCGCGCAGCGGAATCGTTTCCGGGTTGCGCGCTCGCGCCAAAGCTTCGAACACCACGCGATGTTCTTCATCGCGCCACGCATATGCGCGCAACAGTTCACGCGCCGCGCTCACCTGCGCGGCCGCTTCCCAGCCGCCGCACATCGCGCGCAAAATCTCACGCTCGAGCTCGATGATTTGCTCTTTGATTTTTCCTGCGTCGCTCGTGGTCATGCTCTGCTGGCGCAATTGTACGCCGCTACGCGTTTTTGCAGAATTTTGTGGATTTCCGGCGCCCAGCCCTACATTCAGCGCACACTTTCGACGAAAATTTGATTTTCGGAATCGCGTGCAAATTCGTGCAATTTTGTGCTCCGAAAGCCTGTGAATCGCGCATTTCCCGCGCGATTCAGGTTGGCCCGGAACAATTTTTGCAGCGCTGAAAATCAGCGGGGTGAAAGTAAAGCGAAGGAGCGAAAACCCTATTCGCGACCCGGACGCGAAACTGCAGCGAAACTGCCGCGCACCGCGTTGTTGTGGGCGTCCGCTGATCAGCTGATCAGGTTTTGCTTGGGGCGGATTTCCTAGGCGGCGTTGGTCACGACGGGACGCACGAAATCCAGGCGATCGATGGTCGCGGCGATTCCGTAGATCGGCTCAGTGTCTTTGTCGACCGTGTTGATTCGCAAGGCTTTCGCGCTGGCTCGCACCAGAACGGAGGTACCGCGGTCGCGCTCGCCCGGCAACGCGAAAGTAAGTTCCATCGACACACCAGGTTCCATCTGGACGCTGGAATGAAAATAGATGCCGGTGCGGGAGATATCACGCAATTGCGCGGTGTAGAACTCCGCCGGTCGCTGCCGGGAGGTGCACACTTGCAGGGGCAGTGCGACTTCATAGCGTTTTGCTTTGCGGCGCTCGGCCATATCGTTACCCTCAGTTCCGGGTAGATTCTGCACGGTCGAGGCCACCCTGAAATGGCGAATAAATACTGATTTGGCGAGAGTTAGAAACGCACGTGCCTCCTGGCACTGCAACGATTCGGGAAAAACTTCCCGCTCCGGGAAGTTCCTGCATAGTGGGCCGCCCACCCGAAACGCATGAGGCACAGGAATTAAAGGAAGTAAAGGAGGAGCGCAACAGTGTCTCGAAGATACGGAGAAGTCGGGAGACCGTTGGATTCGGGAAGGCAACCGGGTCGGGTTCAATGGCAAAGGTGAAAGTCAGGCGAAACAGCATAGTGCCGAAAACCGCTGTCCCATTCGCCCTGCGGCGCGACCGTCTCCGACCCTTCCCGGAGCCGAAATGGCCGTCCGGGAGCGCAGAAAATGGCGTGAAACCCGGGGCGAAAGCCAGGTTCCAAAGCCAGAAATTGCGTGTTTTTGAAAAATGCGATTTCGAGCAGTTTGTGCAGCGCTGCGCGCATACAGGTGCAGTCGTCGCGTCAGTTTGTGCACGAATCGGCCAGGAAGATTAGGTAACGGCTTATCCCGGCGACCGAAAACAAATGCATATCCCTCGACTGTACTCGGGATGACAGGATGACAGCACAAAAGAAGAGCACAAAAAGAAACGCCGCGAATTTCTTCGCGGCGTTTCTACAAAACAAGCTAAGCGCGGCCCCCGCAGCGAAGCGAGGGGCAGAGAGAACTACCTAAGCAAACATTTTTCATACAACCGCAACTCAACCGACCTAGTAGATATCGTACTGCTCCCAGTGCAGAGTGGGATCGGCCTGGATGATGATGCTCTTCTTGGTCCAGTGCTCGAGCTCGTCGACAAGCGAAGCTTCGCGCGTCTTGAGGGCCTTGGCAATTTCCGGATGCACGCGCAGGGTGATGCTGCCGCTGACGATTTCCGGAGCCATCTTGCGCGCCTCGGTCTGAATCTCGTAGCAGAGCGTGGGAATGGACTTGACCATGCCGGAGCCGGTGCAATACGGGCAAGGCTGGCAAAGCGTACGTTCCAGAGCCTGCTTGGTGCGCTTGCGAGTGATGGCGATGAGACCAAACTCGTTGAAGCGCAACATTTTCGATGGAGCGCGGTCGGCGCGGAGAGCGTCCTCGAGCGCGGCCATCACTTTTTCGCGGTTGCGGCGCTCTTCCATGTCGATGAAGTCGATGATGATGATGCCGCCGAGATCGCGCAGGCGCATCTGGCGGACGATTTCCTTCACCGCTTCAAGGTTGGTGCGGACGATGGTGTCTTCGAGACGATTCGAACCCTTGCCGACGAATTTGCCGGTGTTGACGTCGATGGCCACGAGAGCTTCGGTGTGGTTGATGACGATATAACCGCCGGACTTGAGCCACACTTTCGGGCGCAGGCCCTTGTCGATTTCCTGCTGGATGCCGAACTCCTCGAAGATCGGCGTGTCCTTGCCATAGAGTTTCACGCGGCCGACCATGGCCGGCTGGAAGCGGCTCATGAAGTCGACCACCTTGGTGAATTCCTCCTCGGAGTCGACCCAGATGGCGCCAAAGTCGGGCGTGATGTAGTCGCGCAGGATGCGCTCGACGAGATTTAAATCGCGGTGGAGCAGAGCGGGAGCTTTGCGCTGCTCGGAGCGCGATTTGATTTCCGCCCAGGTTTTGGTGAGGAATTCCACGTCGGCGCGAACGTCCTCGGGAGGCGCGCTGGCCGCGGCGGTGCGCACGATGAATCCACCGCCGGAGCTGCCTTTGGCTTCGTTGACCAGGTGACGAAGGCGCGAACGTTCCTCGGCGGATACGATTTTGCGCGAGATGCCGTTGTGATCGAGCGTGGGCATGTAGACCAGGTAGCGGCCTGGCAGCGCGACGTGGCTGGTGATGCGCGCGCCTTTCTTGCCGAGCGGCTCCTTGGCGATCTGCACGATGATTTCCTGGCCCTGCTTGAGCATGTCCGCGATTAATTGCGGGCGGCGCTGCTGCGGGCGATGCCCACCGTGACTGTGGCCATGGTGTCCGCCGCCGTGATGCGGGCGGCCACCACGGTCGCGGTCGCCGCGATTGTCGCGACGGCCCCCGCGATCGCGGCCGCGATCGGGTCGCCCGCCGCGGCGCGGGTGCTGCATGCGCGCGCGAAAATCTCCGCGCACGCGAGCGTTAAAGGGGCGCTGCGCTTCGGAGCCTTCCGGCGCGGGAGCGCCGGAAATATGCTCGCCTTCGAGCGGCTCCAAATGGCCTTCGGCGGCCTCGGCGGCGGCCAGCACATCGGGAAATTCGGAGACTTCTTCTTCAACCGCGGCGTGTTCTGAAGCGGATTCGTGCGCGCGTTCGGCTTCAGCGTCACCTTCTTCTTCGGCATCGGATTCGGATTCGAGGGGTTCTTCAGTTTCATCGAGCGCGTCGGCTACGGCGTCCTCGACTTCTTCCTCCAATTCGCTTTCCCGGGCGGGCGCCGCGCCAGTGAGAGCCACTTCAGCGGCCTCGGCGGCTTCATCGGCAGAAGCGAAATCGTGGCGTTGCGCTTCGCGCGCTTCTTCCTCGATCTGAGCCTCGGCAACGTGCTCGGCGATGATAGCGGCTTCGTCGGCGCTGAGCTCGTCCGCGCTGGTCTCCTCATCGGCTTGCTCGGCAGCATGCAGAAAGTGGGCCTGGCTGTCTTCTTCGGCCTCTTCCGTTTCTGGCGATGCGGTATGAACCTCGTGTTCGCTGATGGCGTTCTCGTAAGAGTGCAACGCCTTTTCGGGCGAAGCAGGCTGCGAGAACGAAACACCTGACGATGATTGCGGGTCGCCCGATTCTTCAGCAGCTTCGCGCTTCCACTTGGAAAGCGATTCACCGGGGAGCGGCTCGACAGCGTGAATCGAGCTTGAACGGAATTCCGCGCGCGGCGCTTCGGAAACTTCGTGCGGCGTGGCGGCGACGTCGGAAAGCTCGTCGGGGACGACAGTTTTCAATTCTTCAGTGACTCCGGCGGATGCGGCGGGAGCGGGAGGTGCGAGCGGCTTGTCGCGATACTTTGCCAGCGACTCGCCGGGTAGAACGATCGGCGTGTAGCCTTCCGCCGGCCCGGAATCCGTAGTCTGGTCGAGCTGCTGACCGGGCTCGCCGGTCTGACCAGGCTGGCCGGAGCGCTCGTAAGGAGCGTGCGGAGAAGCATATTTGGAGGAGGGCAATTCGCGCCCGAAGCGAGGCGGACGATCGCCGCCGCGTCCACCGCGATTGAAGCGGCCACCACCACCGCGACCCCCTCGGCCCCCGCCGCGACCTCCGCGGTTGAAGCGATCCCGTCCACGACCGCCGCGATCGCGATCACCGAAAGACGGACGGCCCTGACCGTGCGATTGTCCTTGTGGGGACGCGCCTTGCGCGGAACCAGCGCCGCGCGTGATGGATTCGCCTTCCATGGGCTCGATCACATGGCCGGCAGCGGATTCCTGTGGAGCACCGTGCCCGGCATGCGGTTCAGCGCCCTCGGCGTGACCGGCGTCGTGCGCATGCTCGCCTTCCTCGTGCGCAAATTCGGCATGCGGGCCGTCACCATACGAACCCTCTCCATGAGCCATGGGGCCGGATTCGACATCGGCAGGTTCCAGCGCGGGCGCGGCGTGATTCTCGGCGAACACGTGGCCGCCCTGCTCTTCCATTTTCTCGACCTTGTCGACGACAGTGGTGACGATGTGGTCGAGCTCTTCGCTTTCTTCCAGAAAATCGCTGACGTACAGGAACGCGTCGCTATCGAGTCCAATTTCCACGAAGGCCGACTGCATGCCTGGCAGCACGCGTGTTACACGGCCTTTGTAAATGCTACCGACTAACGCAAATTCCTTCTGTCTTTCGACGTAATACTCACAAAGCTGTCCTTCTTCCATAATCGCCACCCGCGTCTCGTGCGGGTTGGACGATATGACCATTTCCTTCGACATAAGACTCCTCATGGCGCATCAGAGGGCGGCGGTACACACGCGCGCACCCGGGACCATCGTGGCGCAGGCGGGTTGCCTGGGTTTGCCACGAGCGGCTGCCAAATTTATCGCGTTGCTGAATTGCTCGGCTCAACCGATGCGACCTTCATTCCATCTGAATTCAAATTTTCTTCTACACCGCAGCCTGGGGAGCTCGCGGCCGTACACCAAAACTCACGGGGCTCAGTTCACGAAGCGCCGCATGCGGACGTTCATGACCAGGCCCAATGCCATATACACAAAGGCGGTTGCGGATCCCCCGTAACTCATGAGCGGAAGCGGAATGCCGGTCACGGGCATATAGCCGATGACCATGGAAGCGTTGACCAGAACGTGAAAACCCAGGATTGCCGTAACCCCCATGACCACGTACATCCCGGCACGATCTTTCGCTTTCTGCGCGTTATCCACCAGCCGCAGAATGAGCCCCAAATACAAGAGCAGAACCAAGCAAACGCCGATGAAACCCTGCTCCTCAGCCAGCGCCGCGAGGATGAAGTCCGAATACCGCACCGGAACGAATCCTAGCTGATTCTGGCTGCCTTTGCTAAATCCTTTTCCCCAGAAGCCGCCCGAGCCGACCGCAATTTCCGATTGCAGGATCTGATAGCCGGCCCCTCGCGGGTTTTCTTCCGGGTGAAGAAACGTCGTAATCCTTTGCTGCTGGTACGGCTTCAAATGCGTGCGCATATGCCAGCCGACCGGGATCATCATCAAAATCAGGAGAGCGCCGACCGCCATGTGCTTCCACTCAATTCCGGCGAGGAACGCTCCGACCACCGCCACGGGAATGAGCACCAGGGCGGTTCCCAAATCGGGCTGGATCAGAATCAAACCTACAGGAATTCCGGTAATAAGCGCAACCTTAACGATGTCCTGCAGAGTCAGGCGGTCGGTACGCACGTCGGTGAAGAACCGCGCCAACACCACAATTATAATCAACTTCATTAATTCCGATACTTGTAAGTTAACGCCGCCGCCCAAGGCCACCCATCTTTTCGCTCCGAAGCGGGAATGGCCGATCATGAGAACTACGAGAAGAGTAGCCAGACCGAAAAGATAGAGGATGGGGGCCTGATCCATGAGGGTGTGGTAGTCGATGCGGGAAATCAGGAACATGCCGATCAAGCCGATGCCGATCCACATCAACTGCTTCCAGTGCATACCGGCCATGCCGCTGGTGTGTGTGGAGGAATAAACCTCCAAAACTCCCAGAGTGCTGATGGCAGTGATGATGGCGGCGAGCGGCCAGTCCCAATCCTGAATACGCGGGCGATCCTTCATTGACGCTGCACGCTGGGAGGCTGGATAGATGGAGCCGGTTGACCGGCGAGAACCTGTTCGGAGGGTTCGAAAACTTTTTCGGGGATGCCAGCCGAGTCCGGAGTTGCGGCGGACTTGGCAGCGACGGGCTTGGCCGCTGCCGCTGCATGCGAGCCTGCTGCCGCTGGATGTGAGGCTGTGGTGCTGGAAGCAGCGGGCTGCGCTGCAGTTGCGCCAGAGGCAGGCTTGGCGGTTGCGGCCGGTGAGCTGATCGCAGATGAGGGCTGGGCCGGAGCGGCGGTGGTGGCTGTCTGAGTCATGTGCGCGTTTTTTTTGTCGTAATAGGCTTTCACAACATCGCGCACGATCGGCGCGGCAGAGGTACTGCCCCAACCTCCAGCCTGCACCAGCGCCGCGACAACGATTTCGGGATTACGCCGCGGAGCGTAGCCAACGAACCAGCCGTTTTCCTTCAACTTCTTTCCGAGTTTACTCTGAAGCTCGAAGCTTTCGGTTTGCGCCGTGCCGGTCTTGCCAGAGAAGTCGATATTCTGAAGCTTGACGAGTCCGGAAGTGGTGCCATTGGGTTCATTGACGACGCCCCACATGCCGTCGGTAACCGTTTGAACGGTTTCCTCAGAAAGCGGGAAAGATCCAGATTTGAGACCGGTGGCATCTTTCAAGAGATGAGGTGGAATCAGAGTTCCGCCGTTGGCGACAGCGGCAACCATGCGCGCTAGCTGGATCGGCGTGACCATCACCGCTCCCTGCCCGATGGAGACGGAGATCGTCGAGCCCGGATACCATTTGTGATGATAGACACGCTGCACCCAGTCCTCGGAAGGAACGAGCCCAGGCTCCTCGCTCGGCAAGTCAATTCCGGTGCGATGTCCCAGGCCAAGGCCGAACGCATATTGGTCGATGCGGTCGATACCTAGGATTTTACCCACGTTATAGAAATAGACGTCACACGACGCGACGATGCCTTTGTGCAAATCAACGCTGCCGTGAGCGTGGTCGCAATGGAAGACGCGGCCGTAGAACGAAGCATAGCCAGGGCAGTAGACGGTGTAGCTCGCGGGCAGAGCTTTTGATTCGAGCATGGCCGTGGCCATGACAACTTTGAACACGGACCCGGGCGCAAGCTGCGCCTGGATGGCACGATTGAGCAGCGGTGTCTGCGAGTCGGTGTTGAGCTTGGCCCATTCCGAGGCGGGAATACGCACGGCAAAATCGTTTGGATCGAAAGTGGGGCGGCTGACCATGGCGAGAACTTCGCCGGTGCGGCCGTCCATGGCGACCAGGGCGCCTTCTTTATTCGCGAAATCGTTTTCGGCGATCTCCTGCAGATCGTAGTCGATGGTGAGCTGGATGGGTTTGCCGGGGATGGCTTCGACGTCGTCGAGAGTGCGGACTGCTTTGCCGACGCTGTTGACGATGACGCGGCGCATACCGTCCGTGCCTTCGAGCTGATCGTTGTATTCACGCTCGAGTCCGGCCTTGCCGACGATGTCGCCGGGGCGATAGTGGCCATTGCTATCTTCCAGTTGCTGCGCGGAAACTTCGCCAACGTATCCGATGGTATTCGCGAGCATTTCGCCGTGCTGGTAGCGGCGGCGCTGAACCATCATCAATTCGAGAACGGGAAGATCGGCGCGATGCGATTCGACAAAAGCGATGTCGGCCTGGCTAGCGCCGGGCTTGATGACGATGGGCTGAAATTTCGGCTCGAATTTTGCGGCGTCGAGCTGGGCTTCGAGGTCCGCTTTGCTGATGCCGAGGCCGTCTTCGATTTGCGGCAGGCTCTTTTTCAGAGCGGCGGAATCGTCGCGAAGAAGGAGGATGCTGAAGGAAGGATAGCTATCGACCAGCACGCGGCCTTCGCGGTCGAGCAGTGCGCCGCGCGGGGCAATGATGGGAATGTAGCGAATCTGGTTGCGCTCGGCGAGGTCGGAGAAATGGCCCGACTGCACGACTTGCAGCTTCCAGAAACCGATGAGCAGAAGGACGATGAAGACGACCGACACGTAAGAAAAAAGTGCCAGCCGACCCTGCGGGATCTTCTGGTCGTTAACGCTCCAGGGTGCCAACTGAACTCCTGCGCAACTTCAGGGAACAGAATGAGTTCCCAATGCGCGCCTCAGAATGCGATTCCATGTGTATCCAAACATGCAGGAACTTGAAAATCCAAGCTACCATTTGAAGAAGGTGCGAGCAAGATAACTATGCCCTTCTAATCAACCTGTCCGGAGGGCTGTCCGGAGGGCTGTCCGGAATGCTGTCAGGGCTGTGCGGAGAGGCAGGCGAAGGAAGGCGGCGCGATCTTCGGGGCGAATCGGGCTGCAATGTGGTGGCGATTCGGCACAAGGTAGGCAAACCCTACTGAATTGCCTTGGGCTGGACACCCAAGGAAAACACCACGCTTCTTGCCACGCTAACGATGACACTCTCCGGTTGCATTCGCGCGCCGCGTCTTGGCTTCAAATATTCTTTTCTCACTGCGGTGATCTGCTCGGGCTGAAGTTCGCTCACTTCCGGCAGTCCGGTCTGTCCGGGCGTAAGCCGAATGTGCAGAGGGTATTCGGACACCGTGGTTGAAAAAGGCACCGCCAGCACGGTCGAGGCTTTGGGATGCTTGTTCCGTCCATTGGGAGAGACGATCAACACCGGACGAGGGCCTTTACCGGGAGAGTCGCTGGGGAAATCGACGTCCCAAATTTCTCCGCGCAGCGGTTGGGGCAACTCTGCCATTAGTCTTCCAACTGGGAGACAGACGCTGCGCCTACTCTGCCCCACTCAGCTTCTTCTTCCATTTCCTTCGATCCAAGACGGTCGTAATAGGCCGCTGTTTTGGCCTCGATGGCGGCCATTTCCTCTTTATTCCGGAGATCCTCAATCAGGCTCTCGAGATAAGCGCTCATCGATGGGGATTTGGCCCGTTCGCGCGCCGTTTCCAGATAGCGGCGGGTTTCGGAGGACAAGGAAACCGTGAGGCGTTGCTTTTTGTGGTGCTGTCTCGCCAATTTCCTACCTTTGTATGACAATCGTCTTACGGAAATAATACGAACAATCGTACCCACAGTCAACTTTTTCGATGGGTTTGGCCAGCCCTAACGCCCTCAGCAAAGCAACTGGAAGATTGCATCTTACGACGGACGGTGCATCCGTTTGATGCAATCGTTCATTTGGCGGGGGCTCAATCGGGTGCTAAAATAAGTGAACCCAAGGGGGCGAAACGGTTTCGACGGAAGCTGTCGCGGCTCCGAAGGCATGCCGGGCATCACCCACCCGCAACAGGGTGAAACAATACAACTGCCAATACGCAGTTGCCTCTCGCAGCTTAATTAAAAATTAAGCAGCGCGTCTCCCTCAGCGTCGCCTATGCGCTGGGGATGAGGCGTCACACAGTAGGCTGGCTGATGCGTTTCGGTCCGTAACGCGTCAGCGAGATTATCGGACTAGCCGGTGGCGCGTCTTGCCCGCTCTGAGCGCTATCGGCGAAACCAACGGAACGGGATAAGCATGTAGTCTTCGAGTTGCAAGGCTTCTCGGACGGGGGTTCAACTCCCCCCGCCTCCACCATTTTTTCATAGCGAAATTCCCGGAAGGCGCAGGTTCGGCGCAATCCAAAGGGCACGCTTCTTCGGGCTCCGTTCGGCTCCGCTCAGAGTGGGCACAAAGCGCACACACGTCCCTCCATATGACGATAAGAGACAATCGCTAAATTACGGAGCTTCAGTCGGCGGCGCCGTGGGATGGCTGCGCCAAAGCGTGAGCGAACGGCAGGCGCTTGCGCTTCTTGCTGAAGCGGTCCATATAGAGATACACGACGGGGGTGGTGTACAAGGTGAGGAGCTGACTGAAGATCAGGCCTCCAACGATCGCGATTCCCAGCGGACGCCTCAGCTCCGAGCCCATGCCGGTGCCCAGTGCTAAGGGCAATGCGCCGAAGAGCGCGGCCATGGTGGTCATCAAAATGGGACGGAAGCGCAGCGAACACGCCTGATAAATTGCTTCGCGCGACGTTTTCGCTTCGAAACGCTCGGCGGTGATGGCGAAATCGATCATCAGAATGGCGTTTTTCTGGACGATGCCGATCAGCAGAATAATTCCGATCAGCGCCACGACACTCAATTCACTGTGAAAGATCATCAACGCCAGAATGGCACCCACCCCCGCCGAGGGCAGCGTGGAGAGAATCGTAATCGGGTGAATGTAACTTTCATAGAGCATGCCGAGCACGATATAAACGGCTAACAGAGCGGTGACGATCAAGAGCGGCTCGCTGCTCAATGAAGATTGATAGGCTTCGGCTGTCCCGGCGAACATCTCGTGGATGGAAGGCGGCAGGCCCATGTTCTCCTCCATGTCCTCGATAGCCGTGGCGGCAGTGCCCAGGGCTACACCGGGAGCGAGGTTGAAGGAGACTGTAACGGAGGGAAACTGGCCTTGATGGTTTATCGCCAAAGGAGCGGTTCTAGAAGCAACGTGGACGATGGCGTTGAGGGGAACCTCGGTGCCGGTGGATGGCCGGATGTAGAAATCGCGCAGTTCGGTGGGATGCTGCCAAAATTGCGGAGCCACTTCCATCACCACGTGATACTGGTTCAGGGCCGTGTACATCGTGGAGACCTGGGCCTGACCAAACGCTTCATATAGCGTGTTGTCGATCATTTGCGGAGTTATGCCCAGCCGCGCGGCGGTGTCGCGGTCGTAAGTGAGGTAGGTCTCGAGTCCGCGGTTTTCCTGATCGCTGTTCACGTCGGTAAGCTGCGGCATTTGGCGCATCTGCTTCAGCAGAATGGGGCCCCACGTCACCAGGTCGGAAATGTTCTGACCCTGCAGTGTGTACTGAAACTGAGCGCTGCTGGAGCGTCCGCCGATGCGCAAATCCTGGCCGGCCTGCAGGTACACCGCTCCTCCCGGAACGGACATCAGCTTGGGACGCAGGCGCCGAATCACGTCGCTGGCGCTGATTTTTCTTTCGGCGAGCGGCTTGAGTCCCACCCAGACCGACCCTTGATTGGTCGCACCGCCGCCACCCGTATAGCCCATGGCGTGTTCCACAGCGGGATCGGACTGCAAGATCCCGACGAATTGCTTGGTGAGCCTTTGCATGGTCTGGTAGGAAGCATCTTCGGAACCGAGAATACCGCCCTGGATGGTGCCGTTGTCTTGCTGCGGGAAAAAGCCTTTGGGAATGACGACAAACAAATAGATATTCACGAACACAACGAGGATCAGCAGGCCCAGCACAAATGGCGCATTTCGCAAGACCCAACGCAGGCTGGACTCGTAGCCGCGCAATAGCGAATTGAAAATCCTCTCGTTGATGCGGTAAATGAAGCCATGGCTCTGCCGCGACTCCAGTTGCAAAAGCCGCGAGCAAAGCATGGGAGTTGCCGTGAGCGAGATCAGCAGCGAAAGCAGAATCGCGGTGGCCAGCGTGACAGCCAATTCGCGGAACAAACGCCCGACAATACCACTCATCAGCAGAATGGGAATGAACACAGCGATCAGAGACATGCTCATGGAGACAACGGTGAATCCAATTTCCTGAGCGCCTTTGAACGCCGCTTCCATGGGCCGCATACCTTGTTCCAGATGGCGGGTAATGTTCTCGATCACGACGACCGCATCATCGACGAGAAACCCCGTGGAAATAGTCAGGGCCATCAAGGAGAGATTGTCCAAGCTAAAGCCGAACAGGTACATCACGCCGAAAGTGCCGACGAGCGATGCGGGCACAGCGATACTTGGAATCAAGGTTACACGCGCGTTACGCAGAAAAACGAAGACGACGAAAATCGCTAATCCGACGGAGATGATCAAAGTGTACTCAGCATCGGAAACGGAGGCGCGAATGCCCAGGGTACGATCCATTACCGTGCTGAAGTGAATGCCCGGAGGTATGGATGCCTCGAGCGCGGGAAGCGCCGCGCGGATGCGGTCCACGGTGTCGATGATGTTCGCCTTGGGCTGCCGCTGAATGAACAGCAACACGCAGGGCTTGCCGCCCGCCCAGGCAGCCGCGCGTATGTTCTCAACCGAATCGGTGACGCTGGCCACGTCGGACAACTGGATGGCCGCACCGTTGTGGTAACCGACGATCAGCGGCTTATACTCAGCAGCCTTAAACAACTGGTCATTTGCCAGAATCGATTCCTGGGTACGGTCGTTGGAAATCTCTCCTTTCGGGATATTTGCATTCTGAACGCTGAGCATGTTGCGGATATCGGGCAGACCCAAGCCATAGCTAGATAACTGGGTGGGATTCACGTCCACCCGCACTCCCGGCAGTGCGCCGCCGCCGACAAAAACCTCGCCAACGCCTTCGATTTGCGAAAGGCCTTGCGCCAGAACGGTCGAAGCGGCGTCGTACAACCGGCCGCGCCCGTATTCATCCGAGGTCAACGCTCCGATCAGAATCGACACGTCCGCCGGATTCACTTTCCTGTACCAGGGATTGCTCGGGAGATTGGTGGGGAGATAGCTTCGGGCGGCGTTGATGGCCGCTTGCACGTCACGGGCGGCGCCATCAATGTTTCGATTCAGGTCGAACTGTAGCGTGATACTCGTAGTTCCCAAGTAACTGGACGAGGTCATTTCCGTGACGCCGGCAATCCGTCCAAATTGCCGTTCGAGCGGAGTGGCCACGGAAGAAGCCATGATTTCAGGACTCGCGCCGGGCAGGGCAGCCCGAACACGAATCGTCGGGAAATCCACTTGAGGCAAAGCGCCGACTGGCAGGAACTGAAATGCGATGACGCCCGACAACACAATCGCGGCGATCAGCAGACTTGTGCCTACTGGCCTTCGGATGAAGGGAGAGGAAATACTCACGGCCGGATGCTCATGGACTCGACGCCTGAAGTCAACGAATGGAACGGGTCACTCACTTCTTACTACTTTTGGCAGGGAAGCTCAATACAGCAAACACAGTGGATACTTGCGAATGCAAAGCTTTTTGCAGGGACATTTCTCGCGCTGCGTGGCAGCGCACGAGAGGCTGAACCTACTCCGCATGTATGAAATTGTTCACCTGCAATGAAAATAGACAGAAGAGGAACGATTCACCCGCCTGTGGGCGTATACAGCGAAATGCCGATTCGCTGGGCCTTCGCTGTACGGCTGTACTATTGGCCGCGGTGATTCAATCCGGCACTCTTTGGTAACCACCCACAAGGAGAGCCCCTTGAGCGCTATTCCCCGCGAGGAATTATCACGTCGCCTGCGGCGCGGATTCGAGAGATTCAAATTTACGGTGAATGCGGAGATTGTCTGGCAATCGCAGAAAAAGTGGGGCCACGTTATCGATGTGAGCCGCAGCGGCCTGTTCATCCAGATGGACGAGCCGCCAGCGCGTGGCGCGCGTTTCAACGCGCATCTGGCGCTGAATGTTCCGCTGCAACTGAATTGCGAAGTTAAGAGGATCGTGCCGGGATTGGGTGTGGGCGTGGCGATCACCTTGCCGGAAGGGAGCAAAAAACGATTCGAGGCACTGTTGCAGGCGCTTTCGTTTAGCGCCGATCCGGCGGCGACGGCAGCAAAAGCGTCTTTTCCGGATGCTCCGAGGCCCGTGGCAAGAGCAGCGTTCGCGGTGGCCGGGGCAGGAGGTGGTTCGGCGCGAAAACGCTGAGGCCAAAATTTGCGGCGAGGCAGATGCTTAGTACAAAGACTCGCGGGAACTACACCGCGAGCGGTGTGGCGCTGCGCGCTGTCGTTTCCCAGCGCTCGCCGCGCGCACATACCTCGCACCTCTCGCGCTGAGCTACATTATGCCGCCCCTAACCGGGGCTGATAATTCGTCTGCGCGACTTTTAGACGCGGACTGGACCAGCTACCGCCGGATTTGTACAACGGCGCGCGGGACTTTACTATGGGCCCACTCGCTCTGCTCTCGTGGGGCGCGATCCTTAATGCGGATCGCAAAATCACCGCGAGCGGTATGGCACTCCGCGCCAGCTTTTCAGGGCAGGCTAGTCGGCGGCGAGGCGCTTGGCTTCGAGCGCTTCGAAGAAGTCGAGCTGCGGTACATCAAGTCCGTCGCGAACCGAAGGCTTCGCGCTCTGGCCAAATTCCAGAAGGACATCATTTGTCGTAGTGGCCGCGGGCCACTTCGGTAAGCCGGCGCCATTCGGATTGCTCTTCTTCGCGAAGTTCACCCAGTAGGCGGACATGATCCGGGAAATCTTGCGGTCCGCGTCGTTCCAATTCCACGGCCGCGCGTCCAGATTGCGGAAGACGTAGACGATTTCGGCGGTGTGAAACGCGCCGAGGGGATTGCGCGATTGCTCGGAGTAGGTTCCATCGGGTATCGCGGCGACGTGGCTGAAATAGTAGCGATATGCTGCTTGCCCGGAGCGGGCCACGGCACGCGCCCACATGCGCTCCTGAAAGGCCATCGTGTCCCGCTGGAGAGCGTAGAAGGAATGCAGCGCCTCGGCATTTGTGTTCGCGGGAAAAAGCTTCAGGAAAGCGTTGGCTTGATCCTTGTATTGGCGCCTAGCCATAGCCATGAAATCGGCGGAGGATTCGGGCGGCACGCCCAGCACGGTGCCTTCGTCTGAATTAGAACCAACGATGACCGGCACGCGGTTCTGTTCGCCGTCACGAAAAATTGCGGCAGTGTCCTTGGGCCACACGTAGCCGTCAACCACGGGACGGAAGCCCAGCGCCCCCTTCACCTTCAGCAATTCTTCCGCAGGCTTGGCGCGCAGATCGGCAATCGAATTCGCATTCGCGGCAGCGGCCAGCTTTGAGCCGCCCTGCTCGGCATCGGCGAGCTTAGGCATGCCGCCAAAACAGCCCATGCTCTCGCCAATCGCCCGTACGAAAAGTCCTTTGGCGAGCGGAGAGGCCATGATGTCACACACTGAGGCAGCGCCAGCGGATTGGCCGAACAGCGTTACGTTTTGAGGATCGCCGCCAAAGGCCGCGATATTTTTCTGCACCCAGCGCAGCGCGGCAATCTGGTCGAGCGTACCGTAATTGCCAGAGACGTGGTGATCGGATTCACGGCTCAGTTCAGGGTGCGCGAAGAATCCAAAAATATTCACGCGATAGTTGATGGTGACAAGGACCACGCCCTGTGCGGCCAGTCCTTCGCCGTCAATAAATTTCGAGGCTCCATAGCCCACTTGGAATGCCCCACCGTGAATCCAGACCATCACTGGCAATTTCGCGCTGGCGGATTTTGCGGGTGTCCACACGTTCAGATAGAGGCAGTCTTCGCTTGCAGGGGTTTGCCCCCAATAGAACGCGCCTTTGGGATCGGCCTCGATTTGCATGCACATGGGCGAAAGCGCGTCCGCTTTGCGGACGCCTTGCCAAGCGACAACCGCCTCCGGCGCCCGCCAGCGCAAATTGCCCACAGGCGGCGCCGCGTATGGAACGCCTTTGTAGGCGACCACTCCGGGGGTTTTTGTGGCCACGCCGGAAAGCGCGCCGCCCTCGACGCGGACCGTTTGAGTGCGCGCGCAGACGCTGATCGCGAGCACTAAAAATAAAGCAATCATCCATCGAGACATTGTGATCTCCACAAAAGCTTGCCGCGCATTGGAGCGTAGATGACGGAAGATTGTCAAGCGAACCGGAAGATTGCAGATTCCGTTGGGGGATTCCGATACGGCGGACCATCTCACGACTAAAAGGAAGCTTCGAATTCCAATCGAAATACATGATTCCACCTATAAGAAACTACAGTGATTCTGGAGTTATTTGACCTTCTCACTCTTGTAATAGAGCGTTAACATTCCCGCCGCTAGTATAGCGTTCGCGAGTTTGGCCGGTCCGGGTGTGACCGAGCTCAACCCTGATGCGAGGGGTGGTGGAATGAAAAAAACAGTCGCAGTTCTGGTGCGCTTTGGATTCTCACTTCTGGGAGTGCTCTTCCTACTAAACGCGCTTCCCGGCACGGCACGCGCGCAACAAACGTATGGATCGATCAATGGCGTGGTAACCGACCCGAATGGGGCTGTGGTGCCAAACGCCACGATTCTGGCGAGCAACGAAGGAACCAGCACTGCCGTCACTGTCAACGCGGATGGATCAGGCAGCTACATCATCACGAACCTGCAGCCGGGAATTTACGATGTGCAAACAACCGCGTCGGGCTTTAGTCCCGCAAAGCAGACAGGCGTGCGCGTGGAAGTTGGATTGTCGACCACGCTGGATGTGCACCTGGCGCTGGCGGGCCAAGCCGAAACGGTGACAGTCACGAGCACCGCGCCGGTGATTAACACCGCGCAGAGCGTCTTCAGCACTAACGTCGATCAGACGGAATTGACGGATCTGCCAATCAGCCAGCGGCGCTGGTCGAATTTCGCCCTGCTGAGCCCCGGCGCGGTTCCGGACGGAAGTTTCGGCGATGTGGCCTTCCGCGGCTTGGGCTATATGTTCGATAACAACACGGTTGATGGAGCCGCGAACACCCGGGGTTTTTTCGCCGAGGAAGTGGGACGCACACGCATGGGCTACTCGACGAGCCTGGAGTCGGTGCAGGAGTTCCAGGTGACCACTTCGAATTATTCGGCTGAGTATGGGCACGCAGTCGGGGGCGTGATCAACGCCATCACCAAGAGCGGCACGAATGCCCTGCATGGGGACGCCTACTATTACCTGCGCGACAGCACAATCGGCGGCGCGTATACGCCTTTTGCGACCGGCGCAGTGCTGCAGCCGAACGGCAGTTATCTAACCGAGCCAATCAAGCCGCTGGATATCCGCAACCAGTTCGGGGCAGATGCCGGCGGGCCGGTCATCAAGAACAAGCTGTTCTGGTATTTCAATTTCGACGATTTCCGGCGCGATTTTCCGCTCACGAACATTCCCACAACACCGGCCAACTTTTTTGCCGCGATTACCGTGGCGCCTCCCAGTGGAGGCTGCCCTGCGGCGGCAAAGCTGAGTGGCGGCAACTCGAGCTATCCCAAAACACTGACGAACGGGCAGATTCTCGATTGCCGCGGATTCACCCAAGCACAGGTACAGTTCAACCTCATTCCTCGCTTCTTCCACCGGTGTTTCGCCGAGAACCGGCGATCAGACCATCTTTTTCCCCAAGCTGGATTGGAAACCGAACGACAACAACACGATTACGGGTTCGTATAATCGGGTGCGCTGGAAGTCTCCCTTCGGCGTGCAAACCAACGCCACGGCCGCGCGCTCGATTGACAGCAATGGAAATGACGACGTGAAAGACGATCGGGCGATCGCTAACTGGAGTTCGGTGCTGAACGCATGGGCAACGAATAATGCGCGCTTCATCTACACACGCGATTTCGAATTCGAGAATCCCACACCGTCGCTTCCCGGCGAACCCGTTTCGGCATTAGGACTGGCACCGCAGGCGGACCTCAACTCCTGCGGCTTCGGAAGCGGAGGCGCGACAACCCTGGCGTGCAGTTGGACGCTCGGAACGCCCTATTATCTGAACCGCCAGGCTTATCCTGATGAGAAGCGCTATCAGGGTGTGGATACTTTCTCGATCTCCAAGGGTTCTCACCTCATTAAGTTTGGCTTCGACATCACGCATACCGGCGATTACCTGAACGCCTACGTGGCGGGCGACCAATACGGCGAGTATTCCTACAGTCAAGTAACCGATTACATCACCGACTACCTTGTTGCCGTGAACCATCTGCCCAACGCCTGCGTTTCGAGCACCTCGGGCACCGCAGCCGCAGTCCCCTGCTACAACGAATATTTCCAAACGGTTGGTCCGCTGGCATTCAACGTTCCGACCGTCGAGACGGGATTATTCGTGCAAGACGACTGGCGTGTAATCCCGCGCTTGACCTTGAACCTCGGGTTGCGCTGGGACCATGAGAGTTTGCCGTCGCCCATATTGCCGAACCCTGCCATTCCGCAAACAACCAGCTTCCCCACCGATAACAAGGATTTTGGTCCGCGGTTCGGTTTCGCTTGGGACATCACCGGGCAAGGCACGACTGTCGTGCGCGGAGGGTACGGGCTGTACTTCGGACGCATCACCAACGAACAGATTTACGACGCTATGACGCAAACCGGAAATCCCGGCTCTCAGTTGAGCCCAACAATCTTCCCCACAACTTCGGCGGGAGCGGCGGTTGCCGGCGTACCGGTTTATCCAAATGTTCTTCCGAGCTACAACGCCAGCGTCGGGCAGGCGAATATTACGTACTTGCCGTCCGATATGCGTTTGCCGGCGGCGGAAGAGTTCGATGCGGTGATCGAGCATGAATTCTGGCACAACACATCGCTGTCGCTTTCCTACATCGGCAGCGTGGGGCGATTTCTGCCGATCGGCATCGATACCAACCTGAATCAGCCAAGCACGATCACCTACACCGTCGTTGGCGGACCTCTGTCGGGGCAGAAGGTGAGCGAACCGCTGTTTACGGGCGCACGTCCAAAGCCGGCCTACAACCAGATCGTGCAGTATTGCACCTGCGGTATTTCGCACTACAACGCCGGGGTGGTTCAGTTCAAGCGGCGCATGACCGGCGGAGTACAGTTCGACTTCAGCTATACCTATGCCAGCGACACGGATGACGTGGCCAACAGCACGGCCACTGGCGGCAGTGGTGGATCGGCCACCACACCCAACTTGAGCAGCGATGGTCCGGTGAACCCGTTCAATTTCCGGGCGGAAGAGGGCGTGTCGAATCTGGAAGTGAGGAATCGCTTCGTGGGAGCGGTGATCTGGCAGCCTCCCTATTTTGACCACAGCGCAAGTCTCGTGAATCGGGCGCTGCTTTCGGGTTGGCTGATTTCGGTGGCCGAAATTGCCGAAACCGGACTGCCCTACATCCAGGAGATTTCAGGCAACGAGCCTTCCGGACTGGGAGCAACCATCAGCTCGGGAGGACCCACGGGAGGCAAGACTTCTCCGCGTGCTTATTTCGTTCCCAAGAACAGCAACTTCTTTCCACCCACGGTGAACACGGATTTGCGCATCGCGCGCGCTTTTACGGTTCACGAGCGGCTGCGGACCGAACTGAGCATTGAGGCATTCAACCTGTTCAACCACCGGAACTTCACCGCTGTTACGCAAACGGCGTACACGACCGGCGGAACAGCAGCGGCTCCGACGCTGACCTATAGCTCGTCATTCGGCAACCTGACGCAGGCCAACAACGGAACGATTTTTACCGCGCGTCAGTTGCAGTTAGGAGCGAAGATTTCGTTCTAGTAGTTTTGGGGCGGAACGGCTGTCGGACCGGTTAGGACTACGAGGATTCGGAATTCCCGGCGGCAGCTGAAGATGCTTTTGAATCTTCCGCCGAGTCCGAGTGGTGCCGTTGGCTGGAATCTGCGGGAAATGAGTCGTTTCTCTCACTGACCTGGCCCGCATCAACAGCGTGCTCAACTGAGGGCTGCGTGGAGTAGCTTCCCGCAGCAGGCGCTTCCTGCGGAACTTCGTTCACATCCTCGGCCAGCTCGCCGAGATCATTTTCCTCGGCAGCCACCGCCGATGGTTCAACTATGGCATCGGAAGCGGGAGGCTCATTCTCTTCACTCGGCTCAGGGGGAGCAATGCCCTCATCGGAGCCGAGCGCGGCCTGCGCGAGCTGCTCGAATTCCTTGAGGCTGGGAAGCTCGTCGAGATCGGAAAGACCGAAGCGAATCATAAACTGCTTCGAGGTGCGGTAAAGAATCGGGCGCCCGATGACTTCCTTGCGCCCGGCAGTGGTGATCAGGCGCTTTTCGAGCAGCGTCTTAATGACGCCACCGACGTTCACGCCGCGGATTTCGTTGATTTCCGGCACGGTAGCCGGCTGCTTGTAGGCGATCACCGCAAGTGTTTCGAGCGCCGGCATGGTCAGCCTAAGTGGCGGCTGCAAACTCTTGATAAATTTGCGGACCGCCTCATGGTGCTGCGGCTTGGTGTAAAACTTCCAACCGCCGGCAACTCTGCGGACCTCAATTCCCCGGTCCTCCACCGAGTAGGAGGCCACCAGCAGATCGAGCGCAATGCGCGCTTCCATTTTTTCGACGCCGAGCGCGTTGGCGATCTGGTCGAGCGTAGCGGGCTCGTCGGCCGCATAGATGATGGCCTCGAGAGCGGCCTGGATTTCCTGTGGTGTCATCGATTCTCAGTCCTGTGCGAATTCGAAAGCGCCATTTTAAAAGGTACTGTACCTCTTTGAGGGTTCTGCTTTAAAGATACTGCTCCTCGATTTTAGCCATGGCGTCGGGTCCGGAGAAAACAGCGTCGAACATTTTGTGCTTGCGCAAGCCGATATCGGAGAAGAGCGCGCCCTGAACCAGGATCACCGCTTGCATACGCACCATTTCGAGCACGGCCAGCAGCGCGACGATCATGGCATTGCGGGTGGTGCAGGTCTCGAAGAATTCACTCAGTGACATGGGATCGTCGGTGGCGATAAGGCGCTGGCGAAGGCGGTCCATCATCTGGGCGATGGTCACGCTCTCGTGGTGCAGCTCGAACTTGGGAATCGCTTTGCGACGCTCGAGAATTTCCTGAAAGGTTTTAACCAGGTCGACGAGCGTGACGGCCATCTCGCCTTCCACCGCATCGCCGGTGTAGAGGCTGCGATCGGGCTGGGACCAGACGTGATCCTCGATCTGCTGCTTCTCATAGAGCATCTGCGCGGCATTCTTGAATTTTTCGTGCTCAAGCAGGCGGTGCACGAGTTCACCGCGCGGGTCCTGCTCCTCGGCGGGCGCGAGCGGGTCGGCCGGCAGCAACATTTTCGACTTGATGTGAATCAGCGTGGCGGCCATGTAGATAAAGTCGGCCGAAAGATCGATGTCCAGCTTTTCGAGCTGATGCAGATAGTCGAGATACTGCTCGGTGACCTTGGCGATGGGAATGTTGTGAATGTCCATCTCCTGCTTGCGAATCAGGTCGAGCAGAAGATCGAGCGGGCCCTCATAAACCGGAAGGTTGATGCGATAAGGAGACGCCATGCCGGATTATATTAAACGGGAGTTGTCGCCGCTGACCAGCGAATAGTGTTGTGGGGACGCCCGTTGCCGAGCTTAGGGAGAGGCGTGATCCGGGGGAACGGCTCGATGCCGGCGCGGCTACTTGCAACTGTGGCCGGCAACATTCTACGGAACCGGATACGATTCTCCGTCCGATCAGACTGGCGACTGGAGTTCAGGCGCAAATTCGTTGTTTCGGGAAGAGAGAAGCGATACGATGCCCGAAGCAGTAGGGGCCAAATCGAAGTTCCGCGTCAGGAGGCAATAATGAAACGTTCGGTATTCGTAGGGTTGATGCTCTGCACCGTGCTTCTGTTTGCCCAAGGTGTTAAGACCCAAGAAGCTCCCAAGGTCCACAGCATGACCGGCTGTTTAAAGGCAGGACCGACGCCCGATTCTTACATGCTCACCGATCTCGAAAAGGGACCGAAGACGGTAGGAATCGTGTCATCGTCCGTGAACCTTGCTCCACACGTCGGCCATAAAGTGGAAATCACCGGCACGGCCGTTCCCGCAGAAGAAGCGATGAAGGAAAACAAGGATGTGCCGAAAGCGCCTCACTATATGAAGGTGACGGCGATGAAGCACATCGCGGCCACCTGCCCCTGAGACCGGTGAGGATCGTCAAAAACCGAAGGCCGAGTCGGCCAGTCGACTCGAATCCGCGGTTTGTCTCACCGAGCCCATACGATCAATGTAAGGCCGGTACTTGTCCTGGACAAATAGCGGCCTGAGTGAAGTTTTCGAGAGAGCGAGTGCGGCGTTCGCGGTGAACGGCCGCACTCGATTCTTGTGGTTCCCTGCCCCTCTGTTTCCCTGCCCCTACGGACGAATGGCGACCTTAATCACGCCGTCGCGCCGATTCCCGAACAGCTCATAGGCTTCGGTGATGCGGTCGAGCGGGAAGGTGTGCGTCAGCAGGGGCGTAAGGTCCAGCTTGCCGTGGCGGACCAGATCCATCAGCCGCCGCATGCGCTCCTTGCCTCCGGGACAAAGCGTGGTGACGATTTTGTAATCGCCGAGTCCGGCAGCGAAAGGGTCGAGCGGAATCGAAAGCTTTCCGGAATAGACGCCGAGGCTTGAAAGCGTTCCCCCGGGCCGCAAGGCGCGCAGAGCATTCTCGAATGTGGCCTGGGTGCCGAGAGCTTCGATGGCCACGTCGACCCCTTTGCCGCCGGTGAGGCGTTTGATTTCGGCAATCACGTCGTGCTCGAGATGGTTCACGACCACATCGGCGCCCATTTTCCTGGCCATCTTGATGCGAACCGGATCCGATTCGACGCCAATGATCAGGCTGGCGCCCTTGAGCCGCGCGCCTGCGGTGGCACAAAGCCCGATGGGCCCCTGCGCGAAGACAGCAACTGCGTCGCCGATGCGAACGTCGCCGCTTTCCGCGGCGGAGATGCCGGTGGAGGCGATATCCGAGAGCAGAACAACCTGCTCGTCGCGAAGGTCATCGGGGATTTTGGCCAGGTTCGCCTGAGCGAAAGGCACCAGCACGTATTCAGATTGCGCGCCATGGATGGTGTTGCTGAAGCGCCATCCGCCGATTGGACCGCCGCACTGGGACAAATTCCCGCGCAGGCAATCATTGCACTGGCCGCAAGGAGTTATGGCGCCGACGAGGACGCGGTCACCAACTTGGTATCCGGTTATGCCGATGCCGAGTTCGTGGATCACGCCGACTGGCTCGTGCCCGATGATCAGGCCGGCCTTCACCGGATATTCGCCGCGAACTATGTGAAGATCGGTGCCGCAAATGGTGGTTAGAGTGACGCGAATGACGGCTTCGCCGGGGCCGGGCTTGGGAATTGGCACGTCTTCAATGGCGATCTTGTTCACGCCGCGAAAAACGAGAGCCTTCATGAAACTGGCGGAAGTTAATTCGTGGCTGGGCAGGGTTTCAAACGGTGCGGTACTCATCGAATGGCTCCTTTGATGCGCTGCTATTTCATTTTTACTTCTGAGGGACGCACCGAGAGGAGGAAGCGGGTCACGACTGCGAGTGACGGAGGTCACAGTCTTAGAGAATCAACACTGAGGGCTTCCGAAACTACAATCTGCTGGAGACGCAGGGATGCGAAGCGAAGGAGGAAAACTCAAAAAAGCGGAAAAACGGGAAAAACGAGGCGGCTGGGTAGCCTCGAAATCTTATTCAGCTTCGTCTCTCATGTTTTCTGGCATGTTTTCCGGTTTTTCGCCGGAGCGGGTCTGCGTGGGCTGGTTACGGCTGGTGCGGCGGTTACGACCGCGAGCATTGGTGGACTTTGAACGACTGGACTTGGTAGAAGACGATTTTCTGGCCATACTCTTCACCTCCCGTTGGTTTGACTGCGTTGTTTCCGGTTTTGCTGGACCTGCTGTTGCAAATCTTCGACTGAGTAGGTGCCGTTGACTAGCTCCAGAATTTCCTGGCGAGTCACCGGCAGCCCATTGATTTCAAACTGAGTGCACTTGGAGTTTTGAGCACGAACGGTGTGACCTTGTTTGTTGAGCATGTCGATTGCAGCATTGATGATCGCTTCCATGGGGAGCCCATCTCTTTCTGGTGACTTGCCGCCTACCTCAAGTCCTACCATCGCGGTAAAGGCTAGCGTCCGCCATAGGGTATTTTGTGGATTTTAAGGTGTCAAGCACGATGGGCGTGTTGGCGGCGTTTTTTTAGTGAGCGCAAGTGTCTCATGATGAGACACTTGCGCCGTTTGGGGCCTGCAGCCGGTGGCCGCAGGGGGTCGAAATCCAGGGCTATCCTTCCGCAGCCTTGGTGCTGCTGGCTGCGGCGAGCGGCGTAGCAAGAGCCACTTCCGGTTCGGTAGCGGTCGCTGCTTCAAAGGAAAGTGCCATATTTTTCTGCAACGTGGCGGTATCGAGCTCGTGCTCCCAGCGGGCGACTACGATTGTAGCGACACCGTTGCCGACCATGTTGACAGTGGCGCGGCACATACTCATGAAGCGGTCGATGCCGAGGATGAGCGCCATACCCGCCACCGGGATGCTAGGAATCACCATTAGTGTGCCGACCAGCGCGATGAAGGCGGCACCCTGGACACCAGCGGCGCCCTTCGAAGTAAGCACAGCGACGGCGAAGATGGTCAATTGTTGCGTGAGAGTGAGGTGGGTGTTGGTGGCCTGGGCGACGAAGAGCGCGGCCATGGTCATGTACAGGCTGCTGCCATCGGTGTTGAAGGTATATCCCGTGGGGACAACCAGCCCCACGAGAGATTTCGAGCAGCCCAAGCTCTCCATCTTCTCCATTAGCGTTGGCAAGGCGGTTTCCGAGGAGCTGGTGGCCAAAACCAGAACGATCTCCTCCTTGATATAAGCCAGGAATTTGAAGATGTTGAAGCCGACTGCCAGGGCAACCGCACCCATGACGATGACGATGAAGAGGAACGATGTGAGCCAGAACGTGCCGATGAATTTCGCCAGCGGCCCGAGCGAAGCAATGCCGTACTGGCCGATGGTGAAAGCCATGGCGCCGAAGGCGCCGATGGGTGCGAACTTCATGACGATGTTGACGACGCCGAAGACGGCCTGGGTCAAGCCGTTAAACATGTCGACTAACGGTTTGCAGCGCTCGCCCATAGCCGAGATGGCAAAACCGAAGAGAATCGCAACGAAAACCACTTCTAAAATGTCCCCCCGGGCGAAGGCGTCGACGACCGTGGTCGGAATGATGTGCATGAGGAAATCGCTGATGCTCTGCGCTTTGGCGGCGCCAGCATAGCCAGCCACGGCCTTTACGTTGAGGGTGGCGGGATCGGCGTTGAAGCCTGCGCCGGTGTGCACCACGTTGCCCACAACCAATCCAACTAATAAGGCTAAGGTCGAGACGATTTCGAAATAGAGCAAGGCCTTGCCGCCGACGCGCCCAACCTTCTTCATATCCTCCATGCCGGCAATGCCGGTGACCACGGTGCAGAAGATCACCAGGGTGATGATCATGGTGATCAGGCGGATGAAGGCGTCGCCGAGTGGTTTCATGGCCACAGCGGTGTGAGGCTTGAGGTAACCCAAAACGATCGCGAGGGCCACGCCGATGAGCACCTGTCCCCAAAGGGTCCTATAGAAGGGCGGCTTTACGGCAGGTTTGCCGCTGGGGCGCAAGGCGGATCGCACGGCATCGGAAGTGGCCATGGTTGAATCTCCTTGAATCAACTCGACGAATCAATTTCACCCGAACTGGGTCCACGAAAACGGTCCACGATAACCGTTTACGGAAACAGCAAGCTATGGGGGCTATTGATACCGAGAGCGGAAGGGCGCGTCAAGCCTTTTGTGCCGGAGGTGAACGTGAGCGCTTTAGTTGCCTGCGGAAAGAGAAAGTTCACTGCGGTATCAATAAGAGGCGTGTTATAGTTCCGCCAATTATAGAGCGCTTGGCCCTTCTTGCCGGTGCAGGAAAAGGTCAATTGACGCGCATTTTTAAGGAGGAAATACCATGGATTCGCTGCTGAACGTGAGCCGGAGAAGTTTGGTGAAGTGGGGATTGCTTTCCGCGGGCGCGCCGATGTTTGCCGGATTAATAGCTCCGGCGTTGCGCGCGCAGGACGCCGGCTCGGAAGCGGGCAGCAAAGGCGAAGTGGGCGGACGTTCGGAAGAAGAATTGTTTCCGGCGAAAGGGTTGCCGGGTGGCGGACAGCTGGAAATCCGGCTAACGCAGACGCTGTACACAAGCGATCCGGACCAGTTGGAAGTGGCACAGCGGATGAAGCCGTTCAATCTGGAATCGTGGATCGTGGAATGGACGCGCGTGGCAGAGCGCAATGAGAAACTGGCGGAAGAGGCGGTTGCTCAAGGCTACAAGCAGACCGCGAACAATTATTATCTGCGAGCTTCGACTTTCTATCGCGAGGCTGCCTGGCCGCAGCCGGTAACCGAGCCACGCATGCTGCCGACCTACAACAAAATGCGCGACACCTTCGCGAAAGCGTGGCAGCAAACCAAGGCGCCCTTCGAAAAAGTGCAGATCAATTATGAAGGGAAAATGCTGGATGGGTATTTCCGCAAACCGAATGGACCGGCGGGAACCAAATATCCGGCGGTAATTCCGTTCGAGGGCGCGGACACCATGATGGAAGCCACGATTCAGGGTGGCGCAGCGTATGTTGCGCGCGGCATGGCCTATCTGGCTGTCGACTTTCCGGGACAAGGCGGGGCGCTGAGGCTGAAAGATATGCACCTGCCGCCCGACACAGATCGCGTGATCAAAGCCATGATCGATTATCTGGAAACGCGGCAGGATGTGGACGCGAGCAAGATTGGATTGCAAGGAATCAGCATGGGCGGATACGGAGTGCCGCGCGCGGCGGCCGGGGAATCGCGAGTGAAAGTGGCGATGATGAGCAGCGGCTCGTATGATTTGGGCGCGGACCTTTTCGATTATTATCCGCCGATTCAGGAGCGGGTGCGCTGGATCATCGGAGCGAAAGATCTTACCGATGCGCGGAAGAAACTGAAGGAATACACGCTCGAAGGCAAGGCCACCCGCATCGAGTGCCCGATGCTGATCGGGTACAGCAAGGACGATCGCATCATGGACCCGGCCGGTGCGTTCCGGCTGTACAAGGCGGCGACCAATTCGAAGCGAGACATGGTGGAGGGCACAGGCCATGCGCAGGCATCGAATGCGGGCGGCCCGCGAGAGATGCGCGAGCCGATCTTCCCGGACTGGGCGATGAAGCAACTGGTGGGTTAGGTTTCGCTTCCCAACTGCTCGGCCAAAAGAAAAAGCAGATCCCTCGACTGCGCTCGTGATGACAAGAACAAGGCAGTGACGAGTGGCTGATAAGAAGTGGCTAGAAACGGCCGATGCGGAGCCTTCGACAAGACTCGTCGGCGAAGTTCGCACACGAAGAGAGATCCCTCGACTCGCTGGACTTCTTTCTTTGCGCCCTAGCCGGGCGCGGCTCGCTTCCGGGATGACAACGTAAAAAAGAAGAGGTACTTCGAAACACAGGAAGAGATTCCTCGTAGCGGTTTTCGCAGTCGGCCCACGAAACACTGCTCGCTCGGAGCGTGTGACGTTATTCCGAGAAACGCGAATTTTGTCGCGCAACTCGATTCTTTTCAGTATCGATTTTCGCGCAAAATCAAA
>DASZMG010000144.1:0-13616 GCA_035551975.1 Candidatus Acidiferrales bacterium | reverse complement strand
TGCACTTCGACCACCAGCTTGGGATCGAGCGGCTGCCATTCCATGGAATGCTTGGTGCTCCAGCGGCTAAGGCCGCCGGGGGCTTTGCCGGTAAAGCCGGGCGGCTTGATCAACTGCTCGAGCTTCTTGGTCAGCGCGGGGCGGTCTTTCGCGCTAATCGAAGATGTAAAGCCCACGTGATCGAGCAAGCCTTCTTTGTTGTAGAGGCCCAGTAGCAGCGAGCCTACCAGCTTCTTTTTTTCGAGATAACGAAATCCGCCGACCACGCAATCGGCGGTGCGCTGCTTCTTGATCTTCTGCATGCCGTGGCGATTGCCGCTCTGGTAGGCCATGTCGGTGCGCTTGGCGACAATTCCGTCGAGCCCGACGCCCAAGTGAAACCATTTCCGCGCGACGGCCAGATCACGTGTTATGGGAGATAGACGAATGCCTTTGTGCCCCTTCCAATATTTTTTGGCGAACCTCTCCAGTTCTTTGCGACGCGCTTCGAGGGGTTTGTCCACCAGCGAGTGGCCGTCTTCGCCTGCGAGCAGATCGAAGACGATATAGACACTTGGCGTTTCCTGGCTCAGCTTGCGGACGCGGCTTTCCGCGGGATGAATACGCATGAGCAGATCGTCAAAGGAAAGATTGCCGTCGACCGGAATGACGATCTCGCCGTCCAGGATGAATTTCTTCGGCTTGAGTGCCGCCAGGGCGGCGGCAAGCTCTGGGAAATAACGCGTGAGCGGCTTGCCCGATTTCGATTCGAGGTCGACGTGTTCGGCGTCGCGGAAGGCAACGCAGCGGAAGCCGTCCCACTTGGGCTCGTATTGCCAGTTCGGGCCGGAGGGCAGCTCGGTTGCGGGCTGCGCTTCCATGGGCGCATAGGATTTTCTCAGCGGCAGGGTCACAGCAGGCTCTCCATGGATGTTCTCTCAGGCGTGTTGTTAGTAGAGGCTATCAAGCTATCTCATAAACACTTGCACTCCGAAAGGCAAGTTCCTTCAGGGGCTAGAGCCTGTGTGAGAACGATAAATTCACTCCCTCAGCGGCAAAAGCCGCACTGAATCGCAATGCTTTACGGCGCGGGCTGAAGCCGTGCCCTGACGGAAGCCATTCACGAGGCAGTCGAAGTCTTCACACGAAGAGAGATCCCTCGCTCGCTGGGCGTTTTCCGTGCGCCCTAGCTGGGCGCGGCTGCGCGTCGGGATGACAAGGGCATTGGGGGTGGTGGCGAGGCGGAGGTAAACAACGCGCCGGTTGCGAAGATGGCGGGTTGGCATTGGTTGGGGGAGGCGCAGAGCTACTGCAGCGGGTTGGGGGCCTTGGTGGCGTCCGCTTGCAAGGTGCGGTCATATTCGGCGCGTGTAAAGGCGGCCAAGCTGGTTGAGCCGCTGTCGCCGGGATGCTCGGTAATGACAATTGCGGATTGCGGTGTCAGCCAAAGCTCGCGGTGCGCCACGTACTGGACCCCATACACATTTTGGACACTTTGAGTGCTTTCGCCGGTTGGCGGGCCGTAGGCTTGTTTGACCCCGGCGAAAATTTGGTCGAAGGATTGGCCGCGGTAGTTGGCTTCCGCGTTCGGCGCCGAATAGACGAGTTCCACTTTTACTAAGCGGCCGCGATCGAAAGTGAAGGTGTCGGTGCGAAATTCGGTGAGATCGCCGCCGCCCTCGAAATCGTAACGGCTGCCGCTCATGGCCTGCTGCCGAGCATCGGCCAAGTGAGCGCAATATTTCTTCAGCTCGTGCTTGGATTTACTCACGCCGCGGAAATCGCCCGACGCGCATGCTGCCAACGCCTGTTTCTCAAATCCTTCGGAGAAGAACTGGTCGGCAGTTTCTCCCATGAAGTGGCCGCCTTTGACCGGCAGACCCTGAGCCTGCGGAGCGGCGGGAGCGGTGCGTTCCTGGGCGGGTGTACCGACGGCGCACAACAGGGTGATGGCAAGAAGAAACGCTCCCGGGGATGCCGTTTTTAGTGTGGACAACACGAGTCGAGTATAGACCCGGATGTTCTGTGTGGTTGTTTTATGCGCTGCGGCGTAGCGGGCTTTTAACCTCAAGTTTTAGCGGACAGGCGCTTCGCACCTTCACAGAAAGTTTTCGAGGTGGACGCGGCCGCGCTTTTCGAGCATGGGCTTCCACAGATCGCCGAGCTTGGCGACGCGAGCGGGGACGGTGAGCATGGTGAAATCTTCCATGCGAATGCCGTTCTCGACTTCCTTCCAGGTTACAGGAGTCGAGACGGTAGCCGCGGGTTTTGGCCGCACGGAATAGACCGAGGCGAGCGTGCGATTCCAGGTGTTCTGGTTGTAATCAACCAGCACGCGGCCTTTCGGGCGGTGGGCCACGCGGTATTCCGCGGTGATCACGTCGGGATGGCGCTTTTCGAGTTCCTTCGAGAAAGCCTTGGCGAATTCCCACACCTGCTTCTGGCGCGGACCGCGCTCGATGGCGACGTAGACATGGATGCCGCGGGAGCCGGTGGTTTTCGGCAGGCAGGGAATCTTCAATTCGGCCAATGCGTCGCGAACGATCAGCGAAGTTTCGAGCACGCGCTCGAACGGCGTTCCTTCCACGGGATCGAGATCGAAGTGGAGATAATCGGGACCGTCCACGTCGTCGCAGCGTGCGTACCAGGGATTCAGGTCGATGCAGCCGAGATTTACCACCCACAGCAGAGAAGCGAGGTGCTGGATTACCGGAAACCCGATTACGTTTCCGGAATGGTGCTCGATGGAGCAGATGGGAATCGACGCGGGACGGGATTCCGGCGCGCGCTTCATGAAGAAAAATTCGCCGTCGATGCCGTTGGGATAGCGCTTCATGACCATAGCGCGGTCTTTCAGGTGCGGCAGGAGCCAGGGCGAGACGTCCAGATAGTATTGCAGCAGGTCGCGCTTGGTGAGTTTCCGCTCGGGGAAGAAGACTTTGCGCAGGTTGGTGAGCTTGACGGGGCCGCCGCTGACGCGCAGCTCGATATCGTCGACGTCGCGGGGAATTTCGATACTGCGTGCGCGAGAGTTTTGGTGGGTTAGCGACGCGCGCGACAGTTCGTTGCGCGGTGTTGCGGCGGGAGCCGATGCGGCGGATCGGGCGTGTGCGGTCTTTGCCTTCTTCGCGCGTGCGGATGCGCCGGATTTTTTTCGCCGGGTGCGTGTTGCGGCTGCGGCTTTGGCTGGTCGCTTCATCGGGGTCAACTCGCGCCAATTATATTGACTATCTATATCGACTGGAATCACGCGTTCGAGTACTTGCCGTGCATGTTCATTCTCGGAGCGGGCCGCCACTGCGTTCAATACCGGATTCCCCGCTGGAACAAGCAACGAGTTTCGATATACTGAATGTTTGGGCGCGGTACCCAAGTGGTAAGGGAGAGGTCTGCAAAACCTTCATCCGTGGGTTCGATTCCCACCCGCGCCTCCATCAAAACACTCTGCAGCAAACTTCATTTAACAATTTAGCGCGGTGCAAATCGCTGGTGGCGCGCGCGTTGGCGGAACGAATTACAACGAGCGGGCGACGCGGAAGCCGTAGTCAGTGTACTGAAATTCGGGAGGGATGCTCGATCGAGCGGAACAGCGCGAGACTTTGGTGAAGTGGCGCCAGGAGCCGCCGCGGGAAGCGCGGCGAGTGCCAGAGGCAGGACCTTGCGGATTGCGATCGGGCGCGGTGGCATAGTAATTCGCGTCAAACCAGTCGGAGCACCACTCGTGCACGTTGGCGCCGATGTCGCATAAGCCGTAATTGTTGTGCTCGCCTGTGCCAACCGGCTCCGGACCAGTTTTCCAGCGCGCTGAATAATTCGCCAGTGCTTCCGGAGGCTCGTCGCCCCAGGCAAACTGTTTTTGTTCGAGGCCGCCGCGCGCGGCGCGCTCCCATTCGGCTTCGGTGGGCAAGCGGAAACGCTGGCCGGTGAGATTGCTCAGCCATTCGCAATAAAGCATCGCGTCATACCAGGAAATGGCCACGACGGGCTGGCGAGGATCCGAAAAAGACGGATCATTCCACTGAGTGGGCGGACGGCGGGCGGTGGCAGCAAGAAACTGCGCGTACTCGGCGTTGCACAACTGGCATTCGGCGAATTCGAAAGCATCGATCCAGACGCGACGGACGGGGCGTTCGTTGTCCTGCCCGGCATCGCTGCCCATGAGGAACCAGCCTTCGGGAATGCGCACCATGCGCGGCGCCGAAACTGCCTGGGGCGCACGCGCCGCTTCGGTCATGAGTTTCGGTTGTGGCGGGTCTGGCTGATGAGATTGACAAACAGGCGATACGCGCCGGGAACGCCCGCGGGAAGCTCGCGGAAAAATGAGAGCGCGGTATAGATATAGACGCCCTTGCCATCGCGCGCGTAGACGAGGGAGCCATTGGCTTCCGGCTCATTGGCGTCCTTCAGGCCGAGTACGGCTTGATAGGGAGTCCCAAACGTGCTCCAGAAATAAAGGCCGCGCTCCTGAATCCAGCCCTCGAAATCCGCCTGGGTGATTTTGTTGGGCGTGCTCAGAACAGGATTATCCGGAGCGAGAAAACGAACGGGAGAATGTGGATCGGTAACGCGCACTCCCTGCTCGGCCATTTTTGCCGGGAAAGGCGCGGGCAGGAGTTTGTTCCAGGCGAAATCGCGCTGATATTCGACCACGAGCGAGCCGCCGTTCCTGGCGTAGTCGAGCAGACGCCAGTTCATGCGCGGCAGATCCGGGCGTAATTCGTAGGCGCGGATGCCGACGATGATGGCGTCGTAGTGCGAAAGGTCGTCGAAAGCCACGGCGACTTCGTCGAGCATGTCGACCTGGATGCCGATCTGGCGCAAGGCTTCAGGGACAACGTCGTTGTCTCCGGCGATGTAGCCGACGTGCAGGCCGGCCGGAACATTGAGGTTGAGCACGTGCGCGGTGGCGTCTGCTGGCTCGGTCCAATCACGCGTGGGCAGCGTGGGAATGGGCTCAATCGAGGTGCGAAAGGTTTCATCGCCGAGCTTGGCGTAGGGATGCAGCGGATAGGGCCCGGTAGAAACGTGCGCCGGAGGCGTGACTACGAAGCGGATCAACTGGTCGCCTGCGGCGGAAAAATCAAGCGGCTGGTTCGGCTGCACGTTCCAGCCTTGCGGCGCATCGAGGCCGACGGAAACCTTCGCGGGCTGCGTGGCGTGATAGCGCACGCGCGCCAGCAACGTGACGGGTGAGGAGGCCTTCTTCACCGGCACCATCACCTGGGTGGGATCGACGGTGAGAGTAACTGCCGGTACTAATTCAAGGGGGTAAGTTTCAATGCCGGTGGTTTTGGCAATGCTTGACTCAAAGGGCTTTTCGATTTTGAAGGTGTAACCATCCACATCGACTGGCAGCGCCAAGTTCACCAGAGGAGGAGGAAACGGCAGCACGGCATCGGCCGGCGTGAGCACCTGCTTCGCGTCGGCGGGGATGGTAACGCTGAAGCGCGTGGTGCCGTTGTTTTCCTTCATGGGCTCGGGCACGGCGGCCCAGCCGGTTGGCAACACCACGGCGGATTTGTCGACGGTCCACTTTGCCGGCACGGCTGGTTTGCCGGCGATGATTACATCCACCGAAACTTTTTCGCCGGCGACCAATTCGTGGCGGTCGGCTTGCGTGCCAAGAGGGATCGCGACGTCATCTTCGAGTGCCGTGTCGATTTTGGCGCGCACGCGGCCGATTTCCCAGCGAGCGGCGGCGCCCTCGGCGTCGCTGACGTGCTCAAGCTTGTCCTGAACGCCGACAATTTCCTTGCCCGCATCGGCAAGGGACTTGGCGGCAGCGGTGCGATCGAGATTCAACACGGACTTTTCAGCGGAGGCGAGAGCCTGATCCGCCGAGGCAAGGGTGGGCTGCAACTCGGATTGCAGTTTCGGGAAACGCTCGCCGAGCGCGCCGAGGGGTTCGTTCAAAAGCTTGGTGTCGAATGAGCCGATTGGGCCGCTTTCGTTTTCTGCGAGCATGTATACCGGGCGGCGGAAATAGTTGCCGTTGAAGAGCCCGGGCGTCCCCTGAGAACGGTGAGCGGCGCGCCCATCGGCGCCGATTTCGATGTAGCTTTCACCCCAAAGCGGTGAAACATCCTGCACGGGCATTTGAATGGCGCCGGCGGGAAGCGGCTCGGGCTTGTTTGTTCCGGGGTTAACGTTGCTGGCGAGCCGAACTTCGAGAGTTACCTTCCAGGGCTGCAAGCCTTCGGCGATCTGTTGGGGGAAGGCGTTCGGGTCCGCCGCTTCGACGACAGCTTTGGGAGTGAGGATCCCGGTGGCCTGGTGCTGGCCGTGTCCGGTGTGAACGCCGCCCCAGCCGTTGATGACCACTTGCGGGCGATAGGTGCGAATCACGCGCACCATGTCTTCGACCGGGAGATCGCCCCAATACTTCAGCATCTGGTCGGGGCTTTTCGAGAAGCCGTTATCGAGAGCGCGGCTGAAAAACTGGTGGTCGACACCGTAGACGCTGTCCGCCTGAAGCAATTCGGTGGTGCGGATGATGCCGAGTTCGCCATCTTGCTCCGGGCCAATGGCGTTTTGTCCGCCTTGGCCGCGGGTGACTTGAAACAGCGCGACCTCGGCGCCGAGACCGTGCGAGAGATAGGCGAGCAGGCCGGATGATTCATCGTCGGGATGCGCGGTGATGAAAAGAATGCGAGTGGTAACGCGCGATTTCTGGATGGCTTCGACGGTGGCCTGCAAGGAGGGAGACGTGTCCGGTGCAGCGAGGCTGATGCCGGCGAGCAATACGGAGGCTACGAGCGCAAAGGCAAGAATCCATCTCTGGGGCGTTCGACGAATCGCCAGGGGATTCACATGGTGCCGGACATCGTTCTGGACTGGGAACTTCACAGGGCAACCTCCTGGAACGGCCACTGGCGCAAGCATCGCGCGCGCACCAAGTAAACGAGTATACCCGCGGCGGCAGCCGCGAGCGATGCTAGCATTGGCACGCGTCCGGTCGAAATAAAAATTGCCAGCCAACCTGCGATGGCTATGAGCACTGGAACTGGGTAGGCCCACATGCGAAAAGGCCAGCGGTCCGCTTTCCAGCGCGCGTGCAAAAGCATCAATCCGAGCGATTGGCCGACAAATTGGATGAGACAACGCATGGCCAGGATGGCGCGAATTACTTCGCCCAGGCTGAGCGCCAGGCAGAAGAAGATGGCGGTAGCGCCCAGCGCCAGCAAGGAAATGTGCGGGAAACGCTTGGTGGGATGGACGCGCGCAAAGACGGAGAAAAAATTGCCGTCGAGGGCGGCGGCGTAAGGAATGCGCGAGTAGCCGAGAGTGGCGGAGAAGATCGAGCCGAAAGCGGTGACGAGGATCAGGGCCGTGGCGGCGGAGGCCCAGCGCGAGCCATAGACGCGCTCTACGAAGACGCTGACTACGGCCTTGGCGTTAGCGGCCTGCTGCCAGGGGATTACGCCGAGAATGCTGGTCTGCATGGCGAAATAGAGAATGGCCACGCCAACGATGGAGATGAAAATCGCGCGCGGGATATTTTTGCCGGGGTCTTTCATTTCGCCGCCCAGGTTGCAGACGTTGTAGTAGCCCAGGTAGCTGTAAACCGCGTGTACCGAGGCGTGACCGAGCGCGGCGACAAAGATCCAGGACATATTCCAGGTTCCGGGCTCCGAGGCCAGGAGAACCGGATTGAGATGGGTCATGCCGCCATAGATGAGCCACAGAATTGTGCCGACCACGACGACGCATAGAGCGACGGAAATTTTGCCGATGGTGGCGATGTGGCGATAGAGCAAGATGACCGCGATGATCACGGCAGCCGATGCAATGAGGCTCTCCGCGTGGGCACCGAAGGGCCCAAGCGCATTGGAGAGATGGCTGGATTTGTTGACGAGGTAGGTGGAATATCCGGCGAAGCCCAGAGCGCCGGAGGCGACGCTAAGGGGGCCCTGAAAAAGCGTCTGCCAGATATAAAGGAAGGACATCAGGCGGCCCCATTTTCCGGGGCCGTAGGCCTCGCGCAGGAAAACGTAACTTCCGCCTGCCTCAGGCATGGCCGCGCCGAGTTCGGCCCACACGCAACCGTCCATGAAAGCCAGGAGCGCGCCCATCAGCCAGGCGAGCAGGCTTTGCGGGCCGCCCATGGCTTGGGCCACGAGCGGAATCACGATGAACGGACCGATGCCGACCATGAAGGTGACGTTGAGTGAGGTCGCTTCGGCCAGGCCGAGACCGCGCTCGAGTTTTTCAGGCTCGCTCAGAGAATTTCTCCGGAAAGGCGCTCAAGGATAGCAATTACGCCTGTAATATCGATGCATGATTCGCGCCGGGGTCGCAGTCACAGCGGCGACAGTCGCAGCGCTGGTGATTGGATATTACCGGTCGCGGCGCTACCGGCCATTTCCCGCGCACGGCTACCTTGGGGTAGCCGCACTTTTATTGGCCGAAGCGCTGATGCTGCGCGGCGTGGAGCCTATCGCGACGTTTTTCACACCGATCGCCTGGAGCGCATACATCCTGATTGCGGATGGGGCGGTGCTGGCACTGACCAACCGTTCCCGGCTGAATGACGCGCCAATCGTGCTGGCGCGCATGGCCGCGCTCTCAATTCCCTTGTGGCTGATCTTCGAGGCGTACAATCTGCGGCTGCAGAATTGGATTTACACCGGTGTGCCGCGAGATTGGACCGGGGCGTTTCTAGGCTACGGCTGGTCGTTCGCGACCATCACGCCGGCCATGTTCGAGACCGCGGATCTGGTGGAAGCGCTGTTGCCGCCGCTGCCGGGAAAACCGTGGAAGGTTTCGCCGGCGGTTGAAAATGTACTGATCGCTCTTGGCGCGGTATGCCTGATCCTGCCGCTGGTGTTGCCGAGGCATATCGCGGCATATACGTTTTTGCTGGTGTGGATCGGATTCGTGTTGCTGCTCGATCCGGTGAACAAGCGGCTAGGGCTGCCGTCGTTCTTGGGCGATCTTTCGGAGGGATTCCGGCGCCGCGTGTATTCGTTTTTTCTGGCGGGATGGATTTGTGGGTGGCTGTGGGAGTTCTGGAACAACTGGGCCGCGGCGAAATGGCATTACATTTTTCCCATCGCGCAGAACTGGAAAATTTTCGAGATGCCGGTGGCGGGGTATTTGGGGTTTCTGCCATTCGCGCTGGAATGTTTCGTGATGTACGTTACGGCTGCGTGGCTGGCGGGCTGGCTGAAGAGAGTGAAATGAGAGGTGACTGGATCCGCATTTGGGGCGCTCTGGTGGCGCTGTTGTGCGCACTTCTTGCGGCGCCTGCGCGGGCCGGAACTATTTCGCTGCCGCCGGAAGCGCGGCAAGCAATGGACGCGATCTACCGTGGCGATCCGGACGCGGCAATTCCTATCGCACGAGCGGTGCAGCGAGAACGCCCAGAGCATCCATTGGGTTATTTGCTCGAAGGCGAAGCGCTATGGTGGAAACGATATTGCGCCACGTGCGAGATCAAGTATGGGATGGTCGATGCGTGGAAGCGCGGAAAATTCCCGGAGGACGAAGTCTACCTCGCGGTGGCAGACAAGGAAATTTCCGCGTCTCAGGCCCTGCTGGCGAAATCGGAAACCGCGGAACTGCATGTGTACGCGGGATTGGGCTACGCGCTGAAAGCGCGTGTTTATGGGCTGCGCGGAGAAAATCACAACGTGGCTCGCAACGCGGTAAAGGGGCGCGCGGAAATGCTGCGCGCGCTGGAACTTGATCCGGAAATGGCCGACGCGACGGCGGTGCTGGGAGTCTACAACTACTATGTGGATACGCTGTCGGGCATCGTGAAAGTCCTGCGCGTTTTTCTGGGCATTCCCGGCGGCAGCAAAGTGGACGGCGTGAAGCAGTTACAAACGGGAATGGACTCCGGAGTGCTGATGGGGGTGGATTCGCGATTTATCTTCGCGACGCTGGTGCGGCAATACGACTTGAAATATGGGCAGGCACTGGCGGCGGCCGAACCGCTGGCGGCGAAGTATCCGCGTAATCCGCTATTTTTGCTGCTTGCGGGGAATCTTTCGCTGGAACTTGGGCGCAACGCAAAAGCGGCTGAATATTTTCATGCGGCGCAGCAACTGACTGTTGCGGATGAAGCGTGCAACGCGCGCGCGCACGAAATCGCGGCGTCGTTTCTATCCGCGACCCACTGACGAATCGCGGATAATCCGAAAACAACCGCCTGAAAAATTGGCCGCTGAAGTAATGGCTGCTGAATGTTTGGCCGTGGGGCTACGGGTGCTGAATTATTGGCTGTCGCCGGGCTTCATCTTGACGAGGTAGACGCGGCGATTCTGATCAACGGCAAGCAATTGCAGCGAGTCCCCATCGTCGAGTAGCCGTTTGGGCCACCAGTCAAATTCGCTTCCGTTTGAATAAAGCAAGAAGCTCGGATGCCGAGGGGCGAAATCGTTGAATTCGTAGATCTGAAACGGACGGCAACATCTCAAGGTGCCTAATTGCAGGTCGACGATGTCGCTGCCGGTGTAGGCGGCGGCCTGCGGCGGATCGACGAGAAATACGAACCGGCTTGCATCGCGCGAATAATGGGCCAGGGGGAAATAATCCAGGCCATCGGAAATCACCACACGAAGGTCAGGGTGCCCGGCGCGAGCCACGAAGCTCTCAATGGCGTTCGATGGCGGAGCAAAACTGCGCGCGGCACGGACCGCATTGGGCAGCAAAAACATTTCCTGGAGCAGAAGCGCGATTAAAACGATGGCGCCGGCGACGGCAACACCTTTGCGCGGCAAAAGGCGCAAGACAAATGCGGCGCACAAGGGAATGCCGAGCACAGTGAGCAGGGCGTAGCGTTCGACGTAGACGCCGTGCATCACTTTGGTGAAGACATACAGGTAAGCCGGTATGCCGAGGAAGGCGATCGCGGCCCAACGCCTGCCGACCTCCGACAAGAACTGTTGCGACGAGATTTTATTCTTCGGCGGAGTGGAGGCCAAAACCAGAATCGCGGTAACGGCCAGAATGGCCAACGCGAGCGGGGCAAAAATTTTGAACAAAAGGTAGTACATATTCGCCAGGCCGAAGAGTGAAGGCGGACTCCAAATATGCGTGCCGTAGAAACGGCGCATGGCGCTCGCCAAAGGCCATAAGGCAACGACGGGAACCAGTCCTGCCGCAAGTGCGAGCCAGACGCTCCAGCGGATCTTGCGAGCGCGAACCAAGATGGCCAACTCGGCCACGCCGAAAGGAATGAATCCGAAAAAGGCGAGGTAATGCATCGATTCCGCGGCCATAAAAGAGGCAGCGAGCAGAACCATCCAGGGCCAGCGCGGAGCGTTCTGGTAACAAAGCACGGCGAACGCCACGCAGGCCGCCACCACACAGTAGGTGCGGGCCTCCACGGCATAGGGACGAAAAAGAAGAGTCAACAGAAGAGGGGCGGAGCAGATCAGGGCGCGCAGACTACCGTCGGTGGCGCGAATCACGAGAAATATGCAGACGAGCACACAGCAGAAACCGAGAATGGAAGCGAGCCGATAAGAGATCTGCTCGTTCGCCAAAAGGGAACTGAAAATTCGCTCGATGAAATAGAAGCCCGGGGGATTTCCGTCCCTGGTGACGATGAGAGCATTCCAAACAGCTTTCCAGCTGGGCTGGTGGGAGACGAAGACGGTATACATCTCGTCATACCACAACGGCTTTGCGGCAGCGGCGAACAAACTCCGAACGAAGGTGTAGATCAGCAGCAGCCAGAAGCAGCGAAAGGCCAGAGTTTCACTGGCCGCTTCGCGCGGTACGGCAGTTACATGCGAAGAACTGGATTCCGTGAGCTTCGACGATGCACCTGCGGTGCTAGTCAAGCCTAACTCCGATTCGGGCGGCTGAGGGGCGCGGCGGCATCTTATTCGCCGGTTCCGCGTGGCCCCATCAGTGTTTGGCCCTGCCTTTGAAATAGACCATTTCCATAATATTTAGGCCCATGAAATAGACGCAAAAGGGCTCAAAGACCACGGTTTGCAGGTGGGATTCGAAAATTTCGCGCCAGCGGGCCAAGGGTCGCGGGAACTCGCCGCGGTCGCGATGGGCCATCCAAAGCGGCAGGCCTTTCTGTTCGGGAAGAACCACCTCGATGGAGTGAACGTAGCCTTCCGGAAGCACCAGATCGCGGATGCGGTTGAGGATGCGAAAGGTGGAATGGTCATCGATGTGGTGGAGAAAGCTGTTGATAAGCACGAAATCGTAGGAACCATCCAAAAGGTCGTGGGACTTGGTGATATCGGCAACCAGGAAATCGCGTTTGTAGCGGCGGCGGGCGGCGCGAATGTAGCGCTCATTGATGTCGACGCCCAGGTAGCCAGAGTGAGCGAAGTGGCTGGTATTGCTGCCGGCGCCGCAGCCGACGTCCAGCACATTCCGTACGTTATTCAAATTATTGTGCTTAAGAATGCGCGCAAATTTCTGCCGGGTGAAAGGTATCTGGGAAAGGTTGAATAGAGCGGGCTGCTCGAGAAGGTAATCGAAAGCTCTCATACCGGGCGCATACCGGGAACTCCTGATAGGGGCCATTATAGCTGCTGTTGCTCTAATGAAACACCCAGATGTGTCGCTGTGAAACGAAAGATAAAAACGATATAGTTTAGGGCCATGCGCGTGTCCGTAGCGATTCCGGTCTACAACGAAGAAGAAATCCTTCCGGAACTGCTGAGGCGCCTGCGCGCGGTGCTTGCCGGAATACCGGGAGGGCCGCACGAGATGGTGCTGGTGGACGATGGCAGCACCGACCGCACACCGGAAATTCTGAGGGATGAGGCGGGCCGCGACCCGCGGCTTATCGTGGTGATCTTCTCCCGAAACTTCGGCCATCAGGCGGCTGTGACCGCCGCGCTGGATCACGTGACCGGGGACGTGACGGTGGTGATGGATGGCGACCTGCAGGACGCTCCTGAAAATATTCCGGATTTTCTCGACAAGTACAGCGAAGGCTACGACGTGGTGTACGCCCGCAGGACGCGCCGGAAAGAAGTATGGTGGCTGAGGTTTTGCTATTACGCTTTTTACCGGCTGATCACGATGCTTTCCGACACGCGGCTGCCGCTCGACGCGGGAGATTTCGGGTTGATGTCGCGGCGGGTAGTGAATGAGATTCGCGCCATGCCGGAGCATCACAGGTATCTGCGCGGGCTGCGCACCTGGGTGGGATTCCGGCAGGTGGATATACCGATCGAGAGGGCCGAAAGGTACGCGGGGCAGCCGAAGTACAGCGCATTGAAATTGCTGAAGCTGGCCACGGACGGAATTTTCTCGTTCTCGGTTGTGCCGCTGCGCTTCGCCACGATGCTGGGCGCGGCAACGATGTCGGTAGCCATGGTATACGCACTTTATTCGCTGTGGATAAAGCTGGTGCAGGGGCAACCGCCGAAAGGATTCACGGCGTTGATCATCGCCATTATCTTCCTGGCGGGCGTGCAGCTGTTTTTCATGGGCATCATCGGCGAGTATGTGGGCAGGTTGTTTGAAGCGAGCAAGGCGCGGCCCAACTACATTGTGGCGGAAAGATTTGGCGGGGTGCGCTCGGGGATTGCCGTTGAGATGCCGTCCCAAGCCGCTGTGCGGAGCTACCGAGACTGATTTTCCCGGCTACTGCTTTCGCATTCGGCGTAATTCCTTTCGAATTCATTGCGCTTAGAAGATATTCCGCTGAAACC
>DASZMG010000143.1:0-14469 GCA_035551975.1 Candidatus Acidiferrales bacterium | reverse complement strand
CAGCGCGACGTGGAAGTCACCGCACGTTTAGAGGGGTTGGACCTGGGCAGTGGCGTGGCACTGGTTCAAAAAGCGGTGAACGACTTGAAAATCCCGCCTTCCATTCACGTGGAGTATGGCGGCACCTATAAGGAACAACAGAAATCCTTCCACGATCTGGTGGTGGTATTGCTGCTGGCGCTAGTGCTTATATTTCTGGTGCTGCTGTTCGAGTTCCGTTCGTTTTCGGCGCCCCTGGCCATTCTCTCGTCGGCCATCCTATCTACCTCGGGCGTGTTCTTGGCGCTCTTGATAACGCGGACCACTTTCAACGTTTCCTCATTTATGGGATTGATCATGGTCATCGGCATCGTAGCCAAGAACGGAATTCTCTTGCTCGATGCCAACCAGAAATTCCGCTCCATCGGATTCAATGCCGAGGAAGCTCTTATTCAGGCGGGGCGTCGGCGCTTGCGTCCGATTGTCATGACTGCCATGGCCGCTGTGGCCGGCATGTTGCCGCTGTCGCTTGCGCTCGGCGCCGGCTCGCAGATGCTGCAACCTCTGGCCATCGCCGTCATCGGTGGAATCCTGATTTCCATGGTTTTGTCGTTGATCATTACTCCGGCCATTCAATTCTATTTGACGCGGGAAACTCAACCGTCGGTCTAACGGCGGCTTGAAACAGCGCTAATCTAAGGAGATCTATCACATGCGAAAACGAGCTGTGCGGAAGTTGTTCGGCTGGGCCGTCGCTTTGTCGTCTTTCTGCGTTGCAGCTCCGGGTGCTTTTGCCGCACCTCAGGCGGGCGGCTACCACGTGATCCGTCGCATCCCCGTGGGCGGCGAAGGTGGCTGGGATTATCTGCGCGTCGATCCCGATACGCATCGAATTTACATTTCGCGCGGCACGCACATGATGGTGGTCGACGAGAATTCCGGAAAAGTGATCGGCGATCTGCTGGATACCAAGGGCATTCACGGCATTGCTTTGGCGCCGGATCTCGGTAAAGGTTTTACCAGCAACGGCGGCGATGAGTCCGTCACGGTCTTCGACCTGAAGACGATCAAGCCCCTGGCCACGATTAAGGTCACCGGCGAGAACCCCGATTCCATCATTTACGACCCGCAGTCCAAGCGCGTTTTCACCTTCAACGGCCGCAGCTCCAACGCCACTGCCATTGATGCCGTCGCCGGAAAAGTTGTGGGCACCGTGAATCTGAACGGAAAACCTGAAGAACCTGCTCTGGACGGCAGGGGAAATATGTTTGTGAATCTTGAGGACAAGAGCTCAATCCTGGAGTTCGACGTAAAAACGCTGGCCGTTAAAGGCACTTGGCCGCTGGCGCCATGTGAAGGCCCTTCCGCTCTGGCCTACGACAGCGCGCATCACCGCCTGTTTGCCGCTTGCGACAAGATCCTGGCGGTGGTGAATGCGGACAATGGCAAAGTGGTGGCCAGCCCGCCAATTGGCGGGGATCCGGACGGCGATGGCTTCGATCCTGGCACAGGCAAGGTCTTCGCATCCTGCCGCGAAGGGCTCGTTTCCGTGCTTCATGAGGACTCGCCCGATAAATACAGCTCCGTGGGTAACATCACCACGCAGTTCGGCACTCGGACTATGACTCTGGATCCGAAGACACATCACGTGTTCACGGTCACCGCCGATTTCAAAGCTGCGCCGGCTCCGACGCCCGACAATCCGCGGCCGCGGCCCCAGCCAATCGAAGGATCTTTCGTCATCCTTGAAATTGGTCAGTAACGGGCAAGCAACGAGACTGCATACCCCCGCTTAAAAAGCGTTGAATGCAAAACAAAAGGCCCGCTCCTCGGCAAGCAAGAGGAGCGGGCCTTTTTGTTATTCGAGCTTAATGATCAGGAACGCGCGGGCGCCTTGGAGGCCTGCGTTTCCAGTTCCACGGCGAGTTTGCGCAGGAACCGCGCGATTAACGGCCGCTGCTCTGGAGAAACTTCACTGAGCGCCGCAGTAATGGCTCCCTCACGCTCATTCCACAACCGTCCGTTGATGGCTGTTGCGGTTGGCGTCAACTGAAGTTGCACCACCCGGCGGTCGTTTTCGTTGCGGATGCGCTCGAGAAGACCGATGGAAACGAGTTCATCCGCCACCCGGCTGGCCCATCCCAGAGAAACGCCCACGCCTTCGGCAAGTTCACCGACAGTGGTCGCGCAGCCGCCGTGCTGCGCCAGGTAGAAGAGGGCTCGCGCCAATTTCGGCGAGATTCTTCGTGGAAGATCGGCTGGCGGTCCCATTCGCGTAACTGCTAAATCCGCGAGAATTGCGTCCATGAACAGACCGAACATCTCCCAGCTTTCGTCGCGCCGTACGGCAAACTTTGGCACTGTTGCAACCATCGGTTTGCGCGGGAGTCCTTTGGGCATTTCTTTCATTGTGCTCGTATGGGCGCTCTTGTTCGAAGCATCGCCGGGGGGCGCTAATTGCTGATATGACGGCCCCGTCACCCCAAGGTTTTGCACCGCAGCACGAATCGGCGCGCCTTGAGCCAGCAATGAATCTGGAACCCTCGTTTTTGGGACCGTTTGTACCGAGCGAAACGGTTGCTCACGCATATTCCCCCCAGCCCTCCACGTGAGAGCAACGTTATGCCATACACATGAAAATTACCTGAAGAGACTGCAATCATTGCTGAGGTTGGCGCTGCTCATATAATGATAGGCAAAATTCAGATATATTTCAGGTAGGCATCTCAAAATCCGCTGCACCGAATGCGAATCCTTGTCATCGAAGACGACCCGAGCATGTCGCGGCTTTTGCACAAAGGGCTCGAGGAGCAGAACCACGTGGTGAGCCTCGCCACCAACGGCCGCGAGGGGCTGGAACTGGCGGAATCGTACACGTTTGACGTAATCGTGCTTGATCGTATGTTGCCGGGGATGGATGGGCTGGAACTAGCGCGCAAATTGCGGAAACATCACAACGCCGTGCCCATTCTGATGCTGACCGCTCGTGATGCAATCCCCGATGTTGTTGCTGGTCTCGACGCCGGGGCGGATGACTATCTCACCAAGCCGTTCTCCTTTGCGGAGTTTCTGGCACGGTTGCGGGCACTGGGGCGCCGCCCAAAAGCTACTGTACACGCCAAGCGGTTCGAGATTGCCGATCTGTCTCTCGATCCGAGCACGCGGCAAGTGTTTCGTGGACGTCACGAAATCCGGCTCACCGCCACCGAATACAAACTGCTGGAATTTCTGATGCGCCGCACTGGCGCGCCCGTCTCGCGGCAGATGATCGTGGAAGCCGTATGGGGTTTGGACGCCGATATTGAAGAGAACACGCTGGACGCTTTCGTCCGTCTGTTACGCAGCAAAGTCGATTACGGCGACAAACAGCGGCTTATTCACACCGTGCGCGGTTTTGGCTACTGCCTCAGGCAGGAACCGAAAGAATGAAAGCGCTGCGCATCCGCACGAAATTAACTTCCTGGTATTCGCTGATTCTCGCAGTGTCATTGTCTACGTTCGGCGCTGTAGCTTATTTCGCCATGAGTGGCAGCATTCGTGCCACCGTGGACGAGGACCTTCGTGCGCGCCTCGTTGGCGTTCGCGACATTATCGCCGAGGACGCTCCCAAAGGCCCCGCCGCGCTGCAGGACGAAATCAAAGAGTTCGCGGACGGATTGGGAGTGGACGGACGGGTCCGAGTCGCGGACCAAAATGGCCAGGTGATCTTCACGTCGCGCGGTCTCGATCCGAAAAAGATGCGCCCAGCGCGTTACGCGAGGCTTTCGCGTTCCTTTTATCAACGAATTGGCCCCGACGCATTTCGGGTGCTGCACGAGAAGATTGAATTGGCCGGCGTGCAGTATGACGTGACTCTGGCTATTTCCATGAATGACTATGACCGCGCCCTTCTCGGCTTCCGGCTGGGGTTGTTTTTCGCGGTTCCGGCGTTCCTGGGGCTGGCCGCGTTCGGAGGCTACTGGATGAGCCGTCGTGCGCTGGCGCCGGTCGATGAAATTACGCGCAGTGCTCGCCGCATCGAAGCACATGATCTCTCTCAGCGCTTGACCGTGCCGCGATCGGGCGACGAGTTGAGCCGTTTGGTGGGTACGTTGAACGAAATGCTAGGGCGGCTCGAAACTGCTTTTCAGAGGATTACGCAATTCACCGCCGACGCTTCGCACGAGCTGCGCACTCCCGTTTCGGTGATTCGCACCAGCGCCGAATTGGCTTTGAGCAAACCACGCGCCGAAGATGAGTACCGGGAAACACTCTCTCTAATTCTCAGCGAGACCGAAAAGGTATCGGAGTTGATCCAGCAATTGTTGGATCTAGCCCGCGCCGATAGCGGTTTCACCGAATTCTCTTTGGTCCGCACGGACCTTTACCAGCCACTTCGCGACGCCTGCCGCCAGGCGAGTCTCCTCGCCCAGTCCAAGCAGATCACCTTCCGCCAGAACATTCCGAACGATTCTATTTGGATTGCCGGAGAATCATCCGCATTGGAAAAGCTTTTCCTGATTGTCCTGGATAATGCGGTGAAATATACACCGAGCGGCGGGGAAATTGACGTTTGCTTGAAATCGAACGAGCAATTTGCGTCCGTGGACATACGGGATACCGGAATCGGCATTGCTCTTGCGGATATCCCTCACGTTTTCGACCGCTTCTACAGAGTCGATCGCGTCCGTTCCCGTGAATCGGGAGGAACCGGACTTGGCCTCGCCATTGGCCGCTGGATCGCGCAAGCGCACCGAGGCGACATACGCGTCCACAGCGAATTGTCGAAAGGCTCCACGTTTGAGATCCGCCTGCCACTCTGGTCCTCCGAATCCGCCACACCGCTCGATGTTGACAAGTCTTACGCACTTTAACGGCCGCCCCAATTTGCTCGGGCCAGGCCGGCTGTGTCTCCCACGACCGGGATAACCCGAGACCACACCTCTCATTCCATTTACGAATTCCCTAGGCGTCGTTTATGCGATGTATATGTGTGAAGCTCTACGGTAGAGCCACCATGATTCTTTTTGGCGAACTACGGGTTGGCGAACAACTCGATCATTACGAAATCGAAAGTGTGGTGGCGCAGAGCGGCATGGCCGCTATCTATCGCGCCAAGGATCTGCGCACCGGGCAGACCGTGGCGATTAAAGTGCCGCATTTCGAAGTGGAATCCGATCCGTTGTTGTTTGACCGCTTCGAGCGGGAACGAGCGATCGGCAAGCGGCTGAGCCATCCCGGCATTATGAAAGTGTTTGACTCGGGCGAGCGCAGCCGGGTGTACATGGTCATGGAGTGGATCGACGGCAAACTCTTGCGGCATGTTCTGACTGAGGAGAAGAAGCTTCCGGTGGAGCGGGCCACGCGACTGACCATCGAGATTTGTGAAGCGCTGAGCTACATCCACGAACACGGCGTGGTGCACCGCGATCTGAAACCGGAAAACATCATGGTGGACGCGGAAGATCACATCAAACTGATTGATTTCGGAATCGCGAACTGCACCGGCATGCGGCGTCTGACGTTTGGAAAGCTGACTCCCACCATGGGTACAGCGGACTATATCTCACCGGAACAGGTCAAATCCAAGCGAGGCGATGCACGCAGCGACATTTACGCCGTGGGCGTGATGCTCTATGAAATGCTCACCGGGGATGTACCTTTTCAGGGGCCGTCGCCGCTGGCAGTGATGAATGGCAGATTACTCAACGATCCCATACCCCCGCGAACGATGAATCCAGAGATTTCCGCCGAGATGCAGGAAATTATCTACCGGGCGCTGGAAAGAGAGGCGCAAAAGCGATATGCCGACGCCGACCAGTTCGCAGACGACCTGCGCAAACCGGAATCGGTGAGCGTTGCCGAGCGCCGCGAGTTGGTCACCTGGACGAAACAGCGTAGCGCGCAGCACCGGCGCATCTTATTCTACGCAGCAATGGCTATGATCCCCGTGGTGATATTCGTGCTCCTTTTGCTTACCGCCCGGCGTTGAAAATCTCAGCGCAGGGTGGAACGAATCGTAGTATTCTCTTCAGCCGGGATTACCGCTGCTTGTGACGACCCATTCGATAGCCGATTTGGCTGTGCCTGAAATTCGATTCGCCAACAAATCGCTTGGAAAGAATGCATTCCGCGTCGCGGGACAAGTTGTGGCGGCGCTGCTACTCATCGCAGCCATCACATTCGTTTTTTCGCGCGTGATCCCGGTAAACGCAACCACCACGGGCTTTTTTTACCTGGTGGTTATTCTGATGATCGCGGCTACCTGGGGTTTGCTCGAGTCGACCATAGCCTCGGTCGCCGCAATGCTGTGCTTCAACTACTTTTTCTTTCCTCCGGTTGGAACCCTCACGATTGCCGATCCGCAAAACTGGGTGGCGCTGTTCGCCTTTTTGGCTACATCGTTGACGGCGAGCCAACTTTCGGCGCGCGCGAAAAGAAGAACGCAAGAAGCCGTCGCCAGGCAGCGCGAGATGGAACGGCTCTATTCCCTGAGCCGCGGGCTGCTGCTGACCGATCCCACTCAGCCGACACCGAACCAGATGGTTCAAAATATTGCCAAGGCGTTTGAGTTCCCCGCGGTGGTGCTTTACGACCGCAGCAGCAATCAGATTTATCGTGCCGCAGAAGGCGAACTGCCGGGCATCGACATGAAGCTACGGGAAGCAACGATGCGATCAACATCCTTCCGCGACCAGAAGGGGAATTTCACGATTGTGCCGATTCGGCTGGGGGGACAGCCGATCGGCAGTGTAGCCATTCAGGACTGTTCGCTCTCAGACGCGGCGTTGCAATCGGTGCTGAACCTAGTAGCGATCGGCTTGGAACGCGCGCTTTCCCAGGAATCTGTAAATCGCGCGGAGATTGCCCGAAGAAGCGAAGAACTGAAATCAACGCTGCTGGATGCCCTGGCCCACGAATTCAAGACCCCGCTGACGTCGATCAAGGCGGCGACTACGGGTTTGCTGACCGAGCCAACTGACGAACTGCCGCAGCATCAGCGGGAATTGGTGAGCATTGCGGATGAAGGCGCGGACCGCTTGTCGAAGCTGGTGTCGGATGCGATTCAATTGGCACGGATCGAGGGTGGCAAGTTCCGGCTGAACCGCGGCGCTCATTTTGCCAGCTCGCTGATTGCGGCGGCGCTGCGGCAAATCAAACCATTTATGGATGGGCGGGAGATAAAGGTTTCGGCGCCGGAAGATATGCCGCCTGTGTGGGTGGATGCGGAGCTCATTGAGATGGTTATCAGCCACTTGCTGGATAACGCGCTGAAGTATTCTCCGTCGGATGCGGCTATCTCGACCGAAGCAGGGCTTGCAGATGGACGCATGATTATCTGCGTCTCCGATCAAGGGCCGGGGATCACCGAAGAGGAGCAGAGGAAGATTTTCGAGAAATTTTATCGCGGTGCAGCACAGCGGAACCTGAAAGGGTCCGGGATGGGATTGTCCATCGCGCGGGAGATCATCGATGCGCACGGGGAGAAGATCTGGGTGACCAGCCAGCTCGGCGGGGGATCGCGGTTCTGCTTTTCGTTGCCGATTGCGAAGGAGAGCAACAACGAATGAGTGCGGGCCGAATCCTGGTGATTGACGATGACCCGCAGATTCGTCGCGCCATGAGAGCGACGCTGACCGCCCGCGATTACCAGGTGACCGATGCGAAGACGGGTGAAGAAGGCCTGGAAAAACTCCGGTCTGGCGCGTTCGACCTAGTGTTGTTGGACATGAACATGCCCGGGATGGGCGGCATCGAAACCTGCCGCCTTATCCGGTCGGGCTCGGAAGTTGCGATCATCATGTTGACCGTCAGCACCAGCGAGCGGGACAAAGTCGACGCGCTCGATGCAGGCGCCGATGATTACATCACCAAGCCTTTCAGCATGCCGGAACTGTTGGCGCGCATACGGGCATCGCTTCGGCGCCTGCCGCAGCCGCCGGGACAGGCGGATCTGGGGCCTCTTGAGGCGCTAGGTGTGGAAATCGATCTTCCCTCAAGGCAGGTGACGGTTCGCGACCGAGTTTCGCGACTCACGGCGAAGGAATTCGATCTGCTGTCCTATCTTCTGGCACGTTCGAACAAAACCGTTTCGCATCGCGAGCTGCTGCAGGCCGTTTGGGGTCCCGATTACGGCGATGAGTTGGAATATCTGAGAGTATTCATCAACCGGCTGCGCAAGAAAATCGAACCGGATTCCTCTAAGCCGCAATTCCTGCTAACCGACGCCTGGGCCGGGTACCGCTTTCACCTCCCGCAATAAATTCCCATTAAGCGACCGACACTGAGGCAAACCGGGCATTACGCTGGGCGGTGACGCAGATCACGGCTTTCCCTAATAGGGAGGCGCAACCTGTGCGCGTGCTAGCGATAAGGCAATGGGCAGCTTTCTTTGATCTTAGGAAGGCTTTATTTCGTCCTTAGGGTGCGTTTATGCGCTGTTTACTTGGGCTGGAGCATGATCCCTCCTGAAGTAAGCGGATTGAGTGAAGCCCATGACGAACATTGCCAATATCACCAGGACGATTGAACCGCCGGTTCGCCCGCCAGAGAGCGCCGAGCAGTCTGGCCTGAGGCACCTTGAAGTGAATGTGATTTTCACCGGGACGAAGGCGACGGCCTTGGCGTTGAAAACAGCCAGCCGGCTGGCAGCCGATCTGAATGCCCGCATACGCATCCTTGCGGCATTCGCGGTGCCGGTGCGCTTGCCTCTAGACCATCCGCAGGTTTCGGTCGCTTTCATGGAGAAGCTGCTTGGGGATTTGGTATCCCAGCTTCCCGACGAAGCACCTGAAGCGACCGGCCACATCTACCTGTGCCGGGAGCGCATGGAGACATTCTCTCGCGTGCTGTTGCCAAATTCGTTGGTGGTGCTTGCAGGCCCGAAACGACCGTGGCGCACCGACGAAAGCCGGATCGCGCAGCGCTTGCAGTCCGGGGGTCATCGAGTGATCTTCGTGCCGCTGGGGAGCAGGAACTAAGATGCGATCTCACTCCAGCGCCGCGAAAACAGATTGGATGCAAGCGGGCGCGGACCAACTGCGGTCGGCAGGGCCGTACCCAACGAAAGTGTCGCCGAATTCTTCGGCGATATTAGCGATCACGGTAGGAACGGACTTACAGGACGTTCTGGCCGTGGTGCGGACGGCAGCGTTGTTGTCCAGGAGTTTCGGAACCAAGCTCTCGATTGATATTCTCGGCGCTAAGAATGTGGTCATGGGTCCTGAGGACGAAGGTCACGCAGGGTCACTCACGAGAGTGCTGGACGTAGTCCAAGCCGAGCTGCGGGAAACGCCCACCGCGAACACGCAAGGTTTCGTGCTGGAAGCGACTTTCACCGCTGCTTCTTTCCTGAACGCGAGCAGTATTTCCGTGCGAATCCATACGGGATCCCTGCCATTGAAGGAGGGGACGTGAATAACGGTTGGTGCGGAGAGAAACGAGGTTAGCCATGCTACTGGACATTTTCTATATCGGAGTTGTGGTTGCGTTTTTCGCGCTGCTTTGGGGCTTTACCAAGGCAGCGGAACGCCTGTAGGAGGAGTTCGATGGAATATGCGATTGCAGGAATTGTAGCGGCAGGGCTGTTTGTTTACCTGATGTACGCGTTAATTCGCCCGGAACGTTTTTAAGGTGCTGAGATGACCACTATTGGGATTGCTCAAATTGTTGTGTTCTTTGCCGTCGTGCTGGCGCTCACCAAGCCGCTGGGCACATTCATGTACCGCGTGTTCGAAGGCGAGCGAACGTTCCTTCACCCCATCTTCCGCCCGCTGGAGCGCTTGATCTACTGGCTGGGAGGGGTGCGGGAGAACGAAGAGCAGTCGTGGCTACGTTATTCAGCGTCGCTGATCTCGCTGAGCGTGTTCAGCTTTCTTTTTGTGTACCTGATCCAGCGGTTACAGGGGCATCTGCCGCTGAATCCGATGCACTTTTCCACGCCGCAGGCGCCGTCCAGCGCCACGCCAATGACGCCGGACCTGGCCTACAACACGGCCATCAGCTTCATGACCAACACGAACTGGCAATCGTACTCGCCGGATACGACCATGAGTTACCTGACACAGATGGCCGCGCTGGCGGTGCAGAACTTCGTGTCGGCGGCGGTAGGTATCGCGGTGGCGGTGGCGCTGATTCGCGGATTCGCCAGGCACACGGCGAAGACGATCGGTAACTTCTGGGTCGATGTGACCCGCTGCACGTTGTACGTGCTGATGCCCATCGTGATCCTGACCACCTTGTTCTTTGTGTGGCAGGGCTCGATTCAGAATTTTAAGGGACCGGTAAACGCAACAACCCTCGAAGGCGCAACCCAGGTCATCGAGCAGGGTCCGCTCGCTTCGCAGCTTGCCATCAAGATGCTGGGCACCAATGGCGGCGGTTACTTCAACGCGAATTCGGCGCACCCGTACGAAAATCCCACGCCGCTCTCGAACATGATGCAGATGTTTTTGATCTTCTGCCTCGGCGCGGGGCTGACTTACACCTTCGGAAAGATGGTGAAGGATACCAAGCAGGGCTGGGCGCTTTTCGCAGCGATGTCCACGATGTTTCTGGTAGGTGTTCTGGTGTGTTACTGGGCGGAGGCCCGCGGGAATCCGATGCTCACGCAGATGGGCCTCGAGCACAACTACAGCGCAAGCCAGACGGGCGGCAATATGGAAGGCAAAGAAGTACGCTTCGGCATAGCCCAAACTACCCTTTTTGCCACAGTGACCACAGACGCAAGCTGCGGCGCGGTGAACAGCATGCATGACAGTTACACGCCACTGGGCGGGCTGGTGCCGCTGTTCAACATCCAAACCGATGAGGTGATCTTCGGCGGCGTAGGCGCTGGACTCTACAGCATGCTGATCTATGCCGTAGTAGCCGTGTTCATTGGCGGCCTGATGGTAGGACGCACGCCGGAATACGTGGGCAAGAAGATCGAGCAAAAAGAAATCAAGATGGCGATTATCGCGGTGCTGGCAACCTCGCTCGTAATCCTTGGTTTCACGGCGCTCAGCTCCGTTGCTCCATTTGCCAAGGGGGGTTACTGGAACCCGCCTGGCGCCGCTGCTGCGAACACAAACAACAACGCTGCGCATGGGTTATCAGAAATGCTCTATGCATACTCCAGCGGCGCTGGCAATAACGGCAGCGCTTTTGCCGGAATCAACGCCAACGCCCCTTGGTACAACATGACCATGGGGCTCGACATGCTGGTGGGACGATTTCTTTTCATTGTCCCCGCGCTGGCCATTGCGGGGAGTCTGGCCTCAAAGAAAATCATCCCGACGACCAGCGGAACCTTGCCGACCAACGGATCGCTATTCGTGGTGCTGCTGATCGGAACGGTAATCATCGTGGGAGCGCTTACCTACTTCCCGGCGCTTTCGCTCGGTCCGATCGCGGAGCACTTCCAGATGCTGAACGGGAACTTGTTCTGATGTGGGGAATGAGGAGCTAGAAATGTCTACTGTCACGGTACCTCCGATCGAACGCAAGCCGGAGATCAAGGAAGAAAGCGGCGCGACGCTGATCTCACGAGGAGTGCGGGCGCGGCCTTTATTCGATCCGGATATTCTGAAGCGCGCCATTCGCGAATCTTTCGTGAAGTTGAATCCACGGCTGGTGGCGAAGAATCCGGTGATGTTCGTGGTGGAAGTCGGTGCGGCCTTGACGACCCTGTTTGTAATCAAGGATGCGATCGCCAGAGCCGGCGGGGTATTTTTCGGCGTACAGATTGCCCTGTGGCTTTGGTTTACGGTGCTGTTTGCCAACTTCGCCGAAGCCATGGCGGAAGCCCGGGGCAAAGCGCAAGCGGATTCGCTGCGCAAAACCAAGACCGATACCATCGCGCGACGGCTTCTGCCGAACGAGAAGTTTGAAATGGTGCCAGCCTCGAAGCTGCGCGCCGGAGATTGCGTTTATTGCGAAGCTGGCTACCTGATTCCGGGTGACGGAGAAGTAATCGACGGAGTAGCCAGCGTGGACGAGTCGGTGATCACCGGAGAAAGCGCGCCGGTGATTCGCGAATCGGGCGGCGACCGCAGCGCGGTTACCGGCGGGACCAAGGTCTTGTCCGATCACATCACCATCAAGATCACCTCCAACCCCGGCGAAACATTTCTGGACCGCATGATCGCCCTGGTAGAGGGCGCCGTGCGGCAGAAGACGCCGAACGAAATCGCGCTGAATATTTTGATCGCAGGCTTGACGCTGGTCTTCCTGATGGCGGTCGCAACGCTGACTCCGTATGCTAAATATTCGATTTCGGCTGTGGGGAGCGGTTTGGCGCCGACCGTGGCAGTGCTGGTTTCGCTGCTGGTCTGCCTGATTCCTACCACGATCGGCGGCTTGCTTTCGGCAATCGGCATCGCCGGCATGGACCGTGTGATGCAGCACAACGTGCTGGCCATGAGCGGAAAGGCCGTGGAAGCATCGGGTGACGTCAATACGCTGCTTCTCGACAAGACCGGGACCATCACGTTGGGCAACCGGCAAGCGGTGGAATTCATTCCGGTGAATTCCGTGACGGAAAGCGAACTGGCAGATGCCGCGCAGTTGTCCAGCCTCGCCGACGAAACGCCCGAAGGGCGCTCAGTGGTGGTGTTGGCCAAGGAGAAATACAACCTGCGCGGGCGTGAAGTGGCCGAGCACGAAGCGCAATTCATCCCATTTTCCGCGTATACGCGGATGAGCGGCGTGGATATTGACGGTCGCCGCCTGCGCAAAGGCGCTACGGACGCCATCGCCCAATTCGTAAAAGAGTCCGGCGGTGCGGTGCCCCCATCGCTTTCGGAAATTTCCGACCGCATTTCACGCAACGGCGGCACTCCTCTGGCGGTGGCCGACGGTCCCAAAGTTCTGGGCGTAGTGCACTTGAAGGACATCGTCAAGGGCGGCATGAAAGAACGGCTGGCTTCGCTGCGAGCCATGGGAATTCGCTCGGTGATGATCACCGGCGATAACCCTTTGACAGCAGCAGCTATCGCCCAGGAAGCAGGAGTGGATGACTTCCTGGCGCAGGCGACGCCGAAGGACAAGCTCGAGTACATCAAGAAAGAACAGGCGCAAGGCCGGCTGGTGGCCATGACCGGCGACGGATCGAATGATGCGCCAGCGCTGGCTCAGGCGGATGTGGGCGTGGCCATGAACACCGGCACCATGGTTGCAAAAGAAGCTGGAAACATGGTCGATCTCGACAGCAATCCGACCAAGCTGATCGAAATCGTGGCGATCGGCAAGCAGTTGCTGATTACCCGCGGCTCCCTGACGACGTTCTCCATCGCCAACGACGTGGCGAAATATTTCGCCATCATTCCGGCGATGTTTGCGCCGATCTATCCGGAGTTGAACAAGCTGAACATCATGGGACTGCATTCCGCGCAGAGCGCGGTGCTTGCGGCCGTGATTTTCAATGCGGTGATTATTATCGCTCTGGTTCCTCTGGCCCTGCGTGGCGTGCGTTACAAGCCCGTGAGCGCCGGCCAGATGCTTACGCGCAACCTGTTGATCTATGGCCTGGGCGGCATCATCGTGCCCTTCCCTGGAATCTGGTTGATCGACAAACTTCTGGTTGCGCTGCACCTCGCGTAAAGGAGCAAGTCAATGTTGAAAGAACTTGGACCCGGGTTTCGCATCACGCTGATCTTCACAGTGCTCACCGGCTTGTTTTATCCCGCGGTCATGACCGGAATTTCGGAACTCATTTTTCCGAAACAAGCGCAAGGCAGCCTGGTGACCGTGAATGGCAAAGTGGTTGGATCGAGCCTGATCGGGCAGTCGTTCTCGAAGCCTGAATATTTCCATCCTCGCCCTTCGGCTGCTGGGAATGGTTACGACGCTACCGCCAGCGGCGGCACCAACCTCGGACCGACGAGTGCCAAGCTGCTCCATGGAACCACAAAGATGGACGACAAGGGCAAGGAGGTCGTCGATTACGACGGCATCGCCGACCGCATCGTGCATTACTGCCTGGACAACGGTATCGCGTACGAATCTTCGGTGCCGGTTGATCAGTTCAAAGATTCGCAGGGAAATTTAGATGATGTGAAGCTAATCAAGGCTTTCAACGACGCGAAGAACCCGCTGGTGTTCACGCCCAAGGCACCCATTCCGCCGGATGCGGTCACGTCTTCGGCTTCGGGTCTCGATCCAGACATCAGTCCGGCTAACGCGGAGATACAACTGGCGCGCGTGGCTAAGGCGCGGAACGCCAATCCAGATCGGGTTAAGCCCTTGGTTGCCCAGTTCACGGAGCGGCCGGACTTAGGATTCTTCGGCGAGCCGCGTGTGAATGTTCTGTTGCTTAACGTGGCGCTGGATCAGCATTTCGCCACCGGGAAATAGTGAATACGGACGATCGGTTCACTCGATGATTGTTTGTCTAGGAGCGCGTCCGAGATTTGGCATTTGAAGGCCTCTCTCCCGGCTTATTCTTGATTAAGGTGGCAAAGCGGGGAACTGATTCTGATCTGCGGATACTTCCGCGTGCTTGAATGGCTTCTTTGGGCCGCTCCAGTGGTC
>DASZMG010000142.1:0-20217 GCA_035551975.1 Candidatus Acidiferrales bacterium | reverse complement strand
ACGGCGTAGCGAACGATCTCGCCCACGGAGTGGAATTCAAGTTTCCGCATGATGTGGGCGCGATGAGTCTCGGCAGTTTTTGTGCTGATATTCAGTACGGAAGCTACCTCCTTGCTGGTCTTGCCCTCAGCGAGGAGCTGGACAATTTCGCGCTCGCGCGCGGTGAGCCGTTGCGTGACTTCGCGGTCCTGACTGCCGATGCCCTCCTCGGGAGCGCAACCGGTGAGAAGCATCTCCGTGGCTCGGCCGGTGAAGAAGGGCTTGTGGCGGGCGAGGGAATCGACGGCGGCGACGAGTTCCCGGTCGGAATCCGACTTGAGCAAATAGCCGCGGGCGCCTGCTTCGATGACTTCGCGCACCAGATGAGTCGATTCGTGAACGGAGAGAATGAGCACCTCGCTGCGAGGCGATGCCTTGCGGATCTGGCGCGTGGCCTCAATGCCATTCAACTCCGGCATGCAGACGTCGAGAATGACAACGTCCGGCCTTAGCTGGCTGGCCTGAGTGACTGCTTCGCGCCCCGTGTGGGCTTCGGCGCAAATCTGCCAGCCCGGCTGCGATTCGAGAATGGACCTCAGCCCGCGGCGCAGCAATGAGTGGTCGTCGGCTAAAAGTATCCTGAGGCTTTTCATTCTTATTCTCCCAATTCGAATTTGAAAGCACGGCAACGGGAACCCGCGAGCCAGACTGCTTCGCGATCCAACGATAGCAATACCCAATTTCCAAGGGTATATATGACCGTCGAAGCTGCATTTTGGAAATACTGGATTCACCTGAACTCCGGATGGAAATTCCCGAGGGAAATGCAGGTACCAGATAACCGTAAATTGCTGCCGAAGAAGGGACTATGCGAGGGGCGTGGTACACGAGGTTCTCTCATTTCGTACAGCGAGGGGTGGATTGAGGGAAAGACCGTTCGTTCGGATACTAAGGCTGTAACTGAGGGAGACCCGAGATGACTGAGTCCAAAGCCTTGGTTTGTGGTCTTTACCGGAATGAAGCCACTGTGGAATACGCGCTCTGCCATTTGCGCAATGTGGGATTCCTTGATCAGAACTTTTCGGTGATATTTCCGACGGCCAACCAAGCGGACCTCGAAATCGGAGAGCGAAGTCCTGCGGGCAGGAAGGCAGACGACTTGTTCCGGACAGTGTGGACTCAGGAGATTTTGCTCTCGGTGGAGTGCGAGAGCTCGGGCCAAGCAGTGATTGCAAGAAAAATCCTACAATGCACCGACGCGGACACAGTGGTCTCCTCCTCGGAGGAGCCAGGAAATATAGAATTTCGAACGGAGAAGTTCAGCCACTTGGCATGAGGCGCGACCGCTCAGCTTGCGCTGGCCGCGCGGTGGGACCCGGAATTGGACCAAGAGATCGCGGACTCGCGAAGGTCGCGGGCCGCTTGAACGAGTATCCATTCGACATCGGCAGAGTGGCAAGGTGCGGCGATCACGTCGAAGGCCCCGAGGCGCATGGCTTCGAGGTATTCATCCCAGTCAGCCAAACGTGACGTTACCACTACGCGCGTTTTGTTCTTGACAGAACGCAGAACCGTCAAAAAATCGCGATAGTTGCCGTCCGGCAAGTCGCGATCGCAAAAGATTAAACCTACGGAATGCCCTGCTTCGCGTTCGAGCAACTCGATGGCCGCGCGGATGTTCGGAGCGCAGAGAAGATCGGTTCCGTGGTCCTCAAGAGTGCGAGTGAGATTCCGACGCGCTTCCAGGTCAGATGAAATAACCAGGACGTCCCATTGCATGGCGCTACCTCCGTCGATTGAGCGGGAAGGTTAAGCGCGCAGTACCAGGCCAACAATCCGTGCAAAACCTGAGGCTTCTGGCAGAAAAGCTGTACGGCAAGGTAAAAGGCAGGGCGAGCACGAGTTTCAGGAAACGCGGCGGCGGAACCCGCACCCTGCTGCGAGCTGAGAACCGTCCAGCGCAGGGGGCCCAGTGGCTGCCGGGAAAATTTTCGGTAAATAAATCTTCTAGAGCGTTCGGGGCCGCCTTTTGCTGCTTTCTGTGTATTTGCGTCCCGCTAGCGGTGTGGTTAGCTGAAGTGGAAGTCAGAATGTTTATTGAATTGGATCAGGTGAGAACATTCGTAAGGAGACAACTTATGAACTGGGATCAAGTCGAAGGGAAGTGGAAACAGTCGAAAGGAAAGTTTCGTGAGAAGTGGGGAAAACTCACGGATGATGATCTTACGGTGATCTCCGGAAAGCGCGATCAATTGGTGGGACGTCTCCAGGAACGATATGGAATCGCCAGAGAAGAGGCGGAGCGCCAAGCCGATGCTTTCGTGCAAGGAATGAACGAGCAGGAGGAAGTGGCGGCAACACGAACAACCGCTGCTAAAAACTCCTAGCGATAATTACTTGGGGAGCGGATGACGATCCGCGAGAAATAAGGAACGGCGCTGAGGTTACTCTCAGCGCCGTTTGTTTTTGGCACAGTTTTGTTTTCGCACCGCCATTCGCGCGAGGCGAAGCTCAAGCGGCGATACGAAGGCTTAATCCGCAGCCAAGCCGTTGGAACGTCGCTCGGCGCATTTCACGCAGACGCGGGCCCAGGGCAGCGCCTTAAGGCGCGCTTCGGGAATAGGCTCTCCGCAGGAGGCGCACATACCGTATTCGCCTTTTTTCATGCGAAGCAAAGCGGCTTCGATTTCGGCCAGAGTGCGGCGTTCGCGCTCAAGCGTGGCTACGGCCATCTCCTTACTGGAGCTGTCGCTAGCCAGAGCAGCTTCATCATCGGGCTCGCGATCGATGTGAACCTCGGTCATGCGATCGCTCAGGCGACGGCGGAGCTCGTCGCGCTGCTCGATGAGGGACTTTTCGATGGCTTCGTATTTTTTATTCTTGGGTTTCGCTGCGTTCATGGTTCCAACCTCGTCTTTCTTTGATCTCCACTTAGTAGCACGCTGCGCCGCCAAACCATTGGACGAGCGGCGAAGCGATATGGCACCACAAATCTGAAAAAAACGCTAACTCGCGGCGCGATGCCTATGATGGGATGCGGCCCGAGCGGGCTTCCTGGCCTGCGTACCGCCGGCAGTTTCCAGACTCTTTTTCAGCGCGGACATCATATCGATAACGGGAGCGCGCTTAGCCGCCGGTTCGGCGACAACTTCCTTGCCCTTCTCCTTTGCTTCGATGAGGGCTTGCATGCGCGCCTGAAACTCGTCGTGATAGTGTTCGATATGAAACTCCTCGGACAAGCTGCCGACAAGCTGTTCAGCCAGCTTCACTTCCTGGGGGCGGAGCTTGACATTATCCGTTTTTCCATAGCCGGGGGCTTCGCGTATTTCATTTTCGAAATACATGGTGTGGAGCACCAAGCCGCGATCATAGGGGCGAATGAAAGCCGTATATTCGCGCTGGTGCATGGTCACCTTGGAGATGCCCACGCGCTTGGAATCCTCGAGCGTCTTCAAGAGCAGTTGATATGCTTTCCGGCCTTCTTCTTCGGCCACGATGAAATAGGATGAATCGAAAAAGAGCGGATCGATTTCGTTCTGGTTTGCGAAACTCAAAATGTCCATCACGCGGCTGGACTCGGGCTGGATCTTCTTGATCTCCTCCGGCTCAATGAGGACGTAACTGCCGTCTTTTTCCTCGTAGCCCTTGACCACTTCGTTTCGTTCCACGATACGTTCGCAGTGGGGGCAATAGAGCGGCTGCCGCAGGCGCGTCTTGCACACACTGTGAAGTTGATGCAGATTAATCCTGGACGGGCGCGCAGCAGGGTACAGTCGAATAGGGATTGATACAAGGCCAAACGATATGGAGCCTCTCCATGACGAAGAAGGCATTTGGGGCCTCCCAAATTGGTCACAAGTCTAAGGGCTGCAATAATACCCACCTATCGGTATATCTCTGTAGGGCTTGAAAATTATTGGTGTACTACGAGTTAAGAGCCTCGCCGACCTTAATTCGCACCCTATAATGCCGCCAGGTACCTTGTCAGTGAGCAAGCTCACCGAGTACGAACACAAGCGCAAGTTCGATTTGACGCCAGAACCCCGGGGAAAGACTCAGGGCAAGGCGGGAAACCGGTTCGTGGTGCAGGAGCACCATGCCCGGCGGCTGCACTATGACTTTCGCCTCGAGGTTGCGGGAGTGCTGGCGTCCTGGGCGGTGCCGAAAGGGCCGTCGATGGACCCGGCGGACAAGCGGCTGGCGATTCAGACAGAGGACCACCCGCTGGAGTACGGGAAATTCGAAGGAGTGATTCCGGCGGGGAATTATGGCGCGGGGCAGGTGAGCATCTGGGATGAAGGCACCTACGAAATGGAAGGTAAGCTTTCGGCGCAGGAGCAGATTGACCGAGGCGAACTGAAGTTCGTGCTACACGGACGAAAGCTGAAGGGGAGCTTCGTGCTGGTGAAGATCCACGGGCGAGAACGAGGCAGCAACGCGGGACGGGAATGGCTGCTCATTAAGCACGCGGATGATTCGTCGGCGGGTTGGAAACTGGATCCGGTTGCGACCGGCTCGAATGGTGCGAATGGCGTGTCGCGCGAGCGGCCGGCCCCAGTTTCTTCACATTCGAAGCGCGGGCAGATGAAGCTGGAAATGCCAGCGGGAGGGCGGAAGGCGCCCATGCCGGAAATGATCCGCCCGGCGCTGGCGGTGCTGGTGGATAAGCCGTTTTCGAGTGCCGACTGGCTATTTGAAATCAAGTGGGATGGGGTGCGGACGCTGGCGCGCGTGAAAAATGGCAAAAGCCGGCTGCGGTCGCGGTCGGCGCGGGAAATCACGCAGGAGTATCCCGAGATGGCGGACCTAGCCGAGCAGGTGAATACGCGCGAAGCCTGGCTTGACGGCGAGATCGTGGTGCTCGACAGCGACGGGCGCAGCGATTTTCAGCGGCTGCAAGCGCGATTCGGTGTTCAAAGGCCGTCGAAGCAACTGATCGAGAGCACGCCAACAATGTTCTACATTTTCGACATTGTGTATGTCGACGGCTACGATCTGCACAAGGTGCCGCTGATCGAGCGAAAAGAATTGCTGCGAAAGGTGGTGCGGGAGGATGCGCGCATCCGCTATTCGGATCATGTGCTGGAAAAGGGCGAGGAGCTTTACAAATTGGCGGTGGCGCGAAACCTGGAAGGGCTGGTCGCGAAGAGAATTGACAGCCCTTACCACGAAGGGCGCAGCTCAAGGTGGCTGAAGATTAAGCTAGATGTGGACATCAGCGCGGTGGTGGGTGGCTGGACCGCGCCGCGCGGGTCGCGAGAATATTTCGGGGCGCTGCTGCTGGGACTTTACGACGAGAATCGAGAGCTGCAATTCATCGGCGGGGTGGGCACCGGATTTACGCGCGAGACGCAGCGGCTACTGTGGCCGAAGGTGCAGAAACTGAAAACACAGAAATGTCCGTTTGCCGAGCCTCCATCGACGCGGGAAGAGCGATTTTGGATCAAGCCGGAACTTGTGGCGCGGGTGAAATTTTCGTCGTGGACCCAGGACCGCCATTTGCGCGCGCCGCGATATGAGGGGTTGCAGGACGACCGCCCCGGCAGGGATTGCACGTTTGAGAAGGAGATGAAGCAGGCGGTCCATGTGGAGAAACAAGCCGGCACGGCGAAGGTTGAGACGGATAGCGGACCAGAGATGCGTTCAGAAAGAAAGCGGCCGGTGAAAACGGATGGCAGGGGAAAATCGAAGCATCCAGCTGCCAGACGAACCCAGACAAAACCAGAACGGGACTCGCTGCGCCCATCGTCAAACGCGCCGGTACTTGCGTCTGATGACGAGATACAGGAGGAACTGGATGGCGGGAGCGCCGAGAATGTCCAGGTAGAAATTGACGGGCGCGTGCTGCAGTTGACAAATCTCAACAAGGTTTATTTTCCAGAGGACGAATTCACAAAGCGCGATCTGTTGGGTTATTACTTCCGCATGGCGCCGCTGATTTTGCCGTTCCTGATGGAGCGGCCGATGGTGCTCCGGCGATATCCCAATGGCATTCGTGGGAAAACTTTCTTTCAAAAGGACGCGGCGAAGGAAACGCCGGAGTGGGTGCAGACAGCGACGATCCATTCAGATGACAAGAACAAGCCCATTCGCTACATTCTGGCAAACGATCGAACAACGTTGATCTATCTGACGAATCTCGGGTGCATCGACCACAATCCGTGGTCGAGCACGCACGACAACCAGGAGCATCCCGACTACATTTTCTTCGATCTCGATCCCACGCCGGAAACGCCGTTCTCGACGGTGGTGAAACTTGGCAAGCTGTTGCTCGAAGCGCTGGAGAATCTGGGCATGACGGCGTTCACCAAAACCTCTGGCGCGACGGGCCTGCACATTTTTCTTCCGGTTGAGCCGCGCTATACGTTCGAGCAAGCGCGCATGTTCGTCGACGCGGTGGCTTCGATTGTCGACAAGCAGCACAAGGGGCTGATCACGTTCGAGCGCAGCGTGAGCAATCGTCCCAACGGCCGCATCTACATGGATTCGCACCAAAATTCGCGAGGGCAATCGCTGGCGAGCGTTTATTCGGTACGCGCGTTTCCGCACGGGCCGGTTTCGGCGCCGGTAAAGCCTAGCGAACTCACGGCGAGCCTGGATCCCGTGAAGTGGAACCTGAAAACGATGAAACGACGGCTCGAAACGGTGGGCGACTTATGGGCGGATTTCTGGGAAAAGCGGCAGCGTCTGGAAAAGCTGCTTGAACGCTGAAACGTCGAACGCGAAAGCGTCGGACGCGCTATCCATTTCCCACATTGAAACCGGCAGCTATCCAGAACGGCACTTCTAACCAATCAAAGCGCTGCAAGGTGTGCTGTTGCAGTGCGTCCAGATGGAACGTCGCTTGCAATCTCTCATGCTGCTCTGCACCGATTGCGAGGACACCATGAGCTTCCGCTGGTCTGGGTTTCGTTATGCCGGTTTGCCGCTGATTTTGCTCGCAGCGAGTGTTCCTGTTATGGCGGCGCCGCAAGCGCGAGCCAAGCCGCCGTCCAACTCGCCGGATATGGCGAATCCGAAAGATGGCGCGACGATCTTCAAGCAGGATTGCGCGGTATGCCATGGAGTGTCTGCACACGGAGACGGTCCAGCTGCGAAGGATCTAAAAGCGCAGCCGCCGGACCTGACCAAACTGGCGAAGCGCCGCGGAGGAACATTTCCCAATGGCTATGTATTAGACGTACTGCGGAACGGGGTGCAGGCGCCGGCGCACGGAACGGTGGAGATGCCGGTGTGGGGGCCGATGTTCGACATGATGAACCATGACAATGCCGCGCAGTCGAAGCTGCGAATCATCAGCGTGGTGAACTACCTGAAATCGATTCAGGAAAAGTAGCATGAAATGAAGGCGGGGAAGAAGGAATGATCCCTGCTGAAGAAACGCGAGGTGCTGCGAACGCGCCCCTCGCGGCGGGCAATTGCGGACGCGCGTTTATTCGTGGCCGAGAGTCAGATAGATACCCACAGAAACTTCCGGGCTCAATTGATAGGTGCGGAAGAAGTGGCTGCCGAAGAGGTCGGCTGACACGCGATAGCCGATGCGGCTGCGATGGGGATTGATGTCAACTCCGCCGCCTACTTTGTAGCCGAACGCCTGGTCACTTCCGAACGACGATTGTGGTGACAAGTGCGTGTAGCCCAGGACGCCGTGAACCCAAGGCTCGAATGAATAAGTGTTCGGCAGGCGCAGGCGGAGACCGCCGCCTCCGAAATAGAGCTGTGAAGATTTGCCGGCTTGCGAGGCGAATGCGCCGGTGAAGTCACCTTCAACGCCGTACCAATCCTTGTAGTAAACAGCGGTGGCGTCCAGGCCGTTGCTGTTCAAGGTGGTATTCGGGACTTCGTTCAAGCTGATGAAAGTGTAGCCTACCCCGATCTGCAGGGGGCTGCCATCGGGATGCACCCCTTCCGGTTTTTGAGCCAACACGCTCGTCGCAGTTAGCAGGGCAAGCCCGGCCATGAGAGCAAATCTCCTCATGACGACTCCTTTCATTTCCACGCCGGCATGTGCCGGCAAGAATAGACACTGGCGCTATACGAATCCGGTCCTGCCCATGGTAGCCGGACGGGGCATGGGCGAAAGTACCTGTCTAGGAGCCGTTGCCTAAAGGATTAACCCCAATCAATTCGAAACATTTGTTGATGCGAGGGAAGATCGGTAGCCAGCGCTCAGTCGGCGATGGGGTTGTCTCCTCCTGGAGATGCGTAAAGGATAAACTCGCATTTTTAACTGCACGTGTAGTTGTTTCTGTGTGCCTCTAATAAGCAGAATTATAAAGACTTAGTTTATATTTGCAGATGATTGTTCCAAAAGACTCGGTAATCGTTTGAGAACTAGTACTCAAAACGTCTGTTGCCCTGCTCCGGCGCACAAACGAGTATGTCAAATGAACGTACAGCTCAGACTGTTTATTAATTAAACAACAAGGTAATGGGAAAAACCGCTGGCCGACGAGGCCGCCTGACAAGGGAAGGACTATGAACATCTTTAAAAGGTGGTTTTTGTTGCTGGCTGTTCCGATGGTTTTGGTAGGTTGCAGCGGCACGCCGGGCCAGCCAAACGGCAACTCTTCCTCAGGTACGGGATCGACGTCGAGCGGGTTTACGATCGGTGGAACCGTGGTAGGGCTCACGGGGTCGGGAATGGTATTGCAAGACAATGGTGGCGATAACCTTACAATTGCGGCAAATGGCGCGTTCACGTTCAAGACAGGGCTGGCCACGGGAAAGACGTATGCTGTCACGATCATGACCCAGCCTTCCAATCCCACGCAGGCCTGCAGCGTGAGTGGAGGCAGTGGCACCGTCAGCGCGAATGTCACAAATGTGCAGGTGGCCTGCGCTGTGCCCAATGCGATGATCAGCGCAAACGTAACCGGGCTGAGCAGTCCGGGCCTGGTGCTGCAAGACAATGGTGGCGATAGTCTCACGGTAAACGCAAGTGGCACCTTTCAATTCAAAACCCCGATCACCGGCACATATAGCATCACTGTTCTGACGCAGCCCACTAGCCCGACGGAAATTTGCATGGTTGCCAACGGAAGCGGAATCGCGACGAGCGCTACCGTGACGGTGAATGTGAGCTGCGCACTGAGCTACACCATCGGCGGTACGATTAACGGACTGGTTGGGGCGGGATTAGTTCTTCAAGACAATGGCGGAAATAACTTACCAATAACCACAAGCGGCTCAACCAGCAATTTCACATTCACAACACAGCTCGTCACGGGCAGCACTTATGCAGTGAGCATTCTGACCGAACCATCCGGTCCGGCGCAGAATTGCGTGGTAACTAATGGCTCCGGAACGGCAACTGCCAATGTCACAACTGTCACGATCAACTGCGCCGCGGTAACGTTCAGCGTCGGCGGCCAAATTGTTGGTGTGCTAGGCAGGACGCCGACCCCACCGACGCAAGTCGATCTTCCGATAAACGATAATAGCTTCACGTTGCAGAACAACAGTGGCGATAATTTCACGGTAAACCAAAATGGGCCCTTCAACTTCGCAACGCCCGTCGCTCTGAATGGCGCTTTCAACGCAACCGTTTTCACCGGACCTTCCACGCAAAGTCAGGCTTGCTGGTCTTTCAACTACAAAGGGGTGGTAACCGCCAACATCACGAGCATCCTGATCGACTGCGGCCACAATGATTGGGCCTGGATAGGTGGCACGAAAACGGCCGGGACGATCTCTGCACCGCAATACGGATCGTTCCCGAGTTCGGCCCCTGCCACTTTTCCGAACCCGTACACGAATACTCCTGGCGCCCGAAATGGTGGCGCGGGCTGGACGGATGCCAGCGGCAATCTTTGGCTCTTTGGCGGACAGGGCTGGGAATTGGCTGGGAACCCGAGCCCGGACACGCTGTATGGCAACCTCAACGACCTGTGGGAATGCGTGATCATGAGTGCCGATACGAATAACTGCCAATGGCAACTTGTGAACGGCTACAACACTACTGTGGTGGGGAGCAGCACCTTGGGCGCAGACATCATTCTTCTGGCCCAGAACGAGGACAACGCTGCCATTCTATCAGGGCCCTTGACCGTCCCAACTTCTCGTTGGGGCGCCGCAACTTGGACCGACTCTTCCAAGACGAAGCTATGGTTGTTTGGCGGCAACGGAAACGGCTCCTCACTTTTGAATGACCTGTGGCAGTTCAACACCGGCACCCTGCAATGGACGTTTGTGAGTGGCAATCCTTCGACCGGAAATCACGGCGGAGTTTATTCCGGCGGAAGCCCAATGCCCGGATCGCGCTGGGGCGCGGTCACCTGGACAGACCAGAGCGGGAACTTCTGGCTGTTCGGCGGATACGGTTACGACGGCAGTGCCAACGTTGGATTCCTGAACGATCTGTGGAAGTACAACGGCACGAACTGGACATTCGTTTCGGGTGGCACTACGTCAACAATCAACCAACAAGGTGCTTATACAGGTGCGACACCCTACCCCGGCGGACGCCAATCTGCAGTGGGCTGGACCGATGCCTCGGGCAACCTCTGGCTGTTCGGTGGCGAAGGCGAGGATAAGAGCAGTACGCCGAATGGCATCCTGAACGACCTGTGGATGTACAACATCGGTGGAGGTACTTGGACGTTCGTTGCGGGTTCCAGCACCGCGAATCAAACTGGAACCTATGGAAATCAGCCGCTGATTGGTCCCCCGAGCGTGATCCATGCAGCGGGAACGGTGGGCTTGGCCGGCGCGACAGCCGGAACCGTACCTGGCTCGCGTTGGGGCGCAGCTGCGTGGACCGACCAGGATGGAACGCTGTGGCTTTTCGGGGGCTGGGGGCTGGATTCGACCGGCACCAACGGCAACGGCGCCCTAAATGATCTGTGGGCTTTTGACACAACAACCAAAACATGGACCTGGGTCAAAGGTTCGGTTACCGGAGGCCAGAGCGGCGTGTACGGAAGCCTTACTCGTCCGTACGCACCCAACGTTAACTGGACTCCCGGTGGCCGCAACGGCGCGACTTACTGGATCGATAGCACTGGTCAACTCTGGCTGTTTGGCGGGCAAGGCTACGATTCCAGTAGCAGCACGGGCAACGGTTTTCTCAACGATCTCTGGCGATACGTGCCGTATCCATAAAAAAGAACGCAACTGAAACCAATCGCAGTGGGCTGAAATTAAGGGGAGCCGGATCGACGGCTGCCCTTCGTTTTTCTTGCCTGCCTCTCTCTTCGACGGGAATCGAGGCTGGTGCTAAGAAAACGCTGTTTGCCGATTCGTGTGCGCGTCGGGCAGAATAGCGGCGGATTTCCTGTCCAAATGGATCATCACACCGTCGCGGCCATCAGCGGAAGCTGTCTGGATGTGCTGGGCAGCTTGTATCTCGCCTATGATCTGCTGGGCGGCAAGCATGGACGTTGCGGCTGCTTACGCGCGCGGTTACATACTCGGTGGTTTTCGGCGTCGGCTACGGCTTGGGCCTGGGAGCGTTTTTCGGATTTTTCGCGGGCGTGACCACGGGTATGACAGTTGCGATTGAGCTGAATCGCGTGTCGCGTGGGACGAAAGACTATTCGCTGGGCATGCAGGCATTCTTCAGCGCCGTTCGAAGCATTGGGATTGGAATCGGGCTATATCCGGCGGTGGGGCTGCGCTTCGTAATTGTGTTTGGCGTGCTGCTTACCATCGGACAAGTGCTCGGCTACGCCCAAGGAGTGAAGCCCTCCATGGATTATGCGGCGTCGCGGCGTCCGCGACTCACGCGGCGGCAATTCTGGGGGACAGTAGTGCGAACCTTCGGATACGCCTCCGCGGCGATTGTGTGCACCTTTCTTGTTCGACACGTGGACCATCCCTGGACTTTTGCGCTGCGCATCGGGCTTGCGATTGGGGTTGTAACCGGCGTCGGGACGGCCGTGAATCCTTACATTGAGTATTATGCGGATAATCTGCCGGAGCGGCGGCTCGGTGTTTTTGGAATCGGGCTGATCCTGATCGGGTTCGCACTGCAGTCGATGCAGTATTGGCTGGCGCTGTTCGATGTGCGCCTCACGTGATCGATATTGACGTCAACTGATGGCTGGTGTTGGCGGCCCTTTGCTCTGATTCAAAATCCGGGAGTTGGCTATCCAATATACTGATGCAAAGCGCGGGGTTCGGACGCTATGCTAGGAGCCTCAAATGGCACATCCAGCATACGGCCGCCTCGAAGCGTACCCGCTCGCGCCGAGGACAGCGCGCATGGCAACAGATGCGGAGTTGGTGCAGTACATTGACTTGAAGCTTGCCGCGCTAGGGCACCCCACCTCGCGCCAGGCGGACGCCGATTTTCTGGCGATTGCTGGCCCGCTGCTGCGCAACATTCACCAGAAGGATTTGATGCTGGGCAACCTGCTGTGCCCGGCCGACCGGCGCATCCAGAATTTCCTAGATAACTATTTGAAAGATGTTTGCCCGGACGGTGCCGCGCAACTGCCGGCGAATACTTTCGTGCTCGATCGAGCTGGTCTTGCGCGCATGATGTCGCTGCCTTTGGGTGGCGACACGTTTACTGCGCCGTATTTGAACAGCTATCGCGTGCCGCAGGGGATTTTGCACAATCCGAAGAGCGACCGGCGCACCACGCAGGGAATTTTTCACATAGTGGAAGGCGGGCTGCCGGTTCCGGCGGACAAGCAAGGGGTGCCGAAGCAAACTTTTGCCGCGTTGCTTGCCGCAGCGTTCAAACCGCCGGCGAGCCTGCTCGACCTACCCTTCGGGGCCGATCAGAAGGATCCGATCCGGCTGTTTGTGTCGCTGTTACTGCGGCCGATCGTGTGTCCTGCAACGGAGCAGGAACCGCAGAAGTCGATGGAGATACGCTTCATTGCGCCCGGTAGCCTGGTGAGCAATCTGGATTTCGTGGAGGGCATTTTCGGTAACGCAGGCGATCCTTATCTTCCGAAGAACGATTCCGCGCTGGACGTAATGCACTGGACCGGACACACCGGCTGCGTGATCGTTGCACCGCATCTGGCGGGAATCAAGAAGAAGGATGTGGGCTTACCTCAGGAGAAGGATGCAACTGAGCGCCAGCGGCGCGATGGCATGTTCTGGCGCGATGCGGACGAGCCTTACAACGGCGGCGGATCGTTCAAGGTGGCCTGCCGCGATGCACACGGCGTAATGGTCACCATCATCGCGGACAATTATTACGGCTACTGCAAAAAGGAAGTGAAGACGCAGATCAGCTATGCGGCGAATCTTTACGGCACATGCGAGGAAGAGCACGCGGGAGGGGCGATTGCGTTTGCCACATACGTACTGGGGCAGCATTTTCGTGCGGCCGATGCCGTCAGCCTAAAAAAGACGCACTATGACGATGCGATTCGGTTGCTCGGGCCGCTCGCTGACGCGAAGCCGGAAGGGTACGCGGTCGATCGCATATATCCCGACGTTTTGTACGCGCCGGAGAATGCCGTGTTCAGCGTGCGCGAAGGCACGGTGAAATGGAACCTGCATGGCGCTGCCGGGCAATTGCCTCTTCGAGCCGACACCACTTACGTGCTTCCGAATGGCTTCCGGCTGCGCATGGAGAAGCAATCGGGCGGATCGGCATGGCGAATGGTGGGTGCGCGGCCGCGTGGCACGCTGTGCCATAAGCCGTGTACGGTATCTGGCGGCGGCAAGTCGGAAATCTCAAAATCGATTGCCAACGTAATTCTGGAAGGGCCGGTGTTCGTTGGCGACTACCAGCACGATATCGAGCGCGTGGCTGAAATCCTGAAAATGGATTTCAGCAGCGTGTATAAGGATCATCGCTCAAACGAGCGCACACACCGGTCGATCCTGGACCCCGAGCGGACCATGGGCTCGGTGATTCATCTGTTTACGCCTTCGCCCGAATACAGAGACGAGCACAATACTTGGCTTCGCACTTTGCCCTACGCGCTGCGCGAGCTGCTTTTCACTGTGAAACGCTATTACCGCCCGGAATGGGAGGCAAATTGGCGCGAGCATTTTACCGTCGATCGCGTGAATGGAATTCCGGGGCACGAGTTGAAGTTCGAAAATGAGAAGCTGGTCAACTATTACCTGCGCGTGGGTTACGACGGCGATGGCTCGTGGCGCACTTACAAGCTGCGTCCCGACTTCCATCCCGCGGACAAGGTGCAAGTGGAGGACGACATCACGGTTTCGGTTGTGCTGCCGCGCGAACGGCTTAGCGGACTCGATGAAGAATTCGCCAATCCGAGCGTGAAGCTGGTGTTGAATTGCGAGACGCTGCTGTTCCAGCGTCCAGATGACGCCATTCATCGCGGCGCGGACAAGCAGGCAGAGCTGGACATCGCCAGCGCCGGCACGTTTCTTTCAAATTACGAGCCGTTCAGCCTGGAGCAAGCGGCGAAAATCGTGGGACACGTGGCGGAGTTTGATAAATTCACCCGCCCCATGCAGCACTTGCTGAAGAGCTTCGTGGCGCAGCCGTCTTCGGCTTACGTGGTTTCTTCGGCGCATCCACGCATGGTCGATGGAAAACCATCGAAGAATCCGCGCTACTTGCAGAAACGGCCGGATCTCGAAAATCCACGCGAAACGCACCTGGCGGAAATCGCCGCGCGGCTTGACCGCGGCATCCCCGCGGAGCGGCCGGTTCATTTTCCGGTGAATTCAGTGCTGGCGGGGCGGCGCAACAGCCCGCCCGATCTGGAAATTGGTTTACCGCCGCTGGCGGTTTACAACCCGATCCATTATCAAGAGCTGCCCGAGCTGTTCATGGAATTTGTCTCAAGCCTCACTGGGAAATCGCCATCCACGACAGGATTCGGCAGTGAGGGCGCTCTTACGAAGGGTCCGTTTAACGCGATTTGGCCGGTGGTGGATTTGAACAACGCGCTGGTGGCTGCGATTCTCACGGGCTACGCGGGCTTCACCACCTCGGCGGGATACGTGGGCCCGCAAGTGCGCGTGGATCACGACATCAGCATGCTGGTGCCGGAGATTTGGTGCCGCATGCGCGTGCACGAGCGCGATCCGAAATACATGATCGCGGAGGGACTGCTCGAGCGCATTGAGGATTTCGAACTTGCAGGGCGCAAGGTTCTCGCAAGCCGCCTGGGTTATCGCATCACACGCCTTTTCTCAGATCGTTTTCTCGGGCGCCTATTCGAAACGCCTGACGCGGTGTTCACCGAAGAAATGCTGCGGCCGGAAAAGCAGGGCGTGGATCTATTCGCAGCCGGCGTGGACGCGATTGTCGATGCTCAGCGCCGGGTGGCGCGCAATTATTTCGAGGACGGCAGCGTCGATGCTGCTTGCCCGCCGCTGAAAGCGCTGCTGCACATCATGGTGCACGGCGAATTTGAAGGCATGAGGTTGAACGATCCACGGTTCCGCGGGCTTTTCGAACGCGAGGCTACGCTGGCTAGCGACTGGTACAAGGAGCGCCTACTCACTAAACAACGGCGAGATGTGGCGCTCTGGCAGCGCCATCTCGCCGCGCTGCAGAAGTTTCATCCCGACGGCAACGGCGCCGGTCCGCAGATGTTCGATGTTGCCGAGCGCACGCAGGCTGCGAAGCGGCAGCTCGCGCGTGTCAGTTCCTCCGCATATCTCACTGAGTTGCGCGGCACCATTGGCGCCGATCCGTTTACCGCCCAGATGCTTTCCTGACTCCGAATTTAACACCGGCCTGACATGCGGGAGTGTGATATCTTTCCCGGCACGCTTTGATTCCCGAGGACCGTTTGTGGCAACGGTATGCGCCGGATGGCGCATCGAGAAAAAGAGACCATATTGAAAAGTTGCGAGTCTACTTACGGGGAGAAATCCGTATGAATAACGGTACGAAAAAATTGAGCAGGATTTGGTTTGCGCTGGCCGTGGCGTGCCTGGCCGGTTTACTGGCGGTGCCACTGCGCGCGCAGAACGCGCCCACGCTGGTGGTGGAAGGGGCAACACTTATCGATGGGAACGGCGGAGCTCCGTTGACCGATTCGGTGATCGTGATGACCGGCAACCGGATTACCAGCGTCGGCCGCAAAGGGCAGGTGTCTTATCCGCCGAACACGCAGGTGATCAATGCCAGCGGCAAATTCATCATGCCGGGAATGATCGATAGCCATGGGTACGGCACGTGGTTTATCAACGACATGTATCTGAATCACGGCGTCACGGCGATTGTCGATAACGGCCTCGGCGGCCAGCTTTCCATCGTGCATCGCGAAGCGGTAAACCACGGGAAAATTGCCGGACCACGATACATCACCTCGATCGGCTACTTCAGCACCGATCGCACGTTTGAAACAGGATTCGAACCGAAGCTTTTTCATGACCGCTTTCCGAAATCCGTGGAGGAAGCGCGCGATTTGACTCGAGGGTTCATCGCGGCGAAAGCGGACTTCATCTTCTTCGCTGACGGCAAGATGCCGAATGACATCAACGAAGCCATTGTCGACGAAGCAAAAAAGGCGAACGTGCCGGTGATTCTGGAAGCGGTCGGGCCGGTTCTCACGCTTGACAAGGCCATTGACCTCGGCGTCGATCAGTTGACCCATTCCGGCGGAGTGTCCGAAGCGATTGCGAAAGACCCCTCGAAGTGGAACAACGAGCTCGATCGCTATGCGGATATGGATATGGCCAAGGCCGAGGCGTTGATCAAGCGCATGGCTCCGAAAAAGATCACGCTCACGCCGAATTTCCTGAATACCGCGCCGGAGATGCCCAAGGACTGGGCACGAATGCAGGAGGAGAACCGCGAGCTCTTCTCCATTCCGGAAATACGCGCGTATTTCCCCGACTTTACCAACGTCGAACACATCCGCATCACCGCTTTGGGAATTATGGCGGAGCCCGAGGCGCCGCCACTCGATCCGGCGGTGATTGAGCGCCGGCACCGCGGATATATGAACATGCTCAAATTTCACAAGATGTATTTGGACGCGGGCGGCCGCGTGACGGCGGGCGGCAACACCAACGTATCGAAGGCCGTGGGCCTCGACCTTCACCAAGAACTGGAGGTCTTTGTCGAGGGCGGATTCACGCCCATGGAAGCGATCCAGGCCGCGACGAAGTGGCCCGCGCAGACATTCCATCTCGACAAGCAGATTGGAACCATCGAACCGGGCCGCTACGCTGATATGATCATCCTCGACGCCGATCCTCTCCAAGACATCCACAACACGCAGAAGATCGACAACATCGTGTTTAACGGTAAGGTGATCGACCACAAGTACCACCCGTGGCCTAGCGATCCCTTCATGGACAGCGGCAACTTTTCCTGGGGCAATCCGCCGGTGGAATCGCTGAACTGGGTTGTGGCGTTGAAGAACCTGGTGAAACCGGGCGGACTCGGCGGCGGGGCTCGCGTGCAGGGAATTCCGAATCCGGTGGTTTCGCCTCAGCCAGCCATTGAAACCATTTCACCGACGCTGGTCACCGAGGGTGACCCGACGACCACGCTCGTGATCAAGGGCTTCGGATTTGTGCGGCGCATGCAGGTCTATTTCGACGGGCGCTCGGTACCGTATCAGATTGTTAGCCCGGAAGAAGTGGATGTGACTCTCGATGAGTCGCTGCTGCGTACTGCTGGCAAATTCGACATCCAGATCAAGAATCCACTGCCGATCGACACTCCCTACATGGGCGATGGTTCTTCGAACATGGCGCACCTGCTCGTGAACTTTAAATATTGATCGCTGCTTTTCCAGTTCAGAAAAAGGAGACCCAGCTCGATGCTTCGTAAAGGAATTTCGGCCGTATCAGTTCTCGCGCTGGCGCTGCTGTGCCTGACGGTAGCGCAAGCGCAGTACCAAGGACCCGGCAACGGAGAAACCCCGAAGGGCAAGTGGTTGAAGGCCGCAGGCTTTCCCGAACCCGAGGAAGAGCTTTACGGCATTACGGTGAACGGCAAGATGTACGTGCTCGGCGGCTTCGGTCTCAATCCCTTCGGCAAACCGCCTGGACTCGTCTACGAGTACGATCCGAGCACCGACAAATGGACCAAGAAGAAGAACATGCCGCTGCCGGTACACCATCAGGCCATGGCTACGCTGAACGGGAAAATCTATATGTTCGGCGGATATCTCTATTATCCGGTTCCGGGCGGTGGCCAGGGATGGCAGCCGGTGGACAATGCCTGGGTCTACGATCCTGCGACAGATGCCTGGAAAGCTCTCGCGCCAGTGCCCGACAAGCGTGCCGCGGGAATCGCGGAAGCGGTCAACGGTAAGATCTATTTCATCGGTGGGGCTACGATGAATCCCGGCTCGAAGGAGCCGGCGGTTTTTCCGAATCGCCCGGCGCGCTCCGTCGGCACGAACGATATGTACGATCCCGCGACGGACAAGTGGGAATCGCGCAGCCCCATGCCTACGGCCCGAAATCACGCGTTTGCCGGAACGGTAAACGGGAAAATTTACGTGATTGGCGGACGCATTGGCAGCCCGTTTATCACCGTGGCGCAGAATGTTGGCGTGGTGGAAGAGTATGATCCGGCCATCGACGAGTGGGGCGTGCCGCGCCGCCCGATGCCCACGCCGCGCAGTGGCGGAGGCTGGGGCACGCATGGCGGCAGAATCTATGTGGCCGGAGGCGAAGCGCAAACGCGCGAGGCAACTCCCGCATTCCGCGCGCTCGAAGCCTACGAACCGGCTACTGATACGTGGAGCATCTTGCCATCCATGCCTTATCCCCGGCACGGCGTGGCGGGCGCGTTCATCGGTAACCAACTGCATCTCGTGAGCGGCAAAGTGACGTCATCGGGTGCGCCCGACACGAAACTCGAAACCAGTCAGCACGACGTGTTCGAAGTGCTCGACTAGCCGCGAACCGCATCTTTTGTGTAAAAAGGGCGACGCCTTAATGGTGTTGCCCTTTTTCTTTTTTGCCCACGCGTTGAGGATGCGCTCGGCCTCGCGATTCGCGATAATACAGGCATGACTTCCACAACCACATTAGCCAAAGGGCAAGCTGTCCCATCGCCTGAATTCGAGAAAAATCTGGATCGCCTCGCCGAAGTGGCTGTTCGCGCGGGGCTGGGCCTAGCGCCGGGACAACAATTGGTGCTGACCGCGACGCTCGATGCGGTAGCGCTGGTGCGTCGCATCACGGAGCATGCCTACAAAGCGGGGGCATCGCTTGTCACTACGCTGTTTACCGATGAGCACGCCACGCTGCTGCGTTTCCGTTATGGCGGAGGCGATACATTCGATACCGCCGCGTCCTGGCTCTACGAAGGAATGGCGCAAGCATTTCGGGGCGGTTCGGCACGGCTAGCCATCACCGGCAACGATCCCGCGCTGCTCTCGCACGAAGACCCGGAGAAAGTGAGCCGCGCGAACCGTGCCATGTCGAAAGCGTATCGCCCGGCACTGGAGTTGATCACTCGCCACGACATCAACTGGACTATCGTATCCAATGCGTCGCCTGCATGGGCCGCCTCCGTTTTCCCGGATTTGCCGCAGGCCGAAGCCGTGGCGCGCCTTTGGGACGCGATTTTTGCGGCATCGCGCGCGGACCAAGCGGATCCTATCGAGGCCTGGAAAAAACACGATGCGCATCTGCACGCCTGCGCCAAGCGCATGAACGACAAGCGCTACTCCGCGTTGCATTTCAAGGGGCCCGGCACCGATCTGCGCGTGGGGCTCGCGGATGATCATCTGTGGCTCGGGGGCGGCACCACCGCCGGCAATGGGAATTACTGCATACCGAACATGCCGACGGAGGAAGTGTTCACCACGCCGCACAAGGATCGCGTGGACGGGCGCGTGACCAGCACCAAGCCGCTTTCCTATCAGGGAACCATGATTGAGGGCATTTCGGTGTGCTTCGAAGTCGGGAAAATCGTGGAAGCTCACGCCTCGAAAGGCGAAATGGTGTTGCAGCGCATGATCGAAACGGACGAAGGCGCGCGCCGCCTTGGCGAAGTGTCGCTGGTGCCGCACTCCTCTCCGATTGCCTCGAGCGGGCTGCTTTTCAACAACACTCTGTTCGATGAGAACGCCGCGTGCCACATTGCCCTTGGACAGGCCTACAGCACCTGCCTGGTGAACGGCGACAAGCTCGCGCCGCAGGAGCTCGCCGCGCGCGGTGCAAACGATAGCCTGATTCACGTGGACTGGATGATCGGCTCGAATCGCATCGATGTGGATGGAATCGGCGCGGGTGGAAATTCAGAGCCGGTGATGCGTTCCGGTGAATGGGTGTAGCTGCCGGAAGCTCTCGGAAGTGATTTGAAGCGGAATTGCGCGATGAATGCTGCGCAGCTCAACAAAAACACAGAGAGGCATCTGCGGT
>DASZMG010000141.1:0-8757 GCA_035551975.1 Candidatus Acidiferrales bacterium | reverse complement strand
GTCCGATCGAGAGGCGCGGTAAAAGAATCGAAAAATCGTACGCTATCTTGGATTTTTTTCCGCGGCCTACTTCTCGCCCACCAGGTAGCGGCAGCCTTTCGGGCCCATCTTCGCCGACTACACCTCGCCCGCATCCACATCGCAGCGTTCGCCCGCGCCATAGGTCTGCGATTTGCCGCCGCAGGTGAGCGTCATCTCGCCATCCAGAATGATGTGCGCGGTCAGCCCGCCATGCGTGTGGTCGGAATAATACGCGTTCGGCCCATCCTGCCACACGAAAGTATGCGAAAAGCCTTCCGATGCAAGCTGCCTGCGCAGCGCCGATTCGTTCAGTTCCGTCGCCATGCGCGAGTTCTACCTACGGAACGTACATGTCCGGCGTGGCTGTTTCCACTTCTCATTAGGCTTCAAGAAAGGGGGCTTGCGGGCGGAGCGTGGTGGGGGATCCGCCCGCAAGTACTGCTTATTGCGTAGACCGCTTTCCTTCTCTATATCTTGTTACCGTGAGTTACCTGCGAAGTTCCCAGCTTTTTGTATCTTTAAGGCCCGTTTTATTGCTACAGGCTTAGCCCCCGGGGGGCGGTGGGGGCGTGCCGGGTCCGTTCTTGCCCTTCATGCGTCCTTGCTTCACCGTGTAGTCGGACGGCACCTGGAACAGCGTCGCCTCAGGCTCCGACCGGACGATATTCGTCAACTGGAACACGTTGTCGCCGGTGCGCGGATCGCTGCGCTTGATCAGTACATTCATCTGCAAGTCGGGCGAATACCAGCGCTCCACGGTGATCACGATCGGCTTTTCATTTCCGAAAGCGCCCGCGGGAATGGTGCGTGTTGTGCGCGTGCCCTGCGCCGACACCCCGTTTACCATCTGCGTGCCCAGCGAAACGGTGGTCGACTCATTCTGCCGCTCTTGCACGAATGGCGGCGGCCCGCCTCGCCCTTTCCCGCCCTTGCCCGGCGGAGGTGCCGGGAATTCCCTGGCGACCTTACGATCCACTTCGAGAACGTAATCCATGCCTGCCACCGGATCAGTGATCAACGCCACGTGCGGCGGGGTGGTTCCCGAGGTCGCCCACGGACCGATGGCCGGCAAGGTCAGATCGCGGTGCGTCCGTCCATTGCTGTCACGCGCGATCGTGCCGGTGGTGGTGCGCTGGATGTGGTTGCCATCGCCCAGCGTCTCCGTAGTTTGCTGCGAGAACGTAGCCGTGAACGGAGCACCCGTAACGGTGTTGCGGCCCAGTCCCGCCTCGAAGCCTATAAAGCCGATGATGTCCTCCCCCATCGGACCGCCGCCCCGGAACATTCCGCGGCCTCCCCGCCCTCCCGGTGGTCCCGGTGGCGGACCAAGAGGCCCAGACTGCGCCTGCGCCGCCACTCCGGTTGCGAGCATTGCAGCCATTGCTGCAAAACGCCCTACGGTTGTCCATCTGCGTGCCGGTTTCGTTGTCAACGTCCTCGCCAATTTGCTCGTCAACTTCCTTCTCATAGCATTCATCCTCTTCAACAAAATCTTCCTGAACGAACTCCCCGCCCGCTGCTTTTCCGTCCCTTGTCTCACTGCCCCAGATTCGTCGACGAAACCAGCCGAATCGCCTGCGGCGCCCCGTCTTCGCTCAGCATGATGTCCGCCGGAATGCGGTCGAGTGAACCCGCATCCGCGACCGGCAACCCCATCGACACCAGTGCCGCGCGCGTCAATTCCACGCGCACCACCGTGCCGCCTTCAAGCGTCCCCGGATCGGTCGCATACGGCAGCGAGACGAACCCAGTGGCATCCTGAGCGTCCGTCGAAACGTTCTCCGCAACTTCGGTCGCCTCGTTGTTCGCTTCCGCACTGCCTTGCTGTACATTCGCATTCAATGTTGACTGGCTTGTTTCGCTGGCGACCGAAGTCGTATGACTCAGCGAAACGTGCCGCAGTGAAAATCCCAAGGCCAGCAGCACTGCCGCGGCACTTGCTAGCGCCGCCAAGCGCCAGTTTCCCTTTTTATTTGATTGCGCCGCCCGCTGGGCCCTGAACTCTTGCAGCAGGGCCGCTTCCACGCGCGCAGGAGCCTGCAAATTTCCATCGTGCGCGGCGATCTGATGGAACGAAAAATCCAACGCCTCAGTGTCGGTCATCAGTTGCGCGCAGCGCCCGCACGTTTCGGCATGTTCCAGCGCGGCTTCGCGCAGCATCATGGCCGGCATGCCGGTGCGGTCCAGGTCGTCCAGCGCTTCCTTGAAGTGGCTGCAGTTCATCGGCATCGCTTCTTCACGTTCCTGCATTTCATCATTCATTTCTTCGTTCATTCGCCCACCGCCGTGGCGCGCCGCACTGGCCGTGCGTCGCGCAGTTTTTCGAGCAATATGGCCCGGGCCCTGTGCAGCCGCGAACGCACTGTCCCTACTGGACATTCAAGTGCCGCAGCCGCTTCCTCATAGCTCATTTCTTCCAGCTCGCACAGCACCACCACCTCACGGTAGTTTTCCGGCAGCGTGCCGATGGCCTGCCGCACGCGCGTCACATTTTCGATGGACGCGAATTCATCTCGTGTGGTGGGCACCACGTAGTGCCCGTTGCCGTTTCCATTGACGTGCGCGCCCGAACCGTTTGAGTGGTTCCCGTTGCCGTTGCCCGAGGCCAGCGGCCCCAGTTCATCCGCATCGCCAATCAGCGATACGATTCGCCGGTCCTGCTCCCAGCGCTTGCGCAGATGATTGCGCGCCACGCCAAAAAGGAACCCCGCCAGCGTGCCCTTGGCCGGATCAAATCGCTTCGGATCGCGGATCAGCGCCAAGAACACTTCCTGCGTCACATCCTCCGCCACGGCTGTGTTGCCGCTCATATGTAGCGCAAAGCGGTAGAGAGACGGGTGCCTGCGCTTATAGAGGAGGCCGAAGGCATCCTCGTCCCCAGCCATTACACGGCACAACAGGCCGTCGTCCGTGAGTTCAACGGGCTCGGTCATCTCGTATGTATTATGCCTTTTGGACGGCCAACCCTGCTTCTCGTTACATATTCCGGTATGTAAAGGGGATAGTTCCCGAAATTGGTAGGCGGCTAATCGCAAGTTTTACAAGGAACAAGGGCGGTGGGCTCGGTGCCGCCCTTTATACCTATCCCAAGGCTCAGGCGCGCACGGTGAGCACCGGACAGGTCGCCTGCGTCACGATTTTGTACAGCGCCGAACTGTGGAAGCGAGTGTTGTGCACTAAGCCCTTGGAAGCGCCGTCGACACCCAGCACGATCAAGTCGGCTCCATGGCTTTGGGCCACATCCAGGATCTTTTGCCCGTGCGGGCCCCGCTCTACAATGCAAATCGGCTCGCAGCGCAACTCCGCGCCGAAGGGCACCAACTGCCGCAATCCTTGCAGCATGGCCTGTATTCCGTCCTCGCCACCCTCGAAGCAATTCAGAAGAATCAGATGTGCGCGATTTTCGCGCGCCAGGGAGATGGCAAGCGGCGCGGCGTGCAGCGATTCCGCGCTGAAATCGGTGGCGTACAGAATCCGGCTCAGTTCTGCAGTGGTTCGGGATTTTTCCCCAACCTTCGGTCCCACGGTCATCACCGGGAATCGCGCTTCGCGGAAGATTCTCTCCGCCACCGAACCCATCAGCACTTTTTCCAGCCCGCTTCGCCCGTGCGTTCCCAGAACGATCAGATCGGCCTGCTTGTCCCGGGCCAGCTCATTCAGCGTGGCGTAAACCTCGCCACCCTGGAAAATCAATTCGTGCCGCACCGCCCGCAGTTGCTCCTCCAGCTTCGCCTTGGACTCTTCGCGAGTTATCCGGTCCTGCTCTGCAAGATCCGGCCAGGCCGAAGTCGGCGCATAGGGATACACCGCCGGACCCAGGATGTGTACCACGTGCAGCATGGCGGAATATCGCCGGGCAATTTCGATTGCATACCGGAGCCCTTTTTCCGCGGCGCCTGAAAAATCGGTGGCTACCACAATGCTTTTGAATCCCACGCGTTCGGTGACATCGCCAATGGTATCGAATGAATAGCTTGCCGGCTGCGCGGCGATTCCATATTTTGACGCCATTTTGGTTCTCCCCGCAGGAATCTGCTCCCAACAACTGAACGATCCTATTCTTTCTTAACAGAGCAGCCATATGTGGGTAATGGCGAGGGTCACAGACGCGTGTGATACAGATCACGGAGTCTATTCTGTGCCTCCGCCACAATCATCGCGACGATGCATAGGCATCGAACCTGAAGCAACCCCAGTAGCGGAAGGAGAAAAGCAGAAAATGAGTACAAGGGCAGTAGCACTGGAAAAGGCCCCCGATACCAAGGAAGCCAGCAATCTGAAGCTGGTGGAACCCGCAACGCTTTTTGACCGCATGAACCGTATCCACGATGAAATTGCGCGCCGTGCTTTTGAGATTTTCCAAGGCAACGGCGCAATTTTCGGGCGCGAGCTCGACGATTGGTTCAAGGCCGAAACCGAACTCCTGCATCCTGTCCACGTCAACATTTCCGAAACCGCCGATGCTTTGCAGATCGAAGCCGACGTGCCCGGATTCGGTGCCAAGGATCTGGAAGTGAGCGTCGAACCTGGGCGCCTGACCATCGGCGGCAAAAAAGAAACCAGGGAAGAGAACAAGAAGGGCAAAACCATCTACAAGGAAGAGTGCTCGAACGAAATTCTTCGCGTTGTCGATCTGCCGGCCGAAGTCGACGCGGCAAAAGCGACCGCGACCTTGAAGAATGGCGTTCTATCGCTGGCTCTGCCCAAGGCGGCTCGTGCGAAAGCAACCACCACGAAGGTGGAAGTAAAGGCCGCTTAGCTTCGTTGTCGGGCAGCAGCTCGAAAGCAATGTGGCCTGATTCGTCGAAAGTCTTGGAGAACCAAACTGGGAGACAAGGATCATGCGCGTGGCCGTGCTCACAACCGGCGGTGATGCGCCAGGAATTAACGCAGCGATTCGGGCGGCTGTTCGCGCCGGGATCGACAAAGGCTGGGAAATGTTCGGCGTCCGGCATGGTTACGCCGGGCTGGTGAAACGCGACTTCGTGAGGTTGGGCCTTCGCGACGTTGGCGGAATCATCCAACTCGGCGGCACCATGCTGGGCAGCTTCCGTTTCCCGCAATTTAAATCCGAAGAAACGCAACTCGATGGTGTTCGCGTTTTTCGCGAACACGATATCGACGCCGCCATCGTTATCGGCGGCGACGGCTCGCAATCCGGTTCCTTCGCTCTCACGCAAAAAGAGTTTCCGGTTGTCGGCGTGGCCTCGACCATCGACAACGATCTCTGCGGCTCGGAAATTACCATCGGCGTCGACACCGCGCTCAACATCGCGCTTGAGGCCATCGACCGCATCAAGGTTACCGCTTCCTCTCACGAACGCGCTTTTCTGGTCGAAGTCATGGGCCGCAACTGTGGCTATCTGGCGCTCGCCGCCGGCATTGCCGGAGGCGCGGAAGCCATCGCGTTGCCCGAAGTCGAAACCGATCCCGAAGCGCTCGCGTGTTGCCTTCGGGAGGGCTATGATCGCGGCAAGCGCCACGCCATCGTGGTTGTGGCCGAAGGCGCGCGGTACAACGCCGAAGGTCTCATGCAATATTTTCGCGAGCATCGCGAGCGCCTTGGCTTCGATCTGCGCGTTGTAAAACTTGGGCACGTGCAGCGCGGCGGCGCGCCCACCGCTTTTGACCGCATCCTCGCCACGCGCTTTGCCGCTGCCGCCGTCGAAGCGCTCGCCCGCCAGCAATACGGCGTCCTCATCGGACTCAATCACGGCGAAATCACCGCGTCGCCATTGGCGCAAATCGTCGGCAAGAAAAAGCCGCTCGATCCTTGCCTGCTGCAGCTCGCCTCCGTCCTGGCCCGCTGACTTATCTGTTGGGCCCGTTCAGCCTATTGACACGATTCCATATTTCTACCATTATGGAAATATGAGACAGGCAGTCAATGATGACCGGGTCGCCAGATACGCCGATATGTTTTCCGCTTTAGGCACGGAGCCACGCCTCCGAATTCTGCAACTTCTTCTCTCTGCTCATCCGGAAGGACTTGTGGTGAACGAGATTCAAGAAGAGCTGGGCATTCCCAACTCAACCCTCTCTCACCATCTCGACAAATTGAAAAACGAGGAGCTCGTGGCCGTACAGCGCGAGCGCACCTTCCTGCGCTACACCGCGAATACGGAAATTCTGCAGGAACTTCTGCGCTTCCTTTACTCCGAGTGCTGCACCCGGAACAAGGCCGTGAAGCCGAAAAAAATCATCCAGATTTGCAAGTAAGGAGGGGGCCGTGAACGAAACCAATTTGAAGGCTCTTGATGTGAAAGAAATTGTGAAGGAAAAGTATGGGCAGGCCGCTTTGCGCGTTCAATCCGGTGGAAGCTCCTGTTGCGGAGCGGCAGCCGCGTCCTGCTGCGATGACCCGATCACCTCAAATCTTTACGATTCCCAGCAAGCCAGCCAGATACCTGAGGAAGCCCTGCTTGCTTCCCTGGGCTGTGGGAATCCGACAGCTTTGGCGAAGTTGAACGCCGGCGAAACCGTGCTCGATCTTGGCTCTGGCGGCGGCATCGATGTGCTCTTATCGGCGAAACGCGTTGGGCCGACTGGCAAGGCCTACGGTCTGGACATGACCGACGAGATGCTCGCTCTGGCCAATGAAAACAAGCGCAAGGCATGCGCGGAGAATGTCGAATTCCTGAAAGGTGAGATCGAGAATATTCCGCTTCCGGACAACTCCGTCGACGTGGTGATCTCCAATTGCGTAATCAACCTCTCATCGGATAAGGCCAAGGTCCTGCGCGAGGCATATCGCGTGCTCAAGCCTGGCGGCCGTTTTGCCGTCTCCGATGTCGTCACTCGCGGTGAAATTCTTCCGGAAATTCGCAAGAGTGTGCTGCTCTGGGTCGGGTGTGTAGCAGGCGCGCTGGATGAAACCGATTACCGCAATAAGTTGGAATCCGCTGGCTTCGAGAATGTCGAAATCGAGCCGACGCGTACCTATCGCGCTGCGGACGCGCGGGAATTCCTCGCATCAGCGGGCATTGACGCAGATGCGATCGCACCGCAAGTCGATGGGAAGTTCTTCAGCGCCTTCGTGCGTGCGACCAAGCCAGTTCCGCAGCAACAGAGTTGCTGCGAGCCTGCCTGCTGCAAATAACGGAAAGGAATACCAGCGATGCCCCACAACGTTCTCTTCCTCTGCACGGGCAATTCCGCGCGCTCCATCATGGCCGAGGCCATTTTGAATCGAAAAGGGCGGCCTAATTTTGTGGCTTACAGTGCGGGAAGCCATCCCACGGAGAAAGTTCGTCCGGAAGCGCTGAAGCAAATCGAAATGGCGCATTTAGCCACGGATGGTCTTCGCAGCAAGAATTGGTCCGAGTTTGCAGCACCAGGTGCGCCCAAAATGGATTTCGTCTTCACCGTTTGCGATAACGCCGCGAAAGAAGTGTGTCCCATTTGGCCCGGCCAGCCGATGACGGCGCATTGGGGCGTTCCCGATCCAGCAGCCGTTGCTGGTTCGCCGGAACAAATCGAGAAAGCGTTTCGCGACGCCTTCGTCATGCTCGACCGCCGTATATCCCTCTTTCTCTGCTTGCCGCTATCAAGTCTCGAAAAAATGGCCATTCAGCGGGAAATTGACCGCATCGGCAAACAATGATGAACCAAAGTGAGGAACGCGAATGAGTACGACCAGCCGGCTGCGTTTTCTTGACCGCTACCTCACTGCCTGGATTTTCGGGGCCATGGCGCTCGGAGTCCTCTTGGGGTGGCTGCTGCCGGGCATCGTTCCTTTTCTCAACCGCTTCAGCGTCGGCACCACCTCGATTCCCATAGCCATCGGCCTCATCGTCATGATGTATCCGCCGTTCACGAAGGTCAGATACGAAGAACTACCGGAAGTCTTCCGCAACAAGCGCGTGCTGGCGCTTTCCCTCGTCGAGAACTGGGTCGTCGGACCGGTGCTGATGTTCGTCCTCGCCATCGTTTTCCTTCGTGGCTATCCGCAGTACATGGCTGGGCTCATCATGATCGGCCTGGCAAGATGCATAGCGATGGTGATTGTCTGGAACGATCTCGCCAAGGGCGATTCGGAATACGCAGCAGGCCTGGTTGCCTTCAATTCACTGTTTCAGGTTTTTTTCTACTCGGTTTACGCCTGGCTCTTCATCACCGTGTTGCCCGGCTGGTTTGGATTGAAGGGTGCGGTTGTAAACGTCTCTATCGGTCAAATCGCGAGCAGTGTGTTTATCTACCTTGGCATCCCATTTCTTGCCGGCTTTCTCACCAGGACCTTTCTGATTCGTCTGAAAGGGCTAGCATGGTATGACCGCGCATTTGTTCCACGGATAAGCCCATTGACTCTGATCGCTCTTCTGTTCACGATTGTGGTGATGTTCTCTCTAAAGGGGGAATACATCGTCCGTCTCCCTCTGGACGTGGTCCGAATCGCGGTTCCGCTGCTGATCTACTTCGTAGCGATGTTTCTCGTCTCCTTTTACATGGGACGCAAACTAGGCGCTGATTACTCGAAGACCACGACTCTCGCGTTCACCGCCGCTTCGAATAATTTCGAACTGGCCATCGCGGTTGCCGTATCGGTGTTCGGGATAAATTCGGGCGCGGCATTCGCTGCCGTCATCGGGCCGCTGGTGGAGGTCCCAGTGATGATTGGCTTGGTCAATGTCGCGTTTTACTTCCAACGCACCTATTTCGTTCGCTCAGAACTCGGGGGTGTGACTCAGAACTTAGAGGCGTGACCCTGTAAGGCTGCTCATTTAAGTAGCGGTATCC
>DASZMG010000140.1:0-5424 GCA_035551975.1 Candidatus Acidiferrales bacterium | reverse complement strand
CAGCTCGGCGCTCAACTGCAATAGCCAGGCCAAGCCGTAGGGACGCTCGAAGGCGGCGCGGCCGGGAGCCTCAAGATAACGGACCTCGGCCGCGATGTTGTCCGCGGTGACGCTGCGGGCGAGCGCCGCTCGCGCTTGCTCGGCCAGCGGCGTATTGGGAAAGCAGCGCGCGAGACGCGCCAGCATCCAGTGTCCGTGTACGGCGGAGTGCCAGTCATAGCATCCGTAGAACGCGGGAGTCAGTTCACGGGGCGGACGCGCATCGGAGTCCGACAGCAGCGTATGGGCGATTTTATTCGGATATTCGCGATGAACGCAATCCAACGCCAAACGCGCGAATTGCTCTGCGGTGGATTGATCGAGAGGCAAGCTATTCTCCAGACTACGATATAATCGATGGCTTATGCGTAATAAAATCACGGTAGTCGGCGGAGGAAATGTCGGTGCGAGCGCCGCAATAAACCTCGCCATGAAAGAGCTGGGCGATGTGGTTCTGGTGGACGTCGTCGAAGGGGTGCCGCAGGGCAAGGGACTGGATATGGCTCAGATGGGCCCTATCGAAGGCTACGACGTAGCCATCACGGGCGCCAATGATTACGCGCCGACGGCAAACTCCGATGTGGTCGTCATCACGGCCGGCCTGGCACGGAAGCCGGGCATGAGCCGCGACGATTTGCTGGTCGCCAATTACGAAGTGGTGAAGAGCGTTACCGAAAATATTGCCAAACATTCGCCCAACGCCATTCTGGTGCTGGTGACAAACCCGCTGGATGCGATGTGTACGGTAGCGCATCATGTTTCGAAATTTCCCAAGCACCGCGTGGTGGGCATGGCGGGGGTGCTGGATTCCGCTCGCTTTCGCACGTTTATCGCGATGGAGTTAGGTGTCTCGGTGGAGAACGTGACGGCGGTAGTATTGGGCGGCCACGGCGACACCATTGTTCCGGTGGTTCGTTTGTCGAACGTCTCCGGCATTCCGCTTACGGAGTTGATTCCAACCGACAGATTGGCTGCGATTGTGGATCGCACGCGTAACGGCGGCGCGGAGATCGTAAAGCATTTAAAGACCGGCAGCGCCTACTACGCTCCGTCGGCGGCTGCGGTCGAGATGGTGGAGTCGATCCTCAAGGACAAGAAGAAAGTTCTGCCCTGCGCGGCCTTGCTCGAGGGCGAATACGGCGTTCACGGATTGTTCGTGGGCGTGCCTGTAAAACTTGGCCGCAAAGGCATCGAGAAAATCTACGAAATGCAGCTCAATGCCGAGGAAAAAGCCATGCTGGCCAAGAGCGCAAGCGCGGTGCAGGAACTGGTGGACGTCCTGAAGCCTAAGATGGCGGGCGCAACCGCGTAGTCTGTGGATGCGCTGCGGTGGGTCGTAGGATTTCTCGTCGTGGTGAGCTTGTTGGTAATTCTGATCCGCAAAAAGCGCTGACCGTCGCTGCGGACCTACTGAGTAGGGTTCAGCACGGGCCACCCTTCTTCTTTGGCGGCAGCAACTAGCCGACTGTCCGCGCACGTGAATATCGCGCGGTCTCCGCTATCTTGCATGGGTAGCGTCAGGCACGCCGCAAGCTGAATCGAGTCGTAAGCGCGAAGGTCATGCCTGTCGAGCAGTCCCTGCGCCCTCTCGAGCAGCGCCTCGGTGACCTGCTGGACGATATAGACCGTGCCCAGATGATCGCTAAAAGCTGCAAGGGCGGCACTCGCGTTTTCTTTGGAGAGTTCTCGCGAGCGTACGCGCCGTTGGACCGCCGCACGAAATTCTACTCGCGAGAGCGACAGAATGACCAGGTTAGTCTCCGCCTGCGAGGCCAACTCCAGCATTCTTTTGGTTCCCGGTTCCCGGATGTATAACTTCGCGAGGGCACTGGTGTCCAGGAAATAGGAGGCCAAGGATTATCGGCGATCCCGGACGATAGTGTCCGATAAAGCCTCTCCCGCGATAGCAACCGGCCGGAAAATCCGGCTATGAGCCACCGGAGCCGACCCGAGAGTCTGCCGCACCTCCAGCAAATCGCGGTTTAGCCGGATCGCGGTAACGGGATAAGCCGGCGCCTTTGGATTCTGGACCTTGCTGGTCAGGAATAAGCCGCGATCAATTGCTTCTTTAACAGTTTCTTGCCCAGCGTAAGGCGTCGCGGCCCATGCGACTCCAAAGCCGGGGAGAAATTGGTCACGGAACCATTTGAGTGCCACAAAAGAAACCTTATGCTCGGCGGCATCCAGAGCCTGGACAGCCTCTGCAAGCTGCGTCGGTAGTGCTGCCACGGACTGTTTTCCCTGGGAATTGGAAATGGACTTAGCTTTTTCGGGCTGGCTAGCCGATACTTCCGGCTTCAAAGTAATCGACACGGACCCGGAAAGCGGATCCCAGTTGTGGGCAGCGGCGTCCTTCCTCTTCTTGCGACCGTTGCCATCGAGAAGCGCGACCTCGGCACGATAACCTGCCGGAACCAAAGCGCTCACCGCTTTCGAATAGGCACTCTGAATATCTTCAATCGATTTCATCTAGTTTAGTCTTCTATAGAATAGTCGACCGCATCGATTCCGATTTATACTATATATAGCACGAATTTACTCATCTGTCAAGGATCTTCTGGATTACTCGATCCCCATCTGCGTGAGGCGATAGCGCAGGGCGTTGCGCGTCAGACCGAGTAGCCGCGCCGCCTGACTCTTGTTGCCGTTGGCGCGCTTGAGCGCCTCGCGAATAATCGATTGCTCGTATTGGTCGAGCGTCATACCCTCGGGCAGGAAAGCCTCTGCGCTGAAGGCCGGGCGCGCACGTCCGATGCCGCTTTCGATTTTTATATCGTCGGCCTCGACCCGCGGGCCTTTTGCCAGCAGAATGCTGCGTTCGATCACATTCTCCAGCTCGCGCACATTGCCGGGCCAGTGGTAGCTCACCAGACGCTCCAGCGCGCCTTCGCTGATCTCGCCGCCGAACTTCTTAACGAAGTGGTCCACCAGATAGGGAATATCTTCCTTTCGCTCGCGCAGCGGCGGAATGTTCATTGGCACCACATTCAGGCGGTAATACAGATCTTCGCGGAAGGTGCCTTGTTCGAGCGCGGCACGAAGATCCACATTGGTTGCAGCGATCACGCGAACATCGGTTTGCTGGGTCTTATTGCTGCCCAGACGCTCGAATTCGCGCTCCTGGAGAATGCGCAGCAGCTTCACCTGGACGGAAGCCGGCACGTCGCCGATTTCATCCAGCATTACGGTGCCGGTGTTAGCTTGCTCGAATTTGCCGGGCTTGGAGATATTCGCGCCGGTAAATGCGCCTTTCTCGTAACCGAAAAGTTCACTTTCCATCAGGTTTTCGGGAATGGCCGTGCAGTTGATCTTGACAAAAGGCCGATCTTTGCGCGGTGAATGTTGATGGATCGCTCGCGCGATCATATCCTTCCCCACGCCGCTTTCCCCGGCCAGCAGCACCGTCGCCCGCGTGGGAGCCACGCGCACGATGGTAGCGAAAATCTCTTGCATCGCAGGGCTGCTGCCAATGATGTTCTCGAACTTATAACGCTCGCCGAGAGCTTCGCGCAATTCGCGATTCTCATCGCGCAGCTTGCTGACTTCAAGCGCTTTTTCCACCACCACGCTGAGGTGATCGAGCGAAAACGGCTTGGGCAGGAAATCCACAGCGCCGCGCTTCATGGCTTCGACCGCGTTCTCGACCGTGCTGAAGGCCGACATGACGATCACCGGGGTGTGGGAATTCTGCGCCTTGAGTTTTTCGAGCAGCGCAAGCCCGTCCATGCCGGGCAGCTTGAGGTCGGTCAGGATCAGGTCGACGTCGCCCGCGAGTTTCCATCCTTCTTCGGCGGTCCCGGCTCCCTTGACTTCGTAGTCCGCGGCGGCCAGATGCAGACCCACGACGCGCCGCTGCTTTTCTTCGTCTTCGATAACCAGGATGGTGGCTTTGTGCATGGGCGTTTGGTTCGCTCTCTATTGTCGCCTGAGTGGCAGGAAGACGCGAAATACGCTGCCCTCGCCGACCGCACTCTCTACCGTGATGCGGCCGCCGTGTTCATCCAGGATCTTTGTAATAATGGCGAGGCCAAAACCAATGCCGTCGCTCTTGGTGGTGAAAAACGGATTGAAAATATTCTCGATATTCTTGGCATCGATGCCGGACCCGCGGTCAATCACCGCGACTTCCACCTCGTCATGATCGGAAAGCGTTTTTACCGTGACGATGCCCCCCGGCGGACTGGCCTGCGCGGCGTTTACCAGCAGATTCGCGATCACGCGCTCCATCAATTCGGCGTCGAAGCGCACCGGCGGCACGTCCGGCGAATAATTTTTAAACACCGTCACCGCCGTGCCGATATTCTTCTGCTCCCGTTCGAAACGGGCGATCGCGCCGTCGAGCATCGTGGTAATGTCGGCGGTCTCAAGTTTCAGGTGCTGGGGCCGCGCGAAATCCAGAAAGCGGGTGATGAGCGAATTGGTGCGATCGACTTCAGACGCGATGAATCCCGCCATCTCCTTGGCGACTGCATTTTCCTGAGCCACTTGGCGGGAGAGCATTTCGGCGGAAGTCTTCATGGTGCCCAGCGGATTTCGCAGTTCATGCGCTAGCCCGGCGGTGAGTTGTCCCAAGGCCGCCAGCCGCTCCGCACGGCGCACCTCGGCCTGGGCCTCCTGCAGGCTGCGGTTGGCGCTCGCCAGATCTTCCACTGCCTGTTGCGCTTTGTGCTTTTCCGCCTGGTTGGCCTGAGAAAGTTGATAGGTCAAATAGCCAACCACTGGCAGGAACAAGGCGCGCAGAACCAGTTCACGGATATCCGCGATTTCTTGATTTTCTCCCAGAAAGCTCAGGAACGAAAGATACACGCCGGAGGCGGCCAGCGACGTGGCGGCGGTTCCCAACAATCCAAAGTTAGTCGCACCCGAGATTACTGGAAGAAACAGTACCAGGTAGAAGCTGCTCGAAACTCCATAGCTGAAGCCGATCAGCAGAAAACTCAGCGCCAGTTTCAGAACGACCGAGGTCCGCGCCCCAATGCGCGGCTCCAGTACCTGAACCACACCGAGCGCCACCAGCGTCGCGATGGTGCTGGGGCTGCGTTCCGGACTGAACGCGGCCAATGCCGAAAAGAACAGAAGCCAGACGAAATCCTGCGGGCGAACGTAACGGCGCCAAGTGGACGGCACTGAGGATATTCTAGCCTTGCCGAATCGATACGTGCGATTTACGGAGCCAGCGCCTCCCAGGCGGAAGCCGGGACTGGACCTCCTGCGACCGCCTGACGCGACCCTTGCAGGCAAGAGTGTAGGGCACTGGACTTTCAAAATGTGACACAATATGGGGACAGCAGTTTTCTCGCATGCCCCAATCAAACGCGCCTGATTCACCCGAGGTGACTTCGGTCGACACCTCCTTCGCCGATATACTCAACGAGTTCGAGCAGT
>DASZMG010000139.1:0-53338 GCA_035551975.1 Candidatus Acidiferrales bacterium | reverse complement strand
GCTGAATACTCCGTTTCAGCCGATACTCGATTTTCCCAAATAGGAGGATGTACATGAAGTTTCTGCTGGGATTTATTGTGGGAGTGCTGGTGGTGGCGGGTGCGGGCTATTACTACTTCGCTTCGGGCATGGCACCTGTTGCAGTGACCGATCCTCTGATGCCGTTTGAGCGGAAAATGGCGAATATGGCTCTGGACGCGCATATCGAAAAGCAGCACGTGGGGGAGTCTCCCGTCGCGGCGGATGAGCCGAATCTGCTGGCCGGTGCTGACGTGTATCAGAAGGAGTGCGCGGTGTGCCACGGGTTGCCGGACCACCCGGTAGATTACGTCAACATGATGTTCCCCAAGCCCACGCAACTTTTCAAAGGCAAAGGCGTGACGGACGATCCGCCATCGGAAAGCTATTGGAAAGTGGTGAATGGAATTCGCCTCTCTGGAATGCCCACGTTCAAGGACAAGTTGACCAACACGCAGGCATGGCAGGTGGCAGAGTTGGTGGCGCACGCGACCAATCTTCCCGAGCCGGTAAAGCAAGCGCTGTTTCCGAAAGCGACGCCCTCCGCCGCGACACAGATGCAGATGCCGCCGGCAGCACCGCATAAGTAATCTGTTCAAGTAGACGAATGGGAAAGCGGCCGGGCTTAGGCTTGGCTGTAGTAGAGTAATCCTCGGCGTCAATTCTGAAGGCCGGAAGCGGGGAACAATGGCGGAAACCACGATCCAAATTTTGAAAAATGGTCCTTATATCGTAAGCGGCGCGGTGACGGTGCTCGACGCAAATGGCAAGAAGGTGTCGACGACGGAAAAATTCGCGCTATGCCGCTGCGGCGCCTCCACCAAGAAGCCGTTCTGCGACGGCACGCATTCGAAGATCGGCTTTCAGGCGGCCGAATCGGCCGTTCCGGAAAGCAAGGAATAGTTCTCTCCGGCTGGCACAGCACGCAGCGGTCAGTCCGCAAATGAATGCGATGCTATAATTCGCCGCCCGGTCTTCGTCTTCTATGATCCAATCGCCGACACGCTGGGTGGAACTGGTCTGGACGCGCGGGCTACGCCTCGCTGCCATCCTCATTTTGGCTTTCTTGGCGGTGCGCCTGTGGAAGGCGCTGACCTCGCGGCTGGTGGAGATTTCCAAGGCGCGCACGCGGGGAGCGCAGATGCGCGAACAGCAGACGCGCACCATGGCCGGGCTGCTTTACAGCGTGGGCGTGGCCGTCATTTTGATCGGGGCCATTCTCACGGCTCTGCCGGAGCTGGGGTTTAACGTGACGCCGGTGGAAGCAGCGGCGGCAGTGGCGAGCCTGGCGCTGGGATTCGGCGCACAGAACCTAGTGCGCGACCTGATCAACGGATTCTTCATCGTTTTCGAAGATCAGTTCGTGGTGGGCGACCTGATCCAGGCTAACGGCGAAACGGGCCGCGTGGAATATCTGACTATTCGCCGCACCGTGCTGCGGAATGCCGGTGGAGCGGTGGTGACCATTCCCAACGGGCAGTTGGGGCAGCTCGCGAATCTGAGCCGCGACTGGTCGCAGCTTTTCGTGGATGTGACCGTGCCGTCGGACGAGTCGGTGAACCGCGCGCTGGTGACGCTGGAAAAAGTTGGAGCGGATTTCCGCAACGACAAAGAATGGTCGCCAGCGCTGGTGGACGGGCCCCGCGTGCTGGGGGTCGAGTCTCTTTCACTGGATGGCACGGTGATTCGCCTGCAGGTGCGCACCATTTTAAATCGCAAGGAAGAAGTGGGACGCGAGCTGCGGCGACGGGTGAAGATGGCTTTTGAGGAGCAGCAGATTCCGCTCAGCCATACGCACAAAGTGGAATTTCACGGACCGGCGCCGGAACCGGCGCAGTAGAGTCCCGCGAAGAACGGAAAGGTTTTCAAGCGAAACAGATACTCCACGAGGAGGAGCCAGAAATGGGAGAAGTCACGCACGAACAGGTGAACCTGATGCTGCGGCTTTATGAGGAACGGCGCGAGCCGCGGCTGCGCGAGGCGCGCGACTGGTTCTTTACGCATTTTCGTCCCGCGTCTGCGGAAGAGATGATGCAAGCGTATCCGCCGGGCAGCAAGGAAAACGCGAACGTGCGCATGGTGACGAGCTATTGGGAAATGGTGGCGAACATCGTGAATCGGGGGCTGATCGACGAGGAGTTTTTCTTCGAGAACAGCGGCGAGCAATGGTTCGTCTGGGAGCGCATGAAGCCGCTGATTGGACAGATGCGGGAACGCTCGAAGAATCCACAGTACTTTTCGGCCCTCGAAGAGCATGCCAGGCGCCTGGAAGCGTGGCGCGAACGGCGCGCACCGGGATCGGTGGAAGCCATGCGCGCCATGATTGCCGCAATGTCGCAGGCGCCGAGGAAAAACGCGTAACGAGCGGCCTGAAGGTCGTCGGGATTGCATCGCCCGTCTTCCAAATTTACGGCTCTGAAATTAAGATCCACGCTTGCACGCACGCGCGGACATCGTCTACTCATGCGTGATTCTCGAAATTTTTTCGCGGATTCGAGGTGGCTACAATCCCGCGCGAGAACTAGAGCGTCTCGCGAAGACACAATTCCAGTGACGCAAAAATTTTCCCGTCAATTCAGCGATTTAAAAGCTGCGCAGGCCCTGCCAGACCCACACGCCGGCCACGGCGACTAAGAGCACGGCGGAAGCCACGATCAGCGCGGTAATGGGCCGGCTGAGTTTTTCGATGCGCGATACCAGCGCGCGCTGTTCATTGGCCATCGATTGCGCCGCCGCATCCAGAAAAATCTGATCTTCCTCGCGGTTCTCGAGCATGCTGCGATAGATCAGCATGCAGATCAGGATTACGGTGACGATACCCCAGCTAACCAGGAGAGGAATTAACGCGTTCTGCAGTGCTTCGATAGGCTACCTCCACCGCCCGCAGGCCGTCAGAGAACGCCAAAGCATCAGCCCAAGCGGGCCCGGTTCCATCGAATGGCGGGATTATAGCCCAATGCGGGTGCGGCGAGTCAACTAGCGGAAATTAGTCGTTGCCGGGCTCGTCCGGAAACGGAACACCCCAGAAATTGTGGCCGGGATGCAGAATTTCGACGCCGAGTTCGAACAGCCCATCGTTTCTGGGACAGCATACTCGCACGACGCGAAACTCGCGGAGTTCGTCGGAAAGTCCATGGCGGATTTCGAGACGCGAGCCGAGAGCGGGCTCGAAGGGTAGGATAAGACTCGCACCCCCACGGCTGATAGCGGTGGCTTCGGTGCGCGCTTCGGGATGCGAATCCTGAGCGCAGCCGGGGCAAACCGTTATTGGGATGCGGGTCATCACACGGCTGAAGCGGCGCCTTTCGATCATCAAGCGTGCACTGGCCATGGGCTCAAGAGTCCGATACTACACATCCAATGTAGGGGGCCGGGCGGCGACGGGTCAACAATTCTCCGTCTAATTGTGCTTCGTTGACAAAGTATCGGCCCCGCTGCAATATTGCTTAGCCTCGGTTTGCGCCGATCTGGTTTACCTCGATCGGTTTGCACCGAATAAATGCCCAAGTGGCGGAATTGGCAGACGCGCTAGCTTCAGGAGCTAGTTCTCGCAAGGGAGTGGAGGTTCGAGTCCTCTCTTGGGCACCATAGCAAGTTATCCCACAATTCAGTGAGTTAGTTCGCGCCGAACCTTCCGCTGGTCCTATATGGCACTCGGAGAGCCGGGCTGTCCCCTTCTTCAATTTCATATTGTGCCGGCCAGGATTGCATCAGGTCCTGTACGAGCCGCTCCGCCAATGGCCGGCTAGGACGCCAAGCGACTTGGAGTTCTTCTCCACTGTCCAGTTTACGAAGGACATTGAATCCGTTTGCCATGCTGCTATGTTGCACGTGAGCGAAACCGGGGGCTGTGCCATGGGTCACATCCGAAAGTGATTCCGGGCAAAATTCCAGCAGAAGGGAAGCTTCCGGCGGGATTGCATTCCTAAGGGTCGCGGGCCCCGCCAATCAGGTGGGCTGAGTGCGATCCGTTCGTGATGGGGCACGCAGATGCGGGCGCGGCCCGATCGGCAAAAATTGTGGCAAACTCGATCCGCAGCATGCTGCTTGTTGAATGAAAATTGGTCGAGGTCAGAAAGGGACGCGATGGCACAGGGCAATGAACAGGGGAGTGAACGCTATCAGCGTGGGTTAGCAAAGTTGGCGGAGATCGATCCGCAGGCGGCGCAACGCGTGATCGACAGCCTGGCCGGCGTGGCGCCCGATTTTGCCCGGTACGTGGTGGAATTTCCCTTCGGCGACATTTTCAGCCGTCCGGGACTCGATTTGCGCACGCGAGAATTGATCACCGTCTCGGCGCTGACGGCTCTGGGCCACGCCGCGCCGCAATTGAAAGCTCATATTCAACTCGCGCTAAAGGCCGGCTGCACTCGCCAGGAAGTCATCGAAACCATTATTCAGATGGCGGTATACGCCGGATTCCCCGCCGCGCTCAACGGGCTTTTTCTGGCGCAAGAAGTTTTCACCGAGAGCGAATCGAAGCCAGCTCGATAAAACCTTCAGGCAAGAGCGCGCAGGCCGCGAAAATCGTGACGTGCGTCAGGTTCCGACACAGCGCGGAATGCTTTGCGCTACAATGCGGTAAATCTGGGCCGCTAAATCTTCTCGCCGCACAGGGACCCTGTGGCCACAAGCCAAGCCGAAACGTCCTCTTCTAAAATCGCGCTCACGCGCAATCAAATTCGCGGATTCTGGGCAGCCTGGGGCGGATGGGTTCTGGACGGCATGGACTCGTTCATCTACTCGCTGGTGCTGGTGCCGGCGTTGCAGGAACTGCTGCCGAAATCGGGCATTCCGAACACGCCGGGAAATGTGGGCTATTACGGCGGCCTGCTGTTCGCGCTGTTCATTGTGGGGTGGGGCGTGGCGCTGGTCTGGGGACCGGTGGCCGACCGCTTCGGCCGCGCTCGGACGTTGATGTTCACGATTTTATTTTTCTCGGTGTTCACGCTGCTGGCCGCGCTTTCCACGGGCGTGTGGATGCTGGGCATTTTTCGCTTTCTCGCGGGCGTGGGAATCGGCGGGGAATGGTCCACGGGCGCAACATTCGTCTCCGAAGAATGGCCGGAGACTCGGCGCACCATGGGCGCGGCGCTGATGCATACCGGTTACTACTTTGGATTCTTCCTGGCGGCGCTGGCCAATTATTTCATCGGTAGCCGCTTCGGCTGGCGCTACATGTTCGTGGTGGGCGGAGTGCCCGCGCTTCTGGTGGCCTTCAACTATAATCGGCTGAAAGAGCCTGCCCGCTGGGAAAAAAAACAGGAAGTGCTTGGCCAGCGATGGACGCTGCACCGCTTCTTTTTCGCGATTTTCTCGCCGCAATATCGCGCGCGCACCGTCGTGAACGCGGTTCTCCTGCTGATTTCGACCGTCGGACTGTGGGGCGGCTCGGTGTATGTGCCGGCGGCGATTACCTACCTGGCTCGAAATTCCGGCCACACCATGGGAGAAAGCGCGAGGCTAGCTTCGTATGGCACTGCACTGCTTTCTATCGGTACGATTCTCGGGGCGCTGATCGTGCCGTTTGTTTCGGACAAACTGGGGCGCAAAGTGAACCAGGCGATTTTCTTCGGGATTATGGGGCTTTCGATCTGGATCGCCTTCAGATACATCTTCTACATGCGTGAGATGGCGCTGCCCTGGTTCATGGTGCTGGTGTTTTTTCTGGGACTCGGCGGAGCGAATTTCACCGTTTATTCATTTTGGATTCCCGAGCAATATGGGACCGAATGCCGCGCCAGCGCGCTGGCATTTGTCTCAAACGTGGGCCGGTTCCTGGCCGCGGGCTTCACGTTTCTGGTCGGCGCGGGCATTCAGCATTTTCAGACCCTGGGCACGCCAATCGCTTTAACGGCGATTCCATTCGCGCTGGGAATTCTGCTGTTGCCTCTGGGAGTGGAAACCAAGGGCCAGCCGCTGCCATCGTGACCCTGGTTACACTCATGACCACACGCTTATAACCACACACTGATAACCACCTGGGGCTTCCCATGAAAACTCCATGGACCATGCGGGAGATTTTTGCGATACTTTTCCGTTCCACTGATGCTAACCGCACCCAATGAGTCGGTTATACCCAAAATAAACGTCCAGGACTGAATGGAAATGAAAGCAACATATCGTTGGAGTTTTTGTGTGGTACTCATGCTGGCGGCCGGGATCGCTGCTTTCAGTTTGCTGTCACGCGACACATCTGCGGCTGAGCCACAAGTGTCCAAGGGGCAGGCGCAGTCTCCGCAGTCGGCCAACGCGGCCGCGCAGAAGGGAGCGGCCGGGCAGGAAGGCTTGGTAGCACGTGGAGAGTATCTGGTGGATAACGTGGCGATGTGCACGGAGTGCCACACGCCGCGCGATGCTGAGGGCAATCTCGACAAGCGCTATTACCTGCAGGGCGCTCCGATTTGGATCATGCCGGTGCACAATATGCCGAACTGGGCCATGCGCGCGCCAGCCATCGCGGGGCTGGAAGGTTTCACCGATTTTCAGATGGAAACCGTGCTTGAGCGCGGAATCGGTCCGAACGGCATTGAGATTCAACCACCGATGCACATCTATCACATGAATCATGGCGATGCGCAGGCCATCATCGCGTATTTGCGGTCGCTGCCCAGCAACTACACGAATCCGTGATCGTGCGGGCTGTACCATTGCGTTGAATTTCGGTTTGCTGTTCACCTGAGATGCAGATGAGCAGAAAGACCACGAAGAAAAAGACCCATGAGAAGCTGACAGAGGAACAGGCTGTGGAGGAACTCACCAAGATAGCCTTGGAAGGCTTGCGCCGGATGCCAGAAGATGAGCAGGAGCGGCGGCTAAGATCGGCCGAGCGGCTTATCGCTGCGGATGCTTCTGCTGGTCGTCGAAAATCTTCATCGACTTCTTCTGGCGCTCGGAGCCGTAAGGCTGCCCGATCTTGACCAGCGTCCTCGCGAATAGTTCTCTTTTGTTGCGAGCCAGCGCATATTCGCTTTAATCCTTCGTCCTTATTCCTTAAACTTCGCGCAGTTCTTCCCGCGGTCCACGTCCTGCAATCACGCTTCAGATATTTCTTTTTCGTCGAACATCGCCTTGGGGTCTCCTACGGTGCCCGACAGCAGAACATAAAATCCTGTGCCATGGAAGAGCCAGTGTTCGTTGATGCGCGTCTCCGGCGAAATACTTTCGCCTGACGAGTTCGGCAACTGGCTTGGGTATAATCTCGCCGATGGAAGAAAACTTATCGGCGGGGCTGAACTGGCTGTTCGGTCCTGAGCCAATTACCGAGCAGCGCAGCGGCCACCTGTGGCCGCGGTGGATTTTTCTTCGCGCGCTAGGGCTGATCTACTTCTCGGCTTTCTACTCACTACTCTTCCAAATCAAGGGCCTGATCGGTCCGGACGGGATTCTGCCCGCTACTAATTATTTGCAGGCGGTGCGCGCGGCACTACATGGAGCTCGTTTCTGGTACGTGCCGTCGCTGTTCTGGCTCGGATCAGGTGACCACGCGCTGATGCTGGTGTGCTGGATCGGGCTGATTGCGTCGCTGCTGGTGGTCGTCAATATCTGGCCGCGGCTCACGCTTGCGATTTGTTTTGTCTGCTTTCTGGCTTTCGTAAGCGCCGCACAGGATTTTTCGAGCTACCAGTCGGACGGCATGTTGCTCGAGGCGGGATTCATCTCGCTTTTCTTTGTACCACGCGGAATGCGTCCCGGGCTCGGGCGCGCGCATCCGCCTTCTCGCGCCAGCCTGTTTCTCCTACTGTGGGAATGGTTCCGGATTTATTTCGAATCGGGCGTGGTGAAACTACTGAGCGGAGACAAGTCGTGGCGGAACCTGACCGCGATGGACGATTACTACCAGAACGGCCCGCTGCCCAGCTGGATCGGCTGGTATGTGCAGCATCTGCCGCACTGGTTTCACGCGGGAACGGTGATTTTTACGTTTGTCGCGGAGCTTGGCCTGGCATGGTTGATGTTTTTCCCGCGGCGATTCCGAATCGTGGCTTTCTGCATCCTCACCCCGTTTCAGATTGGCATCATCCTGACCGCGAATTATGCGTTTCTGAATTACATCGTGCTGTCACTCGGATTTCTGCTGCTGGATGATCGCGTGATCGAATGGATCATTCCTGTGCGCGTTCGTGCGCTGATCGACAAGTGGCGCGAAACGGTGAGCGGTTCAGCGGTAAACACGGTAGCGGATTGGCGCACACATTGGGCGCGTGCTGTCGCGCCATTCCGCATCCTGATTGCTGCAATTTGCCTGGGGCTGGTCTTCTACATCACTACCGCAGAGCTTTTGCTGATCTTCGTGCGCGATCTGCCGCTGCCGGAATATCCCATCCGGGTTATGGAACCCTTTCGCATCGCCAACCAGTATGGCCTGTTCGCGGTGATGACCCACGCGCGCTACGAGATCGAATTCCAGGGCTCGCGCGATGGCAAAACCTGGACGGCCTATCCATTTCGCTACAAGCCGCAGGACGTGCGCAAAGCGCCGGGCCTCTACGCGCCCTACCAGCCGCGTTTCGACTGGAATTTGTGGTTCGCCTCGCTGGGCCGCTGGCAGGATTACCGCTTCGTACTGTGGACCGAGGAACGCCTGCTGGAAAATGTGCCGGACGTGCTGCAACTTTTCGCCGGAAATCCTTTCGACGGTACACCGCCTACGCAGGTGCGCACGATCGTCTACCAATACTGGTTCACCAGCCTGAAGACCAAGCGCGAAACCGGCGATTGGTGGCGGAGCGAGGAGCTTGGTGAATACGCGCCAGCGCTCGAGCGGCAGCCCGATGGCAAAATCGTGCTGCTGGAAATGCCCACTGCGCCACCGATGCCTCAGTGATCGCGCGACACTCAGTGATCGCGCGGCTGTACTCAACACTGGAAATCCGCTAGCCTGAATCCGCACACACAAACAACCATGAGACGCCAGCATACCGTCGAAAATAAAGAGCCACGACCTCCCGAACTCACCCGCGAAGAAGTTCTCGCGCATCTTGCAGCGCAATCGCAGCCACAAAGCATTCGGCAAATCGCGCACGGCATGGACTTGAAGCATCGTGGGCGACGCTACCTGCCGCGCATCATTCAGCAGCTCAAAAGAGCAGAGGTCATCGAGGAAATTCAGCGCGGGCGCTACCGCCTTACCGGCTCGAAATCCACGAAGAGCACGGGACCCGCGTTGCCGGCGGAGAAATATGCGGGGAGCGCCGTGAAGGCCTCGGCGCCACAGGCAAGTGCGAACGAGGACACAACTGCAGCCGCTGCTGAAAAGCCTCGCCGCGCGCGAGATCCCAATCTGATTTCCGGCCGCATCGTGGCTCATCGCGACGGCTACGGTTTCGTGGTACCCGACGAACCAATTCCGGGCGTAGACGGCGATCTCTTCATCGGCCAGGACAACATGGCCGATGCCATGCACGGAGACCGCGTGTTCGCGCGAATCTTGCGTCGCCGGGCGGACGGCCGCGCGGAAGGGCGCATCGTGCAGATCGCCGAGCGGCAGCACCCGACCATCGTGGGATTGTTTCGCTATGGCCCGCACGGGAACGTGGTGCTGCCTTACGACGTTCGACTGCATCACGAGATCGTAATTCCGCCGGGCGAAGAACTCACTCCTGCACTGCGCGAGAAGCTTCGCACCGCTTCTGGCGGCGATCCCGCGGCAAATCGAAAGCTGCGGCTCGCCGAACTCGACGGCGCCGTGGCGAATGTGCAAATCACGCGCTATCCCAAGGGAGGTCTCGCGCCCGCTGGAAGAGTGATCGAAATCCTCGGGCGCCCGGGTGATATCGGCGTCGATGTCGAGATCATCATCCGCAAGCACCAGATTCCGCATTCGTTCCCCGATGAAGTTGTTGCTGAGGCGCACGCTACGCCGCAACAAGTCTCGGAAGCGGACCTCGCCGGGCGCGAGGATTTCCGTTCGCTGCCTATCGTTACTATTGACGGCGAAACCGCGCGCGATTTCGACGATGCCGTGCACGTGGCCAGGCTGTCCAACGGCAATTACGAGCTGCAGGTGCATATCGCGGACGTGGCGCATTACGTGCGCCGCGCTTCGCCACTCGATCAGGAAGCGCGACTTCGCGGAACCTCGGTCTATTTTCCTAATCGCGCGGTGCCCATGCTGCCCGAAGAACTTTCCAACGGCATCTGCTCGCTCAACCCGAAGGTGGAGCGGCTGGTGATGAGCGTGATCATGGAAATGGACGCGGCGGGGAAAATGGTGCAATCGCGTTTCACGCCCGGAGTGATTCGGTCGGCCGAGCGCATGACCTATACCAACGTTTACAAAGTGCTCGAGGGCGATGCGGAAATGAGTGAGCGCTACGCGCCACTGGTCGCGGCGTTCACGCGCATGAAGGAATTGGCGCTGCTTCTGAATCGCCGGCGCTATGAACGAGGATCAATCGACTTCGATTTGCCCGAACCGATCATCGAATTCGACGAGCAGGGCCGCATGACCAGCGTGGTGCGCAGCGTACGGAATATTGCGCACCGCATCATCGAAGAATTCATGCTGGCGGCAAACGAAGCGGTGGCCGCGTATCTTGAAAAGCGCGGCATCGGCTCGTTGCATCGCATTCATGAGAAGCCCGACCCGAAAAAGGTGCTGGAATTCGAGGAGATGGCGGAAGCGTTCGGCTATTCGCTCGGCGTGGAAGATCTTTCCGAGCGGCGCATCACGGTGCGCCACGGCGGGCAGCGACAAGCCGCGCGCGCCGGAGGAAAGCGCCAGGGGCGCGACCAGGGGCGCATGCGGCAGATGACACTGCGCGTGCCGGGCTCGGATGAAGTAAGCATCACGCCACGGAATTACCAGCGGCTTACTGAAAAGATTGCAGGCAAGGCCGAAGAGCGCATTCTTTCTTTCCTGATGCTGCGATCGCTGAAGCAGGCGCGCTATGCGGCCGATCCGCTGGGGCACTTCGCGCTGGCGGTGCAGGAGTATACGCACTTCACTTCACCGATCCGGCGCTATCCCGACTTGATCGTGCATCGCGTGCTGAAATGGGCGCTGGAAAATCCCGATGCGAAAGGCCCGCGCGAACCGCTTGCTTCCGCGCATACGCATGGCCGCAAGGAATCGAAGGAGCTGTCGGTTCCGACCATCGGCCCCTATCGCCGCGTGGAACTTACCGAGATTGCCTCAGAAAGCTCGGAGGCCGAGCGCCGCGCCGATGGCGCCGAGCGCGAATTGATGGAATGGAAGACGGCGCAATTCATGGAGAGCCGCCTTGGCGAAGAGTACGAAGCGCTGATCATTTCTGTGCAGAAATTCGGATTCTTCGTGGAGCTGGTGGATGTTTTCGTGGAAGGGCTGGTGAACATCGATCGGCTGGAACAGATGAGCGGACAACGCTGCATGTATCGAGAGCGCGATCACGCCATTGTTTGCGAACCGTATCGGCATTCTCGCGGAGCTTTACCGTCGCTGATCTTCAGGCTGGGCGATCGAGTGCGCGTGCGCGCCGAGCGCATCGATCCCTTCCGGCACCGCGTGGAGTTTGCGCCGGTGGTATTGGAAGTGCCGGTTAGCGCGGTGAAAATCCGCGAGCGCGGCTAATTCGGATTATAAAATATCAGTTGTGGGATTCGGCGAGCATCTTGCGGATTTCGCCTGCCTGATTGTAATTGGGATTGATAGCCAGCGTTTCCTCGAGCTGCTTTTTCGCTTCTGGATAATTGGCCTGCTTCTCGAAGACCATCCCGAGATGGTAGTGGTAGGTGGCGTTTTTCGGGTCGGCCTTAACGGCTTCCTTGAACAGGTCGGCGGCCGCGGCATAAACGCCGGTATTGTAGTAGGCGTAGCCGAGCGTGTCGGCAGAGTTCGGCAGATTCGGCAGCCCCTTGCGCGCGGTCTGCGCCAAGCTGAAGGCCACGTTCGGATTTTCATTGTGCGTGAGCATCAGGTAAGCGAGGTTGTTCGCCGCGACGGGATAATCGGGCTGGACCTGCAGCGCTTTCTTGTACTGATCCTCAGCCTGCTGCCACTGGTTTTGCGTTTCATAGAGTCCGCCGAGGGCTACGTAGAGGCGCACGTCCTTCGGATTCGCCTGCAGCGCCTTCTGATAATTTTCGATAGCTTGCGGCACCGAGCCTTTTGAAACCTGCACATTGGCCAGCAGCATGAACGCGTTCACATTGTTCTTGTCGAACTCGATGGCCTTTTCCAGAGCCGCTTCGCTCTTAGCGGAATCCTGGTTCCGAAGCTCGAGCTGCCCGAGCAGGGTGTAAAGCCCGCTGTTGTTGGGCTCACGGGTAATCTGCGCCTGCACGCGGGACAAGGCTTTGGCGATATCTTTGTGTTGGAGATCCGCGCCTACGAGTCCAGCGAGTGCGGTGTTGTCGTTGGGATTGGCAACGAGCGCCTGCTCGTAGAGCTTTTGCGCTTCGTCCGGTTTGTTCTGGCGGGTGCGCAACTCGGCCAGCAGCAAATATCCTGCGGAACTGCGCGGGGCTAGTTGGATGGCCTTCTTGATGTCCTTTTCAGCTCCGGCCGCGTCTCCTTTGGAGAAAAGAGCGCGCGCATGAAATAGGTATCCGTCGGGCGCATTGGGCTCGATGCGGATGAGCGCTTCGCTAGCGTCAGTGAGAAGGTCGTTGTTGCCCTGGCGCTCGCCCAGCGCGGCGAGAGCGCGCTGCGGTTCCACGGTATTAGGACGCAAGCGTCCGGCGGCGCGCCATTCGGCTTCGGCCTGTCCCCAGTTCGAGAGGCCAGCATAAGCAATGCCAAGCTGGTAATGTGCCATGGCCGAATCGGGCGCATCTTTCACCACGCCGGCCAGAAGATCCACAGCGTCCTGCGATTTGTTTTCCTTGTTGAAAATCTGGCCGCGCAGCACGAGCGCGTCGGTATCTTTCGGCGCGGACTTCAAAACGGACTCGGTGACTTTGTCTGCTTCGTCGAGTTTGTTCTGCAGGATAAGCACCTGGGCATAGGCTTTGGCGACGCCGGGATCCTTGGGATGCTCGCTATAGAGGGATGAAAATTCTGCGGAGGCTTTATCGGTCTGGCCGCGGCTCAGGTAGAAATCGCCGAGCATGCGATAGGCGGCGGGATTGTCCTTCATATCCGCCTTGGCCTTTTGCAAAATCTGCTCCGCTTGTTGCGGCTTGTTCTGGCTGACATAGAAACTGGCCAGCGTGCCGGCGTAAGTTGGGTCTTGGGGCGCAAGAGCGATGGCGGCTTCGAACTGTTTTTCCGCGTCCTGCGGACGGTTCTGCGCAACGTAGAAGCGGCCCAGCGCGACAATGGGTCGAGCGGATTTCGGCTCCAGCGAAATCGCCTTCTGGAAATTCTGCTCGGCGGCGGGAAAGTCCTTGTTGCGCTCCTGCAGCATGGCCAAAGCCATGTAGGAATCGCTGCGCTGGGGATCCATCTCGACCGCTTTTTTCGCTTCGGCAACGGCCCTGGGCAAGTCGTCCGACGCATAGGTGCTGGAGAGAATCACCTGCGCTTCGGCGTTTTGCGGATCGACCTTCAGCACGGCCTCGGCGTGGTCGCGGGCATCGGTCAGTTTGCCGCCTGCAGCAAGAAGGGCGGCCAGATCGAGTTGCGCCCGCTTGTTGTCGGGAGCGAGGTCGACGGTACGCTGCAACTCCATGTAGGCGGAATTGAACTGCGATTCTTTGAGGAACGTCTGCGCGAGTTGGAAGTGAGCGTCGACATAGCGAGGATCGATCTGAACGGCGTTGGCGTATTCAATGGCTGCTTCGCGATACTTGCCCGCTTTGAAATAGGCATTGCCCTTGTCGAAAGCCTTGGCCTTACGGACTTGCGGATCGCGGCTGCATCCCGCAATCGCCATAAGAGAAATTCCCAAGCAGATGCCGGTGTAAAGGATTTTTTGCAGATTTCGATGCGAATTTGCAAAAGCCATTCCGCGCCCCATCGTTCGATTATTCATCGATTTTTGCTTTGAATTTTGTGTCGATTCCAGGCTGTGCTGATTCTTCCGACCAATTGTCTCTTCTATCTTAATCGGAAGGACCTCCGAACCCTTATCGGGACGGCCCCCGGTGCATGGGATGAGTAAACAGGGAGAAAGGTGGCCGAAAGGCGGCTACAGGATTAGGTGTACCGGCGAGAAGGGAACAAAAGGTAAGGCGTTTGCCCTTTCTTGGAAGGTAAAGGGGACATTTTGTGGCTGTCGTTGGGAGTTCCTGTCTGGGACTGTTTCTCTTAAGTGCTTATAATGCAATACAGTAGCCTATTTGTGCCCAGGAAAGCGATCTTTGGATCGCTGGCAAGCGCCTTGCACGAGAGCCGATGGGAAAGTGCAGGCATGGGCGACGTGTATCGATTCCAGCAGGGGGAGAGAGGCGGGTCAATGGGCCCGAAAACCGATCCGGCAGCGGCGCAACTGGCTGGCAATGATTTCATTGCGAGCATAAACCCGGCATTGCTGACGATCGAAGGGATCATTCGGGAGATCGCGCCTACGAACATCCCGGTGCTGCTGGTAGGGGACAGTGGGACGGGGAAGGAAGTGCTGGCGAACCGAATACATGAGCTCTCGTCGCGGGCGCACCAGCCGCTGGCTAAGATCTCATGCGCGGCGGTGAATGCGGAGACGCTGGCGGCGGAGCTGGGGCTTCGCAATGGGCGATTTGGCGGCGAGTCGCACGCGCCGGGCACGGTAATACTGGACGAGGTGAGCGATCTGGACCTCGCCGCGCAGAAGCTGCTTTTGTACGCGCTGCCGGATGGCGATCTGCGGCCGAGGCCGGGAATTTTGGATTCGCGGGTGATTTCGACAACCAGCCGAAAACTGGACGAAGAGATGCGAACCGGAAGCTTTCGCAGCGAGCTATACTATCGTATCAACGGCGTTTGTCTGCGTCTGCCGCCGCTGCGGGAACGTAAAGAGGACATCCCGGTGCTGAGCGAGTTTTTCCTGACCAAGCACGCCACGCAATTGCAACGGCCTCGAGTGGCGCTGAGCGGACAAACTCTGCGGAAGTTCATGGAGCACAACTGGCCGGGAAACATCCGCGAGCTGGAAAACGTGGTGAAGAACATCGTGGCGCTTGGCGACGAGGAACTGGCGGTATCCAGCCTGGTAACGGTCCCGATCAGCGCACCGCGTCCGATGCCGGTGCCGGAAGTGCGCGCGCGTTCGCTGAAAGTAGCGGCGCGAGCGGCGTCACGTGAAGCAGAACGAGAACTTATTCTCAAAGCGCTGGAAAGAACGCGATGGAACCGGAAACGGGCCGCGCAGGAGCTGCAGATCAGCTACAAATCGCTGCTATACAAGTTGAAGCAGATTGGCATGACCGATTCCGAAGCGATCTAAAAGTGCAAGGCAGGGAAAAATGACGATAGAAGGCTTTTTCGCACGGACTGCTGTGATGGCGGTGGTCTTTGCGGCGACGATTGGGGCCCAGCAGAAGGACAAGCCCGTTCCCGCAGCTCCGGAGAGTTCCGCTTCGGCGCCGGCCAAGGGAACGGCGAGCACCGGAAAATCCGTGACGGCCGATCCGAATTATGTGATCGGCGCGCAGGACGTGCTGGATATCAACGTGTGGAAAGAAGAGCAGCTAACCCAGACGGTTCCGGTGCGCCCAGACGGCAAAATCTCGCTGCCTTTGCTGAATGATGTGCAAGCGGCCGGGCTGACGCCAACGCAGTTGGCCAATAACATCACCGAAAGCCTGAAGAAATTCGTGACCGATCCGCAAGTGACGGTGATCGTGCGGGAAATCAACAGCCAACGCGTGTATTTGATCGGTGAGGTGGGGCGGGCCGGCGCGTATCCGCTGCTGCCGGGGATGACCGTGCTGCAGGCGCTATCGAGCGCGGGAGGATTCACGCAATTCGCGAATATCAAGAAAATTTACGTGCTGCGCAACGAAAACGGGAAGCAGCAGAAATTCCCGTTCAACTATAAACAGGCCCTGAACGAAAATTCGAGTGAAAACATCACGCTGAAGGCCGGCGACACCATCGTTGTGCCATAGAGGAAAAATGCCGGGTTCTTGCCACAAAATACTGACTGGATTGTTGTTTGTGTCGTTGTGTGTCCCGGCGTTGCGAGCACAGCAAGGCAGCTCTCAGCAGGGATCGCAGCAAGGTTCGGGGCAATCCTCCCCGAATCAGAACAACTCGCAAGGACAATCAAACGAGCAATCTACCGCGCCAATACCAGCGTACCACTCGCCACTGGCCGGCGCAGCCGATCAGGGAAATGACAACGGCGAACCGATTAATGTCGCTCCCGACACGCGGGCGCCGGCGGGAGCGCAGGACCTATCGCTGGGCTCGCCGGAAACTTCGCGGAGCTACTGGCAGCCGCACGTCAGCTTGATTGAGACGGGAGATTCGGACCCCTTGTTTGGGACGGCCAATTGGACATCGTATACATCGATTGCTGGTGGCATTGACTTGCACAAGGTCTCCGGACACTCGGATTTGAGCCTGAGTTATCTCGGCGGCGGAACGTTCTCCAACGACGGAACGCTTGGCAACACGGTGACGCAGGAACTGACATTTTCTGAAAAGGTGACCGCAGGACGTTTCAAACTGTCAGTTATTGACAGCCTGGACTATTTGCCGGAAGTCGGATTTGGATACGGCGGTCTCGGCGGCCTTGGCATTGGTGGGTTCGGCGTTGCGGCCAGCGGAGCTTTGGGACTCCAGCCGGGGCTAAGCCCTGAAGCAACGATCCTTTCGACCAGCGGGCAACAGGTCGACAACTCACTTATCACGGAAGTGGACGTTAGCCTGACTCCCCGCACCTCGATCACGATGGTGGGGGGATATTCACTGCTGCGGTTTCTCGACAACAATTTACTAAGCGTCAGCAATTATTTCGGCCAGGTCGGGTACAACCATCAGTTCACTCGGGAAGATACGATTGCCGCTTTGTATCGGTACAACGAGTTCTCCTATGGCGGATTTAACCAGAGGATTCGAGACAATTCGGTCCAACTCACCTACGCTCGGCGCATGACGGGAAGATTGGCGTTTCAAGTCGGCGCGGGCCCTGACTATGCGCTATTTGAAACCCCGGTGCTGACGAGCAGCGGCGGGACAACTTCGAGTACGGAGCTGACCTGGTCGCTGGCGACATCCCTGACGTATCAACTGAAGCGCGGGAGCCTGGGACTTTCTTACGGCCATGGGGTGGTGGGAGGGTCAGGTGTGTTGTCCGGCGCCATTGGGGATACGCTCACCGGAACGATGACGCGGCAGCTCACGCGAACGACGAACTTTGGATTGAACGGCGGATACTCGCGCAATACGGCGCTGGCGATACCCGGTTTAGCGGTTTACAACCAGAACTACAACTACTCGTTCGGCGGCGCAAACGTGAGCCGTCCCTGGGGACGCACTTTAAACCTATTTCTGTCCTATCAATTTCAACATCAGACTTCCAACGTGGGCTTTTGCATCGGACCGAGCTGCAGCAGCAGCTTTACGCGCCATATTATTTCGGGCGGCGTAACCTGGCAATCGCGTCCCATGCTGTTCTAGCAGATTTCGGAGAAAAAGAGGCGAGACATGACGCAGCGTGAATTCACACCATCCGATTATCTGGCGATGCTCCGGCGGCATTGGGTGATGATCGCCATTCTGGCGATCGTGGGCCCGGCGATCGGCTACGGCGTCTCGCGATATCTTCCCAGCCGATACAAATCGACAACGCTGATCCTGGTGGAGCAGGCTTCAGTGCCGGACACCATCATCAAGCCGGTGGATACGACCGACATCAACGAGCGGCTGGCCAGCATGCAGCAGCAGATTCTGAGCCGCACGCGGCTGGAACCAGTTATTCGCCAGTATGGATTGTTTCAGTCGGAGATGAACGCGTACTCGATGGACGACCTGGTGGCGCGGCTGCAAAAAGATATCGAAGTGACGCCGGTTGTGCCGATGGAGGCGACGCACGCCGCCAACCTGCCGGGATTTTTCGTGAATGTAACCCTGCCGGATCCTCGTCTGGCGCAAGAGGTATGCACGTCGATTACCTCGATGTTTATCGAGGAAAATCTGAAGAGCCGGCAATCGCGTTCAGAAGAAACGACGAAATTCCTGCAGCAGCAATTGCAGGAGGCGAAAAAAAACCTGGACGATCAGGACGCGAAACTGGCGGCATTTCAGAACCACTATATGGGTTCGCTGCCGGATGAAGCGAACACAAATATCAATCTGCTGAACAACCTGACATCGCAACTGGACGCGTCCACGGAGGCCATCTCTCGGGCGCAGCAGGAAAAGAGTCTGAACCAGAGCATGCTAAGCCAGCAGGTGGCGGCGTGGCAGGCGACGAAAACGGGGCAGAATCCGGACACGCTGCAACAGCAATTGACGACACTGGAATCACAGCTCACCAGCCTGCAAGCGCGCTATACCGACGATTATCCGGATGTAATCAAGGCGAAGGCCGACATTGCGGCATTGAAAAAGAAAGTCGCGGAAGGCGGCGAACAGACCGTCGTGGAAGACAAAAATCCGAAGGTCGAACCGGCGCAAATTACGCAGCTTCGAGCGGTGATCCGCAATGACGACCAGGTCATCGCGGAAAAGACCAAGGAGCAGGACCAGATCCGGCAGCAGATCAAGACGTATCAAGGACGCATTCAATCGACGCCGGAAGTGGAGCAGCAGTTCAAGGAGCTCACGCGGGGATATCAGACCGCCGTGCAGTCTTACAACGACCTGCAGAAGAAGTATCAGGATTCGCAAATGGCCGTCGCTCTCGAGCAGGAACAACAAGGCCAGCAGTTCCGGGTGCTCGATCCAGCGAACCTGCCGGACATGCCGTCGTTTCCGAACCGGCCGCTCTTTGCTTTGGGCGGATTTGGGGCCGGGTTGGGATTGGGAGTGGTGCTGGCGCTATTTATCGAAATTCAGAACACGTCGATGCGGAGCGAGCGCGACGTAGAGTTCGCGCTGCGTCTGCCCGTGCTGGCAATGGTTCCGGCCATCGATGCGCACGGAAAAAAGGAAAAAGGAATACTGCCGGCACTGCCTCCGGTAAATCCGACGCTGGGTCAAGGAGCGAGGGCCTAGCCCCATATGTACCAGAAATTTTTTGGGCTCCGCGAAAGCCCGTTCAACGTTAACCCGGATCCCCGCTATCTTTTTCTGACGCGCCAAATTCAGGAATCGCTGGCGGGCCTCACCTACGGCATTCAGAACCGCAAAGGGTTCATCCTGCTGACGGGCGAGGTGGGGACTGGAAAAACCACGCTGCTGAACCGCCTGCTCGATTGGCTTCGCGGGCAGCGTGTAGCCACCGCCTACATCTTCAATTCGAAGCTGGACGTGAACCAACTCTTCGATTTCATTATGGCGGAGTTCGAGATCCCCTGCGAATCGCGGGAAAAGAGCCAGGTTCTGCTGCGCCTGAACCAGTGGCTGCTGGACCGCTATCGCAGCGGCGAAACGGCCGTCCTGATTATTGACGAAGCGCAGAACCTATCGGGTGAAGTGCTCGAGGAAATCCGGCTGCTGACCAACCTGGAAACCTCCACGGAAAAGCTGCTGCAGATCGTGCTGACCGGCCAGCCGGAGCTGGAAGAGAAGCTAAAACTGCCGCAATTGCGCCAGTTGCGGCAGAGAATCACCATGCGGTGCCGCACGGCGCCCTTGACGCTCGAAGAAACCTTCGGCTACATCGCCGAGCGGCTGCGCATCGCGGGGGCGAATGGCGAGCCGATCTTTTCCAAGGAATCCATTCAAACCGCGCACATGTATTCGCGCGGAATTCCGCGCGTGGTCAATTTGCTATGCGAGCATGCGCTGATCAACGCCTACGTGGACAGCGTGCGCCCAGTGTCCTCGCAACTGGTGGAAGAGGTCGCGCGCGAATTTCAGTTGGATGAAATTGCGCCGGTTGCACCGGTCGGATTCACCGGGCCGCAGCAGGCCGCGAACACCCAGGCACTGCTCGAAAATCTGGACGAGTTGCTGAGCCGGTTGCGCCAGGCGAACCTGGTGCAGCCGCGTGAGAGGAAATCATGAGCCGCATTCACGAAGCACTCAAGAAAGCCGAGCAAGAGCGCGCCAACGCACACGGTGTGGACGTTCCGGCGGCGGTGTCGACGGAAATGCCACCGATGCCGGCGGTTCCGGCATGGGCTAGCCACACAACAGCGACCCTGGAAGCGCCTTCACCAGCGAGTGCTATCACCAGCACCTCCGGCGATTACCTGCGGTTTGACGATTTGCGGACGCGCTGCGCCCACCCGGTTTGGCGCCCTGACCCCAACGTGAACATTTTCGGAAACGATGCGCTTAGCCCGCATGGCGCCGAGCAGTTCCGCACCCTGCGCTCGCGTCTCTACCAGTTGCGCACCACCCAGAATCTGCGCACGCTTCTGACCACGAGTTCGGTGCCTGGCGAGGGCAAGACGTTCGTGACCATGAACCTGGCGCAGGCCATCGTGCGGCAGCCAGACCGCCGCGCGCTGATCATCGACGGCGATTTGCGGTGCGCGCGTCTGCACGTACCGTTGGGCGCGCCGAATTCGCCAGGATTGGCCGAGTACCTGCGGGGTGAAGCGGACGAGTTGGCAGTCATTCAGCACGGGGCAGACGGGAATTTGTGCTTTATCGCCGGCGGAGCAGAAGTGACCGACCCAAGCGAATTGCTCTCGAACGGTCGGTTAAAGAAGCTGTTGGAGCGCGTCACTCCCGTTTTCGATTGGGTGCTGATCGACTCGCCGCCCTGCCTGCCAGTGGCCGACGCTACTATTCTGGCCAATTACTGCGACGGAATCCTGATGGTGGTGCGGTCGGGATCGACTGCGAGTGAAGTAGCCCAACGGGCTCTTCAGGAATTGCAAGGTAAGAATGTGATCGGTGTGGTGCTGAATGCCGTGGAGCAGTCGCATGCCTACGGCACCTACTACTATCAAGGCTATGGATACGGCGAAGTGTACGGCCAGAGCGAAAAGGACAAGGCTAAGAAAAATTAGGCCAGCCGCAAGGCTGAAAGCCCTAGATCGAGAACGGATGGGGCGAGGGGACATTCACCTTCGCCCCTTCGCTTTTTGGGCCGAAGATTTTCAGCTATGCTTGCGGGCAGGCTCGGGTATCAGAGGCCGAGCATATTGGAGTCGGCAGCCATACGCAATTTAATCGCTGATGAACCGGCGCAAGCGCGGGTTCGTCGCTAGAATTGGCAGGTGCTGTGGTACAGGGATGGACCAATTGGGTGAGGCTTCGATGAAACTGAGTTACTTCGTAAGACGCTGTGTGCCGCATCTTCTCGCGTGCACTATTTTGCTTTCCTGCGCCGCGAAACCTGCCCCGCTGCAGATTAGCGTGCAGGTACGTCCGGATTACAAAGGGGTATTACGCATTTCGCCGTGTTCGAGCCAGCTTGCGGAACGAGCAGACGACCAAGGCCGGGCTTACACGCGGGCCTGCCCGCAAGCAGGCCAAGAGATCGAACTGGTGGTGACGCAGGGGACGCAGACGCGTCGCATTTCTTCCGGCCAGTTGACGATCAGCAAGACCGGCGACGGTATTCCCGTCGAAATCAGCACATTCATCGAATAGCAATTTAATTACCGACTTCCGGAGAGCGCGTAGCGTGGAGATCAGCCGGATTTCTTTTTGTGTGAAAGCTTCAGCACCACTTCAATGTCGCGGCTGGAATTGAAGCTGGAAACGGTACGGGTGGCGGAGGTCAGGTCTCCGTGTTCGGCGTGAACTTCGTAATCGGTGTTGGGATCGAGACCGCTGAAACGGTAATTGCCACTGTCGTCCGAAATATAGGTTTTTATCGCCTGCGTTTTCACATTCACCAGATAAACCACGGCTGAGGCTATCGGGTTTTCGCCGCTGTCAACCACTGAGCCGTGCACGGTGCGGAGTTCCGGCTCGCCTTTTTGTGCCATCAGAGGAAGGCTGCAAAGCAGCGCCAGGGCCAGAACTGCGGCTGGCCGCAACATGCGGCTCGAATGATTGCCAAGCGCGTTCATAACCAAGATCCGTTCCATTTGATAGCAAGTATGCCGCGTATTTTCGTGTTGTCCTGTTGCCCGATTGGACGGCTTCGGCGCTGAGACGTTATTCAGACTCTTCCTCCTCCTCTTCTTCTTCGTCTTCGGATTCTTCTGCCAGCTCCTCTTCGTCCTCTTCCTCGTCTTCGTCCTCATCTTCGGAAATGAGGATCAGGTGGACTGGGTGAGTCTGGGTCACCTCGAGTTCCACATCGCATTCGGGGCAGGTGAGAATTTCGCCCTCTTCGACTTCGTCCTCGTCCAAGTCGATTTCAGCATCGCATTCAGGGCAGCGGGTCACGTGTATTGTCTCCTTCCACAAGGGCGAACGAGTCGTATTATATAACGCCGGTGCCAAACTTTTGCGCGGAGGATCGTGTAAAGGTGAACAGGAATCGCGAGTATCCAGGGCGTCCGGTGGTGGGAGTCGGCGGTGTGTTGATCCGCGAAGGACGAGTGCTGTTAGTGCGGCGCGGACAGGAGCCGCTGCTGGGGGAATGGTCGATTCCAGGAGGAATGCTGGAGACAGGCGAGACCATCCTGGAAGGTGTCAGGCGTGAGCTGCTGGAAGAAACCGGGATTGAAGTGCGCGTGGGCGAGTTGATCGAAGTGTTCGAGCGGATTTCGCTTGATGGGGAAGGGAAAGCTCAGTTTCATTACGTGGTGCTGGATTATTTTTGCGAGCCGGTGCGCGGCGAGGCGCGTGCAGCAAGCGATGCGACGGAGATTGCCTGGGTGGTGGAGGCGGAACTGGATCGTTACGGGCTGTCCCAGGCGGCGCGAAGGGTGATCGAGAAAGCGTTTGAATTGGCGCGAGACAGCTAGCTGGCGGCGGCTTCGGGCAGGCGGCCGAAGCGGCGCTCTCGGCCGCGAAAATCCTCGACGGCGGCGGTGAGGTCGGTGGCGTCAAATTCGGGCCACATGCGCGGTGTGAAGAGCAGCTCTGCGTAGGCGGATTCCCAGAGCATGAAATCGCTGAGGCGATGGTCACCGCCGGTGCGAATGAGCAAGTCGACATCGGGTGCCGGAGTATCGGCGTGGGTGACCTGGCCGAGACGGCGCGCGAATTCGCGCTCGGAAACTTCCAGGCTAGAGAGCATCCAGCAGGCGGCGCGAAGAATAGCGTCGCGCGAAGAGTAGTCGATGGCAATGCGCAGGTTGAGCAGGCGGCCATGGTCGGTGGCGCGCTCGATGAAGTGAATGGCGTCGACCAGGGATCTGGGGATGCGGTCGCGGCGACCGATGATGCGGACGCGAATGCCGTCATTGGCGCAGGCGGCTGCTTCCTTGCGGAAGAAATCCTCGAGAATATTCAGCAGCGACGAGACTTCGCCGTTGGGACGCTCCCAGTTGTTGGAAGAGAAGGCGTAGAGGGTAAGCGTGCCGATGGCCAAGGGGGGAGCGGCACGGACCACGCGTCGCACGGCTTCGACGCCGGCGCGATGGCCTTCCGAGCGAGGCAAGCCGCGGGAAGCGGCCCAGCGGCCGTTACCGTCGAGCAAAATGGCAACGTGAAGCTTCGAATTGGGAACGACACGAAGAGGCGATTTCTGCATGGCGGTTGTGGCAAAGCCCTTTCTGAGATTTTGGTTTCGATCACGCGAACCATCAAGCGTCGCGAGTGGCGCGAATCAGCGCTTCCATGTGATCGAGATACTTTTCCAGCGCGCGGCGCCCCGAAGGCGCCAGGCGAAATTCCGTTTTTGGCAAGCGGCCAGCAAAAGATTTAGTGCAGGTGATGTAGCCGACATCCTCGAGTTTGCGGGCATGAACGCTGAGATTGCCATCGCTGACTCGCAAGAGCTCCTTGAGCTCGTTGAAAGTGAGAGAAGTGTTCACCGCGAGAGCGCTGATGATGGCCAGCCGGGTGCGCTCGTGGATGATCCGGTCCAGATCGACGGCCGGAAGTTGTGCCGGCGCGGCGCCTGAAGCTGCCCGCTTTGGCTTATCGTCGTTCGAAGTGCGAAATGCTCCTGATTTAGCCGCCATATTTCCTCGCAATCACGGCTCCAAAAAGAATGTGCAGTCCGCCAAAGCCGGCGGCCAGAAATTCGTTACCCCAGTTGGGCGGACAGAAAAGAGCGACCGCGCCTAGAACCATGAAGCAAAGCCCCATGAGGGGAACGATGCGAATGGAGAATGCTCCGCCAGTGACCACACCGGTGCCGTAGAGCAGGAGCCACAGGCCGGCAATGGCTTGCGGGGTGTTGATACGGAGCAGCAGCAGGGTGAGCAGCGCCCCGGCAAACAGAGGCGGGGCAAAACTGTAGACGAAGCGTCGGCCGGGACCGGTAAAGAGCGAAGAGCCGGACTCGCGGGACTTGGAAACCATGGTCCAGCCGGCGATAGCAATGGCGATGGCCGCCTCCGCGATCCAAGTGACAAGCCAAGCAACAGGGGTCGCCTGTTGAGCGGCAATCACGGCCGCGCCAATAGCGGTGATACCCATGGCGATGACGCCCCATCCGGGAAGCGCGGTGAAGGAGCCGGCGCGCTCCATGGTTTCGCGGATAAAACGGAGGTTTTCGCGGGCTCGATCGTCGATAGCGACGGGCCGTGGGCCGGGCGTTTTCAGAACCTCAGGAGCCACGGGGAAAAGTGTACCATCGGCTCTTTGCGCTTCAAGTACTTTATGCGATAAAGTGAACGCTGGTGCAAAAGGGTTAATGCACGCTTAACGACACTTAGAGCGGGTAGACGAGGCGTGCGTTGAGGAAATTGCTAGCGGGGAGGCCTCGTCGGGTAGCGCCCGATCAGTGCGTTCCAGCGGATCACGAGGAGATCCCCGAACATTTTCAGGCTATCGCTGAAAACGTGCACGCGGGTAGCTTCGTCGTGCGCCCAGCGGACGGGCACCTCGGCCGAGCGCAAACCATGCCGTTGTGCCAGGAACAGAACCTCGGGGTCAAAGCCGAATCCTTCGACGCGCTGCTGCTCGAAAACAATGCGAGAGCGTTCACGCACAAAGGCTTTAAATCCGCATTGCGTATCGTGAAAGCGCAAACCGGTAATCAGCCGGACAAAACCGTTGAAGATCATCCCGGCAAGTTCGCGGAAACGGGACTGGTGGACGGTGATCAAGGAGCGGTCCACGGCCCGGGAACCGATGGCTACATCATTGCCCGCATTGATCGCGGCGAGAAGCTTTTGCGATTCCTCGATGGGTGAGGATAAGTCGGCATCGGTGAAAAGCGCCACGTTTCCGTGGGCCTCGAGCATGCCATAGCGCACGCTGTAACCTTTTCCCCGGTTCCCGGGATTTTCAACCAGGCGTAGGTAGGGGATCACTTGCATCCAGCGGCGGGTAATTTCGGCCGTGGCGTCCGTCGAACCGTCGTTCACGACGATAATCTCGGCCTTGAGTTGGCGCGGCTGCGCAGTGTCAAGATATTCGCGGATACGCGCCAGGGTGCGGTCCAGCCGCTTCTCTTCGTTGTAAGCGGGAATGATGATAGAAATTTCTGGAGCGCTTGCTCCTGGATTTTGAGTCAAAGCCACAAGGGCAGTTTAGACGGCTCAGGATGATCTATGGATTCAACAATTGGACTCACAACTGGCTTCAACAACTGGCTTCAACAACTGAATTCAACAACTGAATTCAACAAAGGACCGAGGCGCCTACGCGCCAAATTGTGAAGTATTTGGGCAGGTTTGTGAAACGAATAGTTGCGGGACCGGGAGGTTTTTGCGGACGACTGACGGGATAGGCGGTAAAGCAATTCGTGACGCCTGCCGAGGCATTCGCTATGATGGGTCGATACGGATGGGGCCCGCCCTGACTTCCCAAGGAGAGTTTTCATGAGATTTTCAATCACAATTCTGGCCGCGGCTCTGGTGTGCGTGAGCGGCCCGGCGCTGGCACAAACCGCTCCCGGAGCACAGCAAAAGACGCCCGCGCAGCGTCAGCCAGGTATAGCCACACCGGCGGCTCCGCCAGCGGGTTCCGAGGAAAATCCGCCGGCACTTGAGAAACCCGACCCGGCGAAAGAAGCGGCCATCCGGCACTTGATGGAGATTACGCAGACTTCAAAGCTGGGCGACAACATCACCAACGCAATCACCCAGCAGGTGCGCGCAGTGATGAGCCGCAATATTCAGCAGCCGGAAGAGCTGCAGAAGTTCATGGATGATTTCACCAAAAAGTTTACCGAGGTTGCGCCTCCGAGCGCGGTGACCGATGCGGAAATCCCCATTTATTCGCACTATTTTTCGATGGAAGACATTCAGGGCCTGATCAAGTTCTACGAATCTCCACTGGGACAGCGCGTGGTGAAGACGCTGCCGGAAGTGGTGCAGAACACGCAGCAGACCGGCGTGCAGATGGACCAAAAAGCAGCGCTGGAAGTGCTGCGCAGCATGTCGACCGAATATCCGCAACTGAAGCAGATGTTGCCGCCGGAACCGGGAGCGGCGCCTGGGCCAGGAGCTGTCGCGCCGGGCGGTGGGATGCCTCCCCAATCTGCTCCAGGAGCGCCAGCGCCACCCGCACCGGGGACGCCACCCAGGTAAGCAGCGCTGCGCGGCAAAAAATACGCTGCAGCGCGTTGATCCAGTTACAATCCAGAACCGATGACGGCCATGAATTGGGCAATGGATTAGCGGATGGATTGGTCACCCATCTGGATCTCGCTAGCGACCAGCTTCAGTGCGACGGCAATCACCCTGGTTGCCGGGCTGAGTGCCGCGGTATGGCGCGAACGCCACAGCGGCCCAGCGATGCCGTTGGTAGACGGTATTTTCCTGCTGCCGCTGGTTTTGCCGCCAACGGTAGTTGGATTCTTTCTGCTTCTTCTCCTGGGGCGCAACGGCCCCATCGGCAAGCTTCTGCTGCACGTTGGCACCACGATTGTGTTCTCCTGGCCGGCCACAGTGATTGCAGCGGCAGTCGTGGCGTTTCCGCTGATGTATCTTACGGCCCGAGCGTCGCTCGAGCAGGTCGATGGGCAATTTCTGCAAGCGGCGCGAACGCTGGGCGCATCGGAGTGGCGGGTATTTCGCGAGGTTGCACTGCCCCTGGCGTGGCCCGGAGTGCTGGCCGGCACGATCCTTTCCTTCGCGCGCGCTCTGGGCGAATTCGGCGCCACGCTGATGGTAGCCGGCAACATCCCCGGCAGAACCGCCACCATTCCGATTGCGATCTACTTCGCCGTGGAAGGCGACGATATAAAGAGCGCGCTTGGCTGGTGCGCGATCGACGTAATGATTTCGCTGGCGCTGCTGGCGGGCCTCTACTATTGGACAAGCACGCAAGGCCCCGGCCACTCACGGTGGGCGCGGCGCTAACGGTGCCTCTCGAAGTACAAATCGCGAAAAAGCTGGGAAATTTTATTCTGGACGTAAGCTTTGCGGCCGGGAACGCGCCGCTGAGCATCCTGGGCGCGTCCGGTGCGGGGAAAAGTATGTTGCTGCGCTGCGTGGCGGGTCTGGAGCGGCCGGACCGCGGACGAGTCGCGCTGAATGAACGAATCCTGTTTGATGGCGATCGCAAAGTGAATCTGCCAGCCCGCGAACGCCGCATCGGAATGCTGTTTCAGCACTACAGTCTTTTTCCGCACCGCACCGTGAAGGAAAACATCGCGTTTGGGCTGCGGGAGCTGCCGGAGGGTGAACAGGAAAGGCGAATTGCGGCGCTCGTCGAGCGCACCCACATCGGAGGGCTGGAGAATCGCTACCCTCAGCAAATGTCCGGAGGCGAACAGCAGCGTGCGGCATTAGCGCGGGCGCTGGCCATCGAGCCAGAAGCGCTGCTATTGGACGAGCCGCTTTCCGCGCTGGACACACATCTGCGCAGCCAGATGGAAGCGGAGCTTCAGAGCACATTCGAGCAATTTGCGCGGCCGTCTCTGCTGGTGACGCACAACATCGAAGAGGCCTACCGCCTGGGCGAGCAGCTGCTCGTGCTGACCAAGGGCAAGGTCGCCGCGTTTGGCGCGAAGGATGAAATTTTCAGGCGTCCGCCCAGTTTGGGAGTCGCGCGCCTCACCGGCTGCAAAAATTTTTCGCGCACGCGCGCGATCGATGAACATACAGTCGAAGCGCTTGACTGGAATTGCCGCATTCGTGTGGCGCAACCGGTGGCAAGCGATAGTGCGCAGGTTGGAATTCGCGCGCATCACATTCGATTCGCTGAAGCGAACGGTGCCGTCGCTCAGAGCGCCAACATCTTTCCGTGCTGGCTGGTGCGGGCGTCTGAGACGCCATTTCGTGTAACGCTTTACTTGCGCGTGCAACAGCCGGCGGATGGAAGCGGTGAATATCATTTGCAAGCGGAAGTGACCAAAGAACGCTGGCAGAAGCTGAATGATCAGGCTGCTCCGTGGAAAGTGATGCTGCCGGAAGATGCGGTTTTCCTGCTTCGCGATTAGCGCAGTAACGAGCGCTGGCTCAGACTGACAGCGGAAGAATTACTGGAAGTGTTTGACCCATTTGATGTCGAGTCCGTTGGTGCCGTTAATGTCACGTAGAAACACCACGGAGAGATCGCGCTTCACCGCATATTCCACTTGAATCACCTGATACTGGTTGGAAGTAGCGGCATTGGTGGAATAGGTTATGGTGAGTTTATTTTTCACCTGCTGCTCAATGGTGATGCGCGCCGCGGCGTTCGATTCGGTAGCAGTACCTGCAACAAAGGGATCGACCCGAAACTGGCTGATGCCGAAAAGCCGTTCAATGCGGCCGCCCAAGCCGGAAGAAATAGCCTCCGAGAGCAAGGCGGTAGCACCGTAGTTTTGCGAGGCCGATGCGGAACGCAGCGCGCTCGACTCGCCCGGAGTGCCTAAAGCGAGCAGCGCGATGATGTCGCTATCGGACAGCGGAGGATCGGAGCGGTAATTCATAGTTAAGCGGCTGGCCGGGCCGGAGAAGTCGATGGTCACCTGATACTGGCTGATGTTTGACGTGGCTTCCACGTTGAGCACAGGATCGAGGCGAAACGGATTGGCAAAATTAATATCGCCGCGCGTGAGTTGATAGGTGTTGCCGCGGAAAGGCATTTGCCCGTCGATTAAGTGAATGTTCCCCAGCAGTACCGGCCGGGCCCAGGTTCCGCGCAGGCGTACGTTACCATCCATTTCGATTTGCGCGCCGGTCCATTCGATGCGGGCTCCTGGATTGGTCTGGCCTTCAATGTCAAACGCGAGATTCTGCAGGAAAGGCGAAGTGGCAGTGACGTCCGCGGATGCCTGCGAGCTGGACGCGAAGAATGACGCCAGATCGACTCCCTGCGCAAAGAGGAGACGCTGCACCTGCACGCGGCCGGTGAGCACGGCCGCGCTGCGCGTGCCGGAAAGCTGCAGATTACCGCCAGCCAGCCAGCTCATACCCGCGGGATAGCGAATGCGCACGGTGGGCGTGGTGGCGCTAACTTCGTAACTGAGCGGACCTTCTCCATAATTCAAGCTGCCGCTAAGGGAAAGCTGGCCTCCGCCGGATTCCGCGGTAACGCGATCGAACATCAGACGGTTCTTGTCGAATAGCATGTCGCCATTCATTTTGCTGAGGCCCACCGGAAAATCGGCGTAGGTAGCGGAAGCGTCATGAATGGCGGCGCGGCCGGTGATGCGTGGCGCGGACATGGTTCCTTCGATGGACACGTTCGTATCCGCGCGGCCCTGTGCCTGCAAGTCCGGCAGGAAACCTCGCAACAGGCGCAGGTTGACACCTCCGGAAAGGCTGAAACGCATCGGGCGATCACGATCGAAACGTGCGGCGCCGCTGACCTGCAAATCGGTGTCGGTGCCATGAATGTGCGCCTGCCCAATACGGATTTCATTGCGCCGATAAGCGAGCAGCACGGGCTGATCGTTGGTGAGCTGCACGAATTCGTAATCGAAAGAAATGCGAGTGATGTTAGCGTCCATTTCAATCGTGTCGGGCTGGCGCAGCGATCCGGAAAAAGTGAATACGCCGTCGGCGCTGCTGTGACCGGTGAGCTGCTTCAAGTGCGCCGCGGCGACGATGAACGGGTCGAGGTCCACTTGCTCGGCGGTGATCTGTCCCGAGATGGGCGCATCTCCTGAATAAACGACACCGATTCTTCCCTGTAGCCGGCCCCGCGCGAGTTCGGAGGAGAGCACTAATTGTGCGGCATGGCCGTCGGAAGAAAGATCACCCTGGAAATTTCCTTCAATCTCGCTGCCCATTTTCAAATTGGCAACGCGCAAGCTGGCTTGTGCCACGGGCGACCTCAGAGGCCCACTTCCGCGAAGAGTGAAATCGAGCCGGCCGCTCAGGGCCACGGAAGGATTGGCGAGCTGCGGAATACTTTCCAGCGAAATTCCCGAGCCGGTCAGGTCGAACACAGCGTCTTGCGCTTGCGGATGATAGAGAATGTCGCCGGCGACAACTCCCGACCCTTTGCGCAAGTCGGCGCGGGAAAGGCGAATTTCACCGGGAGCAACGTGAAGCTCGGCGGTGAGCCGGTCGAATTTCATTCCTGCGGCATTGATGTCGTCGAAACTAAAATTTGAATCCAGCACCGGCGATTCGCGCGTGCCGCCTGCGTGGACCGAGCCAGTGAAAAATCCATTCACGGGATACGAAGTGTCGAACATGGCCTGGACATCGTCGCTGGAAGCGTGGCGCAAGTTCACCGCGAGCGTCCAGGGGCTCTCCGGAAGAAAATTCCAGTCGCCGTCGAATTTCAGAGAAAGATCGAGGTCGGCGTTGGTGTCGCCGTGCCGGACCATGGCGTTCGACAGTCGGAACCCGTCGGGCGAATATTCCATGTCGCCATCAATTTGCTGCCAGGAAAGATTGTCGTATTGCGTGTCGGTGGAATGCACGTGGCCGGCAAATGTAGGCCCCACGAGCGGGCCAAGAACACGGCCGTTCCAGACCGCTTTCCCAGCAATGCGGCTTCGAGCGTTCTCCGGGCCGCGAATGGCAGCGATGAAGTCATCCCATTCAAGAAGATCGCCAGCACGAAGTTGCACTTCCAGCGCGGAGTCAACCTTGCCGAGATAGCCGTCCATGTTGAGTTGCATGCGCGGCGTGGAAATTTCACTGTTCGCTAGCATGATGATGGCGCGCGCGTCGTTGTAGTCGAAATTCACATCGGCGCTGGCAGGAATACTTGCGCTGGCATTACCGGGCGGATACGAATTTCCACTTGCGGCCATCGCAGGATTGGCCGGGCTTGCCCGATTCGACCACACGGTGTGGCCCACGGTGCGGAAATGTACGAAGTTTTTCTCCCAGGTGTTTACCGAATCGACCTGCATAGCGCCCGACCAGTGCAGTGTATTCACCGGCAAAGTGCCGCGATCATTTACTGCGGCCAGCGTAGCGGCCAGGCTGGCGCCGCGCATGTGCGTTTCAGTGCGGAAAACCAGGCCGTGAAAATCCATGGAGAGCTTTCCCGTGAGCGATCCGTCGAGAGCGCGAACATTCAGATCCGGAACGGTGAGCAAGCCCCTGGCGATCTGGTAGTCGCCCCAGGTTTCAAACCCGCTGGCGTGAAAGTAGCGATAGTTCAGGCGAATGTCGTGCCCTTTGTAATAACCGGTGGCGGTCCATTCGCCGGGCCCGCTCGCGTTCGAGGCGTAGTGGGCCTGCCCGGAGAAGTCCGCAATGGCGTCCGGTGTGGTGGGCGCGTGGTAGATGGTTCGAACGTCCACGAGAGCCAGGCGGCCGCGGTAATGCAAATTCCAGTCGGGATGCGCGAAGCTGGCGAGTTCCGCGCGAAGGCTGAATTCAGAATGCGGCAATTTGAGGGCGAGATCGTCGACATCAAATGAGTCGCGGCGAAAGGTGAATTTGGTTGTGAGATCGAAGCTGAAAGGCGCATTGCGCTTTTCAGTGAACTCGACCTGCTGCCACTGAAGATGGCCGACGTAGGAATCGGCGGCCCCGGCTTCGGGCGCGAAATAGCGCAAGTCGAAATCGAGATTGTTGCCGGCCAGCGAAAGTGGAACGCGGTAATCGTTGTAAACGGCGGCGCCATCTCGCAATTCAAGATGGCCGACCCGCAGGCTGAAAAATGTGTCGCGCCACGGCCGCGCCGGCGTGGTGCGGCGCTGCGGGGGCACGTTGCTCCGGCCGTCGTGATCGACCTGCACAAACACTTCGGGCCGGTCCAGCAAGAGCTCACTCAACGCCATTTGATGGCGAAACAACGAAATGACGCGCAGCGCCATTTCTACGCGATCGGCGCGGAAAAGCGGCGGATAGCCGGGGCCTTCGAGTCCGTGCACGGTGAGGCCACCTATCTGAAAGCGCAGGTGCCACACGTCGAACCGAAACGAATCCATCTCTACGCGCGTGCCGGTGCGTTGCGAAACCTGCGTGAGGATCTGCTGCCGGATCCATTGCTGGCCACTACGACCGGCCAGGAACAGCACGAAAATGCCCGGAGCGGCGAACACGGCGAACAGAGCGAGGGCCAGCAGAACTTTGAGCCATCGCTTCAATGACCACTTCCTTCAGAACCACTTCCTTGAGAACCGCTTCCTTGCAGACCGCTCCCCTGAGCCTGCGGCCGAACCTGAGTCCTTTCCGCATTGTTCTCCTGAGTTCGTTCGTCATCCATTACGTCGATGTGCAGACGCTCGCGCGTATCGTCGAGCCATGACGCGGAACGCTCGCTAATGGCGCGCTGAACGAGCACTTCGCGGATGGTGTCTTCGACCTCTTCGAGAGGGGGTACCGCGTTGCCGCGCTTTTCAAGCTGCGGGACAAAATTGTCCTTGTAGTACGCGGCCACTTGCTGATCATTCACTTGCGCGGCGGGCCGGAACCGAAAGTCGAGAAATCTTGAAAGGTAGAGTTGTTGAGAAAGAAGGCGGCGTACGGCCTGGTCCGACAGTCCCACGGCTTCACACTGCGTCTTGAATGCATCGGGTGAAGCAAACTGCTTCAAGAGCTGCGCATAGGCGGCATCGACATCTTTTGCGGTGGGTTCGGGGTAGCGGGTTGTGGCGGCCTCGCCGCGAACAATCCACTGATCGGCGAGCTCCTGAATAAGTTCGGCCCGCGATTTGGCGCGCCCATCGACAAGCGTCTGGAACGCGGCGAGCTCGTTCACTTCGCTTTCGGTAAGGATGTCGTCATCAATGCGCGCTGCAATGGCGTCCACTGTCTGACCCGAAGAGCTACCCACAGTAACGGAGGGCAGAGATGAGTGCAGTTGAGCCCGGGCGCTGGCGGTCAGAATGAATACAGCGGCGACGATGAGGATGGCGTGTCGCATCAGAATACCGGTCCGATGTTGAAAGAGAATTGAAAATGAGGCAGGCGGAAAATCTGCGTGATGTTGGTCTGCGCATTTGTGGCCTGATATTGGGCAGGATTGAGTTGATAGCCAAAATCGAGGGTCACCGGCCCCACGGGTGTGGGGTAGCGCAAGCCAATGCCAACGGTATGGGAAAAGTAGCTCAAATCCGTAAGCGACGACGATTTCCAGGACAAGGATATATGGTTGATGTCGCGATACACGTTGCCGCCGTCATAGAAAAGCGCTCCGCCGATTCGGCTCCCGGCGATTGAAAATTTTGTCGGGAAATGCAACTCCTGATTAAATGCCAGCAAAGCCAAACCGCCGATAGGGAACCCGGTGCAAGGATCTCGCGGGCCCGCCTGGTTTAACCCGAAACCCCTGATAGATGTTCCGCCGCCGCCGAAGAATCGTTCCGGCAAAGGGACGATCGATTGGTCCAGGTTGGAAGTAGCGGCGGCCGAGCAGGTGGTGGGGATGCCCTCGGTGGTATCGCCGTAGGTTTGTTCGACTCCGAAGCGCACGGAACGGGCGAAAACGAAGTCACGCCCGAAGGATGTGAATGTGGAGTTTTGAAACGAACCGCGGAAGAAATCGGCGCTGGAGGCCAGAGCGGTGGAGGCGATGCTCAGGTCGATGGTGTTGAAGTTACCGTGCTTGGCATCGCTCGGATTGTCGCGGCGGTCACGCGCGTAGGTGACGCCGAAACCGGACACGAGAGTGGGCTGGCTAAGCAGTGGGATTTCTTCAGCGTTGATGGTGTTGGCGATCTCGGAGACTTCCACTCGGCGATAGAAATAGCGGTACAGCAAAGAGCTAGAGGGCGAAACTTTTTCGATGAGCTGCAACGAGCCCTCATAGCGCACGGAAGTGAAGGTATTGATGTCCTGCGTTTTGTCGGCGAAGCCGGTAAGTTGCAGGCTGAGAGAGTGGTTGTTGAGCAGATTGTTCGCGGCATAGCTGAGAGCCGCGCGATACTGCAGAGTGCTGGCGCGGACGCGGAAGGAAAGGGTCTGCGCGCGTCCGAACATGTTGGAACGCGCAATTTCAAAAATGCCGCGCGGGCTGGCGCCGATGATTGTGCCATTAGGATTGGTGCTGCCACCGGCCAGGGTCTGCACTTCGAATCCGCCGCCGTAGCCGATGGTGTAACGGTGGCCTTCCTCGGTATCAACGACTACCGTCTTCTGTGGATCGGCGCCGTTCGGATTTTGCGGCGCGATTTGCACGCGGTTGAATACGCCCAAATTGTAAAGGCGGCGCTGGGTGTCGACGACTTCGCTTTCGCGCAAGGGCCCTGCCGGCTTGATAGCGACCTCCCGCCGGATAATGCCGGGGCGGGTGTACTGATAACCCGTGAGCAGGACTTTGGACACCTCAATCCGCTGGCCTTCTGTGATGTGGTAGACCAGATCGAACTGGTCGGGCTTCGACGCGGGCATAATTTCCTCGTCGAAGCGCGCTTCGGGAAAGCCATCGTTGTAATACATCGCCAGAATGTTATTGCGGTCGCTGGCGACGGCCGCTTCGGAAAAGGGCTGGCTGGGGGTCGAGCCGGTAACGGCGAGCAGATCAGCGGTGGAAAGCGCCTGGTTGCCGTCGAACTTCAAGTCTGCGACGCGAGACTGGGTGCCTTCCACCATGTGAAAGGTCACGAAGAGATTATTTTTCTTGCCGCGATAGTTGTCATTGATGTCCGAAGTGACCTGCACGTCGCGAAAGCCGTTTGAAAGATATAGGGCGCGAATGGAATCCACGTCATCCCGCAAAAGCTGCTGGCTGAAGTGGCCGCTGGATTGAAAGGAAGCGGGCTGGAGCTGCAGTCGGCGTGCGAGAAGTTCGTTGTTGAAATAGCTGTTCCCGGTGAAGCCCACGCCCACCAGCCGGAATTTGTCGCCACGACTCACTTCATAGGAAATTACGCGCTCCTCGCGGCCGTTTTTGTCCTTGTCCTGGCGCGTGGTGACGTCGACATCGGCGTTGAAGTAGCCGGCGCGCTCAAGATAGTCACGAATGTTGCGGCGGCCCTCCTGAAGCAGATCGTCATCGACGGCGCCTTCGGCGTAAATAGGCAGTAGCTTGCGGCGTTGTCCGCCGCTGATGCGTGCGCCGCTGATCTCCACACGGACCCGGGGGCCGGCAACGACCGACATCATCAGCGGAATGCGATTCTCTTTCACATCGTAAGTGCCGGGCGTGATCACCGCAGCGCCGCCCAGATATCCCTGTCCAACCAGGTAGGACTTCAGGCGTTGCGAAGCGCGGGTCAGCCGGGCGGAGGTCATTTCATTCTTGGGAGAAAGCTTCGACCGCTTCAGAAGCTCCAGATCGCTGTAAGGCGTTTGATTGTCAATGGCGAAGATGCCGAGCTTCGCCCGGGGACCGGGATCGACGGTGATGTAAATATTCATCTGCCGGGTGTCCTCGTGCGGCCCCAGCAGCCAACTCACCTTTGCCAGATAGAGACCTTCGCTGTGCAGCGTGTCCTCCAGGCGCCCGATGGCTTCGCGAAGGGCGCTCTCGCGAAATGGCTCGCCCAGATTCAGCCGCAGGGCGGCCAGGGCCGCTGGCTCTGTCGGTGGCTCCTGAAGTCCCTCGATCTGAATCACGTTGTTGTAATAATTCCGTTTGACGATGAAATCCACACTCAGCCCAGTGGGCTCGGAAACGGCGGCCACGCGAATATCTGAAAAATCGCCCATGGCATAAAGCTTGCGCAAGGACGCCCGTTCCTGGGCAAAATCGAACACGTGGCCGGGGCCAAGCGGTAGCGGAGGAATCGGCTCGGACACCGCTCTGCCCGATTCGTCTACAACGCGAACTTGAGCTACCGGCTTTCCTTCCACCGGAACTTGCTGCGCTCCCGCAGGGCTGGCGACGAAGCTCGCGAATGCCAGCGCGGCGATGGGAACTGCGGCGCTGGCGAAACTACAAAAAGCCCGCGGGCACCAGGGTTTCCTCAATCGTAGCATTCGTCTTAAGATGAGAGGAAAGGTTAGCACAGGCGCGTTGCCTGCCCCCCGCGAAAAGGCGCTAATATGTGCCTTTACCGCCCTTAAGGCCGATCCATGACACCCGAGCAGCGCGAAAAATACTCGAGGCAAATTCTCTTCGCCGGACTAGGCGAAGAGGGGCAGGAGCGGCTTTTTCAAGCGAGTGCTGTTGTAGTGGGATGCGGCGCGCTGGGCACGGTGGCAGCGAATCTCCTGGTGCGCTCCGGCGCAGGACGCGTGCGCATCGTCGACCGTGATTTTGTGGAAGATTCCAACCTGCAGCGGCAGACGCTATTCGAGGAATCGGACGCAAAAGAGGCGCTGCCGAAGGCCGTGGCCGCCGAACGGCGCCTGCGCGCCATTAATTCGGATGTGGCCGTTGAAGGAATCGTGGCAGATCTGACGTCGCGAAACGCCGCCGAGCTGCTTTCCGGGTTCGAAGCAATTCTCGACGCAACCGACAACTTCGAAACGCGCATGCTGGTGAATGACGCGGCCATCTCGCTAAAGATCCCCTGGATTTACGCGGCGGCGGTGGGGAGTTACGGCGTGACCATGACCATCGTGCCGGGCAAAACCCCTTGCTTGGCCTGCGTGCTCGAGAATGAGGATGGGCATCCCGGCGCGATAGCCTCGGAAGCCACCTGCGACACTGCGGGCGTGCTGAACGCCGCCGCGGGAACCATCGCGGCGATCGAAGTGGCTGAAGCGCTCAAGCTGTTGGCTCAAAAGCACGAAGCGTTGCATGGGAAAATGGTCTCCTGCGACGTATGGAGCGGAAAATTCCAATCCGTGCGTGTGGCGCGCAATCCCGATTGCCGCGCCTGCGTGCGGAACGAGTTCCGCTATCTTTCAGGCGAGGCCCAGCCGCACATCACCATGTGCGGTCGGGATTCGGTGCAAATTCATGCGCGGAGCCGCAATCTCGATCTTCGCGAGTTGGGCCGTCGCCTTACGGCAACGACCTCGGAAGTGAGGAACAACGATTTTCTGGTACGCTTTCGTGTGGCCGCTTACGAAGTGACAGTATTTGCTGACGGGCGCGCCATCATCAAAGGCACGCAGGATCCCGCCGTTGCACGCTCGCTCTATGCCCGCTACATCGGCGCGTAACTACCCACAGAGTTACTTCCTTCTCGCGCCTTTGTTTTTTTGGGATCAGCCCGCAAAGCGGCGCAGCGCTGATTGGCGCATGGCCGAGCGATCCATGCTCTCGCGACAATTCATCAGCGTCAGCAAAGTGCTCAGGATGCGCGCTTTAATCTCATCCGACATGGGGAAGCCGCTAGTGGCCACCGCAACCAGAATCTCCCCACGAACGATAATTTTCTTCATAAGCTCGACCTGGCGGTCGTGATTGGTTTTGCCGAGAGCGGTTTCGCGGCGCATTTCGGCGCATTCATTTTCGATATGCAGTGTGTAATGCAAGATGCACATCCCCTCGGCTGAAAGGCGAGCGGGGATGGAAGCCTTACACCCTTTAGAGCTGCAGATTTCGTGCACGAGCACACTCGTGTGGAGCTTGTTTGGTTGTAACATCCCGCGCCCGACAATTCCAATGCATGCAACCTTCGTGTTTCCAATTGGTTAGCTGTACTTCGAGGACCCTACGTAGATCTCCAGTACGAAATCGAAACGGGCTGGCTCAAGAAAACGCCGTAGTGCGCTCAATTCCCGCTTTCGTTCTAATGAAAGAAGCCCAGCAGAAAGGTCAACACACCATGTCTGAAGCGCTAAGCAAGTCCAAGGTGACCGCCGCAGTTCTCGGTATCGCAATGTTCTTGGCGACGGGCATTGCGGCCCAGGCCCAAAAGCCGCCGGAGCGCGGCTCCGGGCAGTATCACAACTGGCTCACAACCGAGGTGCGGCACCAACTGATCATGGTCCCCTGGCTTTCGTTGTTCGATAACCTTCAGTATCGCGTCGACGGGAACAATGTGACGCTATCGGGCCAGGTCACCGATCCGGTGATAAAGGATGACGCAGAAAAGGCGGTAAAGAGTATCGAAGGCGTGGGCCAAGTAACGGACAATATCGAGGTTCTCCCGCTGTCGCCCATGGACAACCAGATCCGCCGCGCAGAGTACCGGTCCATCTACTCCTTTCCATCACTCGAGAAGTACGGGACCATGGCTTTGCCGCAGATTCACATCGTGGTGAAGAACGGTCACGTTACGCTGGATGGAGCCGTGTTGAATCAAGCCGACAAGACGGCCGCCGACCTGCGCGCAAAGAGCGTGCCGAATGTCTTTTCCGTAACGGATAACTTGCAGATCGAAAACAGCCAAACGCAGAGGAACGGCCAGTAAGCGGCAATATTCACCGTGGGGAATGCCCGCCACTTGTGGCGGGCATTTTTGCGCCAAGGGCCATTTGCACGTCAGTGCGACGTGCCGGAGTACAAGGCGTGTTCGCCAATGCGAAACTGCGTCCACGGACCCGCATCCATATCTTCCATCACCGGTGACTGCCAGGAAAAATCTTGGTGGGCGTTAAGAAACTGTGCTGCGTTGAACTCGGTGCCGCAAGGATGCCCGATGCGCGCGATGAAGGTCATGGCCTCGGCCATGCGCGTATCGATCACTTTGCCCGAAACAGCGCCTGAAGGGTCGTAGGGTTTCACGTCCCATCCCGGCTCCCCCTCCATGGAGCTTTCGCCGTGGCCGCAGAGCGTGCGCAGGTTGGCGCCAGTCTTCTTGGTGAACGTATCGTAGTGGTCAGCTAGAAACGCTTCGGCGAGAGTCGGATCAATTTTGCCCTTGTTTTCCGTGAGCAGCTCGTCCCAGCGCACGCGCCGCGCGTTCGGAGAGCTCGATAGATTGTTCGGGCTGAAGGTGGTCTCGTCGCTGATCACGTCCGGATCGCTCGGGAAATTTGAGCCGCTGAAGTAGCCGTCGGTGCTGCGCCAGAGTTTCGTGTGCTTCAGGCCCAGCTCGAAGCGCGCAATCTCGCCCGTTTTTCGGTCGCCCAGCAGCCAGTCATTCGCGTAGCCGCCGTTGTTTCCGTCCGCCATGATCTTTGCGAAGTTGTCGATGGAGTCCGCGTATTGCATGGCTTTGCGCGCGCGCACGAATTCGGGCTTGCCGTTGGGATCCCAGCCATGAAAGCGCGAAATAGTGGTTTCCGTGATCATCATTCCGGCGGAGTTCACTCCAAAATCGTCATCGCTGGCAATGATGCCGGGGAGACCATCCATCAGCACGCGATAACCTGAACGCGGCACAATGTCGAAGATCATTCGCCATCGCGTGCCTTCGATATAGGTGGTCCAATTGTTATGAGCCATTACGATGCGGTGATCCCTGGTCCAACTGCCGGTGGCAACGAATGCGCTGCAATGGCCCGAAACCGGGCGGTCCGCGAACCGAGAACCGTCGGCATTTGTGGCCTGAGTTTTTTCATTGAGCCACGGAACGTAGTAGTCGGGCAGTTCCGCGAACGCGTTCATGGCCACCACATCCCAGATGTCCAGCTTGACACCGTGGTCTTTCAGCCCATCCGTGATGCCTTGCAACTCTTGCTGATATTCGCCGTCAATTTTGGGCCAGAGCATTTCGCGTCCGGCGCGGCGAAAGAAATCCCAATTACGGCCGGTGTTGTGAGTCATCTCCAGGCGCACTACACCATAAAAATCGGCGATTTCCTGCGCCATCAGGTAGCCGTGCTGCACACCCATGTCGTGCGGAGTACCTTCCAGGTGCACGTAGGTCCATCCGCCGCGGTCGAACCGATAGCCCTTGCCCAAAGTTACGTCGTAACCGGTATCGCGCCTTTCGGTTTGAAATCCCGCGGCGTGAGCCGGCGAGCGGTCCCCGCTCTCCAGGAATTGACCGGCGGCCAAACCCAGGGCGAACAGCGAGAGAAGCAGGACCAGCATGCGATTCTTTTGGCGAAGCATGGAGTTCTGATGTTAGGCGGTGGTACCGGAAGGTGTCAACGAGCGGATGCTCTTAAGGGAATTGTGACGCGCATCACAACCGATGTGTCTTTGCGTCACAGCGGCCGGATCGCCATGAGCTTAATGTATGGGCGTAAGAGGAAAGGAGGCACGTCATGGTCCGCCAGGATTTTCTTTTCCTCGTGTTGATGGTTTTGGGGCTTTATTTCCTGCAGAGGGAAATCGGGCACCATTGGAAGCACTAAATGCGGCGAGACATCGCAGGTTGTTGAAGAGGATGTGAGGCCGCAGGAGGTGTGTGATGAGATCAAAAGGAATTGTGTTAGCAGTTGCGATTGCCGGGCTGGCGCTAATGGGCGTCGGCGTAGCAAATAATGCATCGAAGCAGGCTAGGCGAAGCGCCAGTATTACCAACGAGCAACAACAAGAGTTGCGTCCACTGATCCGCTCGGTGGAGGGTCCGGAACTTTACCGCGCGTATTGTGCCACGTGCCATGGCTTGGACGGCCGGGGAAACGGCCCCGCTGCCGAAGCGCTGAAAACAAGGCCGGCGGATTTGACGGCGTTGACCCGCAACAGTCATGGGCAATTCCCGGTGGCCGAGGTTCGGGACACGATTACCGGCGAAAGCGTGGTGGCTGCGCATGGCTCGCGGGAAATGCCCATCTGGGGACCAGTGTTCCACCAGATCGAAGCGGACGTGGATCGCGGGCATGTGCGGGTCGAGAATCTGGTCAAATATCTAGAATCCATCCAGGCGGTTAATGCCAAGAGCGGTGATCCCAAGACCATAACCGGGCCAGTAAATCCGCCAGAAGCGATTACTGGCGCGCAACTCTTCAGCAAGAACTGTGCTGTGTGCCACGCGGCGGACGCGAATGCCCCGGACGTGCCTTCACCCTTTCGCACACCACCCAATCTGACCACACTGGCACAGCGCCATAGCGGTAAGTTCCCGGAGGGGTATGTGAGAGATGTGCTGCGCAACGGTGTGGAAATGCCGGCGCACGGCCCGGCGGAAATGCCTATCTGGGGCGCTGACTTTGTGGCGCACGACAACATGAATGAGAAGCAGGTGGCTTCCAGAATCGACCAACTAACGGATTATCTCAAGTCGATTCAGACGAAGTACCTGCACTTAGCTTGAAGGTTCAGAATCCGGCTTACACGGCAGACCAACGGCCTGCCGTGGCTAGGGAATCTCCCGCCAAAGCTGTTAAATTAGATAGATAACCAGAAGCCATTTCGGGCGGCCGACCGCCAGCCGCAGGAGTGTGACTGCACCACTATGACGCTTTACCGTACAGACGATTTGCGGATCAAGTGGACCAAGGTGGTCCTCCCGCCTGTCTTTCTCGAGGAGGAACTCCCGGAGACGGAGAATGCTTCGTCAACTGTGTTTCACGCGCGCAAGCAGATTTGCGACATCCTCGATCGCAAGGATCACCGCTTGCTAGTGGTCTGCGGGCCATGTTCGATTCATGATACGAAGGCCGCGCGCGAGTATGCCGGACTGCTGAAACAGGCGATTGCAGAGCTTTCGAACGATTTGCTGTTGGTGATGCGGGTCTATTTTGAGAAGCCGCGCACCACCGTGGGTTGGAAAGGATTGTTGAACGATCCATATCTCGATGAATCGTTCAGGATTAACGATGGGCTGCGACTGGCGCGGCACTTGCTGCTCGACCTGGCCGAAATGGGCGTGCCCGCTGGAACGGAATTTTTGGACATGATTTCGCCCCAGTACGTGGCGGATCTAGTGAGCTGGGGTGCGATTGGCGCGCGCACCACGGAGAGCCAAATCCACCGGCAGCTGGTGTCCGGACTTTCATGTCCGGTGGGATTCAAGAATGCGACGTCAGGAGACGCGCAAATTGCGGTGGAAGCAATTTTGTCGGCAGCGCAGCCGCACGCATTTCTGGGGCATACGAAAAATGGGCAGTCGGCCATTTTTGTAACCACGGGCAATCCGGACACGCATGTGATTCTGCGCGGCGGGAAGAAAGTAGTGAATTATAGCGAGGAGGCTGTCGACAGCGCTTGCAAGCAACTGGAAGAAGCCGGACTTCCGGCGCGGGTGATGATCGACTGCAGCCATGCCAATTCCAGCAAAGACTACAAACGGCAGGCCATAGTTTGCCACGACGTCGCCGGGCAGATTGCCAATGGAGACGGGCGAATCATCGGCGTGATGCTGGAGAGCAATCTGGTGGCGGGTGCACAAAAACTGGCGCCCGGCAAGCCATCGGTCTACGGGCAGAGCATCACTGATCCGTGCCTGGACTGGAACGAAACGATTGTGCTGCTGAAGGAACTTGCCGCCTCAGTGCGCGCCGGACGCATGAGCCAAGCTGCCCGCTGAATGCGGGTGAAGTCGGATTGGCTAAAGAGGCCGTTTCTGCGCTTTCCGCCTCAATGTAATAGAATGAAGGCTACACGACTCCAGGAGAGTTTATGCCGCAATTGATGAGAACTTCGAATCCCGCGCTGAACGATCAGGCGTTTCGTGGAGAGCACGCCGCCTTCGGCGAGCAGGCGATGACGGTAAAGGGTACCGTCAACAAAACGGGAATTCTGCTGCTGTGCGCCGTGGCCACGGCGGCGTGGACCTGGAACATCTTTCTGCACACGCACACTGCCGAAGCAGTGGGCCCGTTGGCACTGGTCGGCGTGATTGGCGGTCTGATATTCGCCATTGCCACGATTTTCAAGAAGACCTGGGCCCCGGTAACCGCGCCGCTCTACGCATTGTGTGAGGGCCTCGTGCTCGGCAGCGTTTCGGCTATTTTGGAGTTGCGCTTCCCGGGAATTGCCATCGAAGCGGTAAGCCTGACGTTCGGCACGCTGGTCTGTCTGCTGCTTGCATATCGCTCGGGATTGATTCGCGTGACAGATAAGTTCCGCTTGGGAGTGGTGGCGGCCACCGGCGGAATCGCGCTGTTTTACGTGATTGAGATGGTGCTCGGTTTATTCCACATCAACTTTGTGGCTGTGAATGGGGCAGGCGCGATCGGCATCGGCTTCAGCGTTTTTGTGGTGATCATTGCTTCACTGAACCTGGTTCTCGATTTTGATTTCATCGAGAACGGCGCGCGCGCTGGCGTTCCAAAGTACATGGAATGGTACGGTGCTTTTGGATTGATGGTCACGCTAATCTGGCTCTATTTCGAAATTCTGCAGCTACTCTCGAAACTGCGCAGCCGCAACCAATAATCTTTTAAACGGGCGCAGCGGCAGCGAAAAGATTTTCGTTGCGCCGCCTGATTCTTTCCTGCGCGTCTCACTCCCGAGTTCCAGATCTTCAACGCCGATCGTAGTGCTTCTGCGTACAGACAATTTTGAAGGCAGGTACCTGTTTCTTTGGATTGTTGGTCGCACCGCGGCGCGTGAGACTGCCAATCGAACTGATCCAAATCGGCTATTGGGCCCAGCCGATGGCGAAAATCCTATTTAATAGGGAGAGTGCACCGTGTCGAATCTGAAGACGTTGTATGTGAACGAACTGAAGGATTTGTTGGACGCGGAAAAACAACTGGTGAAGGCGCTTCCAAAGATGGCCAAAGCGACTACCTCCAGCGAACTGCGTTCAGGCATTGAGCACCATCTGGAGCAAACCAAGGGCCACGCCAAAAGAATCGAACAGATTCTTGAGGCGCTCGGAGAAGAACCCAAGGGCAAGAAATGCAAGGGCATGAACGGCATCATCGCGGAAGGGAAAGAAATTCTGGACGAGGATTATGAAGGCGCCGTTCGCGACGCAGGCATTATTTCGGCAGCGCAACGCGTGGAACACTACGAGGTCGGCGCTTACGGTTGCGTGCGCGAATACGCGCAACTCCTTGGCGAAAACGAAGCAGTCTCCTTGCTGGGACAGACACTGGAAGAAGAGAAAGAAACGGACAAGAAACTCAGCGACATGGCGCATTCAATCAATCAGCAGTCGCTCGGAGCCGAACGAGCGCGAACTGCAAGCGCCTAGTCTGCACCAATAAGAAAGGCCGGAGATTCAATAGCCTCCGGCCCTTTTTATGGGTCTCTCCGATTTTTTTCTATCTCTGCGACCCTTGCGATCCGGAACTTCCCTTGTGATTGGTCTTCTGATGTTCCCGCAACTCATTGGGAGATTGGAAGGTCTGTCCACATTCGTTACATCGATTCTGTCCGCCAGATTGTTCTGACATGATGGTTCTCCTTATTGGATTGGAGTCGGGCTGTTCGCCCAGTGTATTCCCCTAAGTCGATGAGACAATCCCCCGAAAGCTGTAGAACGGTATCGGTGAACGACTCTAGCTCCTGTGAAATGCCTCGAAATGCTTCAGATGTAGTTTTCTGAAAATAGCGCGTGGCAGCGTCTGCCGCCACGCGTAACTATGCTGATCCAAATTCAACGTTAAGCTCCTGGCCTAAAGCTCCTGCAAACCTCCGGATTACTCGAAAGCCGCGAGGCTTCTGCCGATCGTGATTTTGTCACCAGGGTTAAAGGCGAGAGTTTTATGCTGCTCTTCGTCGATTTGTTTCTGCACCCGATCCGAGTAGACGAAGCGATGACCGTCAGTGCGGCCAGGGTAAAACCATGTCAGCAAGGTGACCGGTTCGCCCTTACGCCCCTCGGCGAAGGTGAGCACGACTTTGCCGCTGGGCCAGGTTACGCCTTTCTCCCGGACGTATTGCCCTTCCTGCGCATGATTAGCGGTGGCCGTATCGAAAAGCGCAATCACTTTGGTGCCGTCAGCGTTCTTAATCTGTACCCGGTTTAAACCCGCTGTTGCTCCGGAATTCAAAACCGTGAACCAATATGTTCCCGGAGGTAGCACTTGGCCCGGTACACGCACCGGCTGCTGGAATGTCACCTCAGTCGCTTGATTGTCGACTTGCGCATTTGCTGCGGAGAATACAAACGCCACGGCCAGCAGAAGACCTGCCGCCGAGCTGAGTAACCGTAAACGTGAATTTTTCATCAGGACTCCTTTCGGCCCTAGAGCCGATCCAAAGTTTTCTTCACCTAATAATTAGACCGCGACGGGCAAACTACGATTGCAGAACGATCCTTGATTTAAATATTTTCTTGCTTGTACTGCCGAGGGCGAATCACTGAAAAGCGCTACCGGATAAATCCTAAGAGGAACTACCTAGTGAGCTTGGCTTTCGATGCGGGAGGCACGGTGCTGCGCAATGTTTGGGAATTCAACTATTACAGGGCGCGCACCATGCCGCTCACTTCTTGCAGCACGCGTTTCGTAATCTCCGGATCCGTCGTTTCGGAATAAACACGCAGCATGTGTTCCGTTCCGGACTTGCGCACCATCACCCAGCCAGTATCTGCGAGAAACAGCTTGAGCCCGTCGAGATTTTCGCGGCGGGCGATTGGCCAATCGAGGATGTTCTTCACTTTGGCCCCAGCAAAATATTCCAGAGCTTTTTCGGCTTGTCCCTTTTTCAGCGTCAGGTCGATTCGACCGTAATGGTGCTGCCCGAATTCGTTCTGGAGCATACCCACGAGCTCTTCGAGACGCTTGCCGTGCCAGGCCATAACCTCGGCAAGCAACAGAGCATTCACCGTCGCGTCGCGTTCCGGTAAATGGAGTTTCGTTCCGATGCCGCCGCTTTCCTCCCCGCCAAGCAGAACGTCACCCTCCAGCATTCGATCGCAAATGTATTTGAAACCGATAGGCGTTTCCCACACCTTGCGGCCGAATTTCGCGGCAATCTTGTCGATCAATTTCGTGGTCGAAAACGTTTTGGCCACGTCGCCGGAAAGATTGCGCGTGCCGGCCAAGTGCCAGAGGAGGATCGAAAAAATCTGGTGCGGATTGACGAATTTTCCGGAGCGATCGACAGCGCCGATGCGGTCGGCATCGCCATCGGCGGCAAATCCAGCGTCATATTTGCCGCTAAGCATGGCTTGTTGCAGCGGCGCGATATTCGGCTCGATCGGTTCGGGATTCACTCCACCAAATCGCGTGTCGCGCTCGCCGCGAATTTCATCGGCTTCGACTCCGTTGCGCTGGAATAGCTCCTTCAGCAGTCCGCGTCCCGCCCCGTGCATGGGATCGATCACGAAGCGGAATTTCGAAGCGCGCAGGGGGGGCCAATCCACTAACTTTTCCAGGGTGTCGAGATACGGCGTGCGAATGTCGAGGGGGTGAATCAGATCCTTGCGCGGCGGCAACGGCGGAACTCCATCGCGCATCACTTTCACCAGTTCCGCTTCGATCTGCGCCACAATCGCCGGCGACGCGGAGCTGCCATAGCTCGCTTTGAATTTGATCCCGTTCCATTGGTGGGGATTGTGACTGGCGGTGATCTGAATACCGCCTGCTGCGCCGCGCTGCCGCACCAGCAGGGAAAGCGCCGGCGTGGGCGCGGCCTTATCCGCGAGCCAAACGGGAATGCTTGCGGCCGAGATGGTCTCCGCGGCCACTTGCGCGAAATTTTCCGAGCCCAAGCGTGTGTCGTAACCCACCAACACGCCTTTTTCCGGATTTCCCGCGCGCACCACGTAGCGTACGATTGCGTGCGTCACCTTCCGGACATTTTCGTCCGTGTAGTCTTCGCCGATGATGCCGCGCCAGCCGTCGGTCCCAAATTGAATGTTGGTCACAGCAAAGAAGTATAAGGGACGCTACACGCAGCGCGGAAGTAGTGCGGCAAACAAAAATTGAATCAGAGCAAGTGGGATTTCTTTTGCTCTTCAAGCCATTTCACGATCTTGCCCACATCCTGTGACCGTTCGCGCGAACACAAAAGAATCGCGTCATCTGTCTCCACGAGTACCATATCCTTCACGCCGATGGCCGCGACAAATTTCTTGGGACTCCAGAAATAATTTCCCTCGGCCTCGATCGTAAAAGATTGTCCCGCGGATACGTTGGCGCCAGCTCCTCCCGCGTGCAATTCGTGCACCGCTGCCCATGAGCCGATATCGCTCCAGCCGACTTCCGCCGGAATCACGAAAACCTTGCACCCGCTGCCGGGGTGCGTTGCCGGCTCCATGATGGCGTAATCGACCGAAATGCTTTCAAGCTTGGGATAAACGCGGCGCAGTGCGGAAGCGTGGCGTTTCGTGCCGATAGTCTTGCCTAGCTCCAGCAGGGCCTCGTGCGTCTTCGGCAGAAATTGCCGCAGGTTGTCGAGGAAAGTCGAGACGCGCCACACGAAAATTCCCGCGTTCCAGAAATAATTGCCGGACGCGACATGTTCCCGCGCCACATCCGCGGCCGGCTTCTCGGTGAAGCGGCGAACTTCATACGCATCCGGTCCCGCGGCCTGCTGCAACGCCGCGCCGCGCTCGATATAGCCATAACCTGTTTCCGCGCGCGACGGTGGTACTCCCACCACCACGAGTTGTCCGGGAACTTTCGCAAGATCAAGCGCGCCGCGCAGCACCGCGCAATACGCTTTGTCGTTCGCCACGTAGCCGTCTGATGGCAGCACCATCATCAGCGCGTCGCCGTGCGTGCGCTGTAAATGGATCGCGGCCAGACCGATCGCTGCGGCGGTATTGCGGCCGACCGGCTCGGCCAGAATGTGCGACGCTGGCACCGTTTTCATTTCGCGCCGCACCGCCGCGGCCTGCTCCACGTTTGTTACCGCCCACATATTCTTCAGCGGCACTACTGGAGCAAGGCGCCCCAGCGTTTCGCGCAGCATGGTTTCTTTTCCGGCGATGTTCAGAAGTTGTTTTGGAGTGCGTGTGCGGCTGCGCGGCCAGAAGCGTGTCCCTCGTCCACCGGCCAGCAGCACTGCGCAAACAGGAAGCCCTACAAAAGCCCCTTTTTTCTTACTTTTTGAAGGTCCGCGTTTCACGGATGCAGCACCCGCATCAATTCGGCCTTCGCGACTCCGTGGTTCGCCAGCTCGGTTACCCATTCTTTCAGGTTCGGTGGAACATAGGTTCGCAACAGCGACGTGGCGCTCGCGGGCTCCAGTTGATACTCGCCGAGCCGCGCCGGCAACATCCATACTTCCGTGGGCCGATACGCGAACTGTTCGTCCCCGCAGCGAATTTGGCCGTGCCCCTCAAGAAAAATCAGGATATCGAAATGCATCGCGTGCGTGCGTCTCTCAAGCACGCCTTCAAACTCCCACTTTTCGGTGACAAAATAGGCGCAGGCGGCAAGATAATTTTCCTTCGCATTCCGGCGCGCTACTCGTACCGGCTCGACCTTCCCGCCCTTTTGCGGGCCAAACCGCATCACCTGCAGCGCCTTGTCGATGTGCAGGTCGCGCAGCTTGCCGCTCGCATCCGCCCGGTTGTAGTCGTAGACGCGATAGGTAATGTCGGAGTGCTGTTGGATCTCGCACAGCAGCAGTCCTGGCCCAATCGAGTGCGCCGCGCCCGCGGGAACAAAAATCGCGTCGCCGGCCTGTACCGGGATGCGCGTCAGGCAATCCTCGGCCGTGGAATTGTCGATGCATCGCCGGAATTCATCGGCGGTGATATCCGGTTTAAGGCCGACCATCACTTCCGCGCCGGTTTGCGCGCGCAGCATGTACCACATTTCCGTTTTGCCGCGCCCGCCCAGCTCCGGCTCGAATTGGGCCGCCTGTTCATCGCCCGGATGCACCTGCACCGAAAGCTTCGCTTCCGTGAAAAGGAATTTTATGAGCAATGGGAAGTCGCGCTTGCAGTCGCTGGCGGTACCTGCCCATTGCCGCGGCATGGCGCGCCACGCGTTGCGCAACGTTTGGCCGGCGAAGGGACCGTTTGCGAACCGCGAATCGTTGCCGGTCATCCAGGCCTCGCCGATGGGTTCGGCCAGGCCGGATTGTTCCGGAAAATGCGGCGCAAGCGAAAGCGATCCCCAGGGACGCGGGCTGAAAACAGGTTCGAGTCGCGCTGGGGAAAGTTTCACTTGCGTGGGCGTCACTTGCCTCGGCCGGAAGTGAAGAAGCGCTCGATGCGTCGCAGCCCTTCTTCGATGCGTTCAACCGAGGTTGCGTAGGAAATGCGCAAATACCCCGGCGCTCCGAACGCTTCACCGGGCACCACGGCCACGTGCTCGCGTTCCAAAAGTGCCTTGGCAACGGCGCTATCGGTGGGCATCTCGTTGTTCAGGTGCTTCGAGATGTTCGGAAACACATAAAACGCGCCTTCAGGTGCGGTGCAGGTCACGCCCGGAATCGCGCGCAGGCCGTTCAGGATCCGCTCACGTCGGCGAGCGTACTCTGCGAGCATGGCGCCCACCGAATCCATGGGCCCCTTCATCGCTCCCAGCGCCGCGTACTGGGCAATCGAAGTGGGGTTTGAAGTGGACTGGCTGGCCAATTTGGTCACTGCCGCGATCAGAGGCTGCGGCGCCAGCAGGTAGCCCAGGCGCCATCCAGTCATGGCAAACGTCTTCGAGAACGATCCAGCAATAATGAGCCGGTCGCGCCCGCCCGCAACGCTGGCGATGGAGAATGGCTTTGCGCTTCCGTAAGTGAAGTGCGAGTAGCACTCGTCGGAAAGCAGCCACACGCCGTGCTTGCGGCAAACGTCGAAAATTTTCGCGAACTCATCCGGCGGAATCACCGCTCCGCTCGGATTGCAGGGCGAGTTGGCGATCACCATCCGCGTTCGCGAAGTGATGGCCTTCTCCACGGCGGAAGCGCGCAGCCGGAAATCGTCTTCCGCGTGCGTGGGCACGAATACCGGCTTGCCGCCCGCATATTTCACGATGTCCGGATAGCTTACCCAGTACGGCGCGGGGATCAGCACTTCGTCCCCGGAGCCCACCAGCGCGCAAGCGGCGTTGAAAATCGCCTGCTTGCCGCCCGATGTGACGATGCACTCCGCCGGCTGAAACGCCGGCGATGATCCCAGATTGGCCGCGTGCCAGTCGCAAATCGCCTGCCGCAGCGGCGCTATGCCCGCGGTGGCCGTATATTTCGTGCGATTGTCTTCCAGCGCCTTGATGGCCGCTCGCTTGATGTGCTCCGGCGTTGGGAAATCCGGCTCCCCGGGACCAAAGTCGACCACATCGACGCCCTTGGACTTCAATTGTTCCGCCGCCTGCAGCACCGCCATGGTTGGCGACACGCTGATGCGATTGATTCGGTCAGTGAGCTGAAATGTCTGTTCCTTCGCGTCTTCTTTCACGCCTTCTTTCATGATTGTTGCGGGTTCCATTTCACATCCCTTTCATCGTTGATAACTATTATTCTAACTGACTTTGGCGCGCAGCCGCTCTTCGACCAGCGCCGGTACAAACCCTTTGAGGTCCCTCGCCCCGTCGAGCCGGGCCAGTTCCTTGACCAGGCGCGAACTCACGAAGCTGTAAGCCTCGCCGGGGAGCATAAACACGGTCTCGATGTGCGGCTCCAGCTTGCGGTTCATCATGGCCATCTGCAATTCGTACTCGTAGTCGCTTACCGCGCGGATTCCGCGCAAAATCACGCGGGCACGCTCGGCGCGCGCGTAATCGACCAGCAGCCCTTCGAAGACGCTCACCTCAACATTGTTCCACTCGCGGGTGACCGCTTTCAGCATTTCCACTCGTTCACTCACCGCGAACAGCGGGTCCTTTTCCAAATTCTGCGACACCGCCACCACCAGCCGGTCGAAAATCTTCGCTCCCCGGCCGATCAGGTCCAGGTGGCCGTTCGTCACCGGGTCGAACGAACCCGGGTAAATTGCCGTTACGTGGCTATTTTCGCCGGAGACCATGCGGTGCGTTATTCTAATTCATTGCCTTCAAAAATCACAGTTCCGGGCCATATTGGCGGTCGTGTGCTCGAAATACACAGGCTCTGGCGAAGCTCGTCGAGCTATGGCAAGCTGTGGCCATGGGAAACAAAGACGCTCGAAGACGCGAAAAGAAAAAGCCAAAACAGAAAAAGGTGAAACGCGAAGAACTCAGCCCAGCCGTCGCGAAGATTGTCCAGCGGGCGGCTGAGAACAAATAGTTGGGCAAATAGTTGTCCTTCGTATCCCTTGGTCTGATTTGAAGCGTCGATTGCTCTAGGTATTCCCGCTCTGCCGCTTGCCCCTCCCTTCGACCACGCTTCTGCTTGGTCTGCCGAAACGCGTGAGCCTATAATGTTTGCTTCAATCCGCGCCCCGGCTTGCGTTGCCGCCAGTGCGCACAACTTATGCGCGCCGTCGACATCATCCGCAAGAAACGCGATGGGCAGGAAAACTCGCGCGAAGAAATCGCCCTTCTCGTCGATGGTGCCACGCACGGCACTGTTCCTGATTATCAGCTCGCCGCCTGGTTGATGGCCGTGGTTTGGCGCGGCATGACGCCCGCCGAATCCGCCGCGCTCACCGAAGCCATGCTGCGCTCCGGCGAAGTGCTCGATTTCAGCGACATTGCCGGCGGAAAGGTCGATAAGCATTCCACCGGCGGCGTCGGTGATAAAACGTCGCTGGTGATTGCGCCGGTTGTCGCTGCCGCGGACGCCGGGACCAAACCCGGCCGCGCGCCCCTGCAGATTTCGCCCGTCTATGTACCAATGATCAGCGTACCAATGATCAGCGGACGCGGGCTTGGCCACACCGGCGGCACCCTCGACAAGCTCGAATCCATTCCCGGCTTCAACGTGAACCTTTCGCTGGCTGAATTTCGCGGCGTGCTCGAAAAGTGCGGTTGCGCGCTGATCGGCCAGACGCCGGAGATCGCTCCCGCCGACAAAAAGCTCTATGCCCTGCGCGATGTCACCGGCACCGTCGAAAGCCCCTACCTGATCTGCGCTTCGATCATGAGCAAGAAAATGGCCGAGGGAATCGATGCGCTCGTGCTCGACGTGAAAACCGGCTCGGGCGCCTTCATGAAGAAGCGCGCTGACGCCGAATACCTCGCGCAGCTCATGGTCGAAACCGGCAAACGCATGGGCAAGAAAATCGTCGCGCTGCTTACCGACATGAGCCAGCCCCTCGGGCGCAAAGTCGGCAACGCACTCGAAGTGATCGAATGCCTGGAAATTATGAATGGCCAGGGTCCTCACGATCTGCGCGACCTTTGCGACGAGCTTTCCGCCTGGATGTTTTTGCTCGGTGGCCGCGTCGCCACGCTAGACGAGGGCCGATCGCTTGCCGCGGAGATGATCGCGTCTGGGAAGGCGCTGCAAAAATTCCGCGAGATTATCCGCCTGCAGGGCGGCGACCCGCGCATCGTAGATGATCCGAGTGTTTTGCCGAAGGCCCAGCATATCGAGCGAGTCACTGCGCCGCGCGCGGGCTACGTTACCGCCATCCAGTGTGAACAGGTCGGTATCGCCAGCATGATGCTCGGCGGCGGCCGCGAAAAAATGTCCGACAAAATCGATCCCGGCGTGGGACTCGTGCTCGAAAAGAAGATCGGAGACACTGTGCAGGCCGGCGAGACGCTTTGCACCGTCCATTACAATTCCGATGCGCGGCTGGCTGAAAGCCTCGACCTGCTCGCGAAGAGCTTTGAAATCGGCGCGCAGGCTCCGTCGCCACAACAGCTCGTGCTGAAAACCATCGGAGCCGAAGAATATCAGAAAGAGATTCCCCAATGAGCGAATACGACGCACTGATCGCTGCAGCCGCCAAAGCGCGAGAGAACTCGCATGCTCCTTTTTCGAAATTTAAAGTTGGCGCCGCTCTGCGCGCCAAGTCGGGGAAGATTTACGGCGGCTGCAACGTGGAAAACGCCAGCTATGGGCTCACCTGTTGCGCGGAGCGCGTGGCCATTTTCAAAGCAATTTCCGAAGGCGAGCGCGGCGGCTTCGACGCCATCGCCGTCGTCACCGACACCGATGCGCTCACGCCTCCCTGCGGCGCCTGCCGCCAGCTCATCTGGGAATTTTGCGGCGATGTTCCGGTCGTTCTCGCCAACCTACACGGGAAAATCGAACTCGAGCGCTCCGGCAATCTGCTCCCGCGCCCCTTCGACGCCACCATGCTCTAGCTCGTCCACTGCAAGGAGATAATCTGTCCCACTATCACATCTACGCGGACGAGAGCGGCAAATTCGAGCAGAACGACTACGTCTCCTTTTGCGGCTACGTTGCCCACAGTTCCGAGTGGCAGCGAGTGAGCATGGAATGGAACAACATACTCATGGCGTGGGGAGCGCCACCATTGCACATGAGATGCGTAATGTTTCCCGAGCGCCCCAACTGCGAAAATTGGGGAAAAATCAGAAGAGATTGGGGGAATAACTGGGAGGAGAGATCTCAGAGAATGCTCTTAGAGCTCGCGACCGTGATCGGCGATTCTAATGTAGTTTGCGTTGGATCTGTGATTGACGCAGCTCACTTTCGCACGATGCCAGACTCAAAATTCAAGAGCGACATGAGAAACCCCGTATTTCTAGG
>DASZMG010000138.1:0-25671 GCA_035551975.1 Candidatus Acidiferrales bacterium | reverse complement strand
GAATACGCGAACAGCGAGGGATTCCGCCGCCATATCTCGGGTGTCGTCCTATTTTCGACCAAGAAACTCACCTGCATCTGGAGCGCGCTGTCCGAACGCACCGATCTGGCGGCCAACCTGGACCGCCTGTTCAACAATGAGCCGGACCTGGCATTTTCCGACCACGACTTTTACGGGATCGCGATCGACTACGGATTCTGCCGAGATGCGGCGCCTACGGTGCTCTCGAACGAACTTCTAGGCTGGTATGACAATCACGACGACTCCAGCTTCAAAGTATTCCGCGACCAGAATCCAATGTGGAGCATGTGCCAGCGATACAGGGAATTTCCCACCGAATCGGACTATCTCGCGTATATGCAGCGCATGTCGAGCCTGCTGCTTCGGCAACTGCCGCCCCTCAGTCACGCGGACCAAACAGCAAGTGTCAAACACTCGGGCATTCAGAAAATTCGTTGACACGTCCGCTGGTGACAAACCTCGGAGCGAACATTTATAATGTTCGCGTCCTGATTTGAAACTTCCATAGCTATGCGTCCGCTGGAGGACCCATGAGACAGATCAACATCGGCATCATCGGCACGGGCTGGTGCGGGGGCATCCGCGCCGAGGCCTGCTCCACAAGTCCCTGGGTAAAGGAGTTGCACATTGCGGAGATCAAGCCCGATCGCCTGAAGGAAGTGGCGGCGAAGACCAAGCCGGTCACGGCAACGCTCGACTACCGCGAGCTGATCGCCAACAAGAACATCGAAGCGATCATGATTTCGGCAACACCTGAAACCACGCACTACCCCATGGCCAAGGAAGCGCTGCAGGCGGGCAAGCATGTGTTCCTTGAAAAGCCGATCGCGCTGGAATTGTGGGAAGCGGACGACCTGATCAACATCGCTCGCGAAAAATCGCTGCTTTTCACCATTGGCTATTCGCAGCGTTTCAATCCAAAGTTCGCGTACGTGAAGCGCTCCATCGACGAAGGCACCATTGGCGAGCCGTGCAGCGCGCTGGTGAGCCGGCACATCACGCGCAATCTGGGCAAGAAAATTGGCGGACGCATCAAGCTTTCGCCGGCAGCGATGGAAGCTACGCACGACATCGACTTCGTGCTGTGGTGCTTTGCGCCGCGCAAGCCGATCCGCGTCTACTGCCAGGAAGTGCACAAGATCATGAAGGGCGAGTACAACGTGCCGGACTGCGCCTGGATCGTGGTTACGCTGGATGACGGCAGCGCATTTACCATTGGCGCGGGCTGGGTGCTCCCGCCGGGATATCCCAATTTTTCATCGACGTGGATCGAGATGGTCGGCACGGAAGGCGCCATCATGGTGGATGACACGCACCGCGACGTGGCGCTGAACACGCTGAAGAGCGGCATTCAGTTCCCCATCTCGACGATGCCCGGCGAAAAAGTGCAGCACGTCTACGCCGGACCGATGGAAGCGGAGACGCTGCATTTCCTGGAGTGCGTCGCCCTCGGGAAGCAACCCCTGGTGACCGCCGAACATGCGCGCATGGTCATGCAGGTGTATCAGGCGGCCGATCTTTCCGCCGAACAAGGTCGTCCCGTGGAGCTAGTCACCGAACAAGTTCCGGCAGGGGCCGCGCGGTAGGTCTGCGCCCTGCCGCAAAAAAAACTCTTCGCTTGAACCGATTGCGCGCTGTAATGTCGCTGTGACCTGCGACGGCAGCGCGCAGTTTTTTGTAATCCTTCGCCCTCGCAGCACGGAGAAAATTTGGGTGCCGATCGCACCGTCCCGCACGCACAAGTTGCCGAGCGCGCCGAAGTAGTTGACGCCGCGGCCAAACCCACTAAGACCCGCTGGGTGGTCCTGTTCCTGATCAGCCTGATGTACTTGATCTGCTACATGGACCGCAGCAACATATCCGTCGCCGAGCCAGAAATCGCAAAGCAATTTGGACTGAACAAAAGCGCCATGGGGTTGGTGCTGGCCGCGTTCACCTGGGCCTACGCCATCGGCCAGATTCCCGCGGGATGGCTGGGCGATCGCTTCGGCCCGAAGCGCGTGCTTACGGCGATCATGTCGTTGTGGTCAGTGACGGCGGTGATGACCGGCACGGCGTTCGGATTTGGCTCGTTGTTCGGCGCGCGATTTTCTCTGGGATTGAGCGAGGCGGGAGCGTTCCCTGTCGCCAGCCGTGGGATGCAGCTCTGGTTTCCGCGCGTCGAACGCGGACGTATCCAGGGAACTACTCACTTCTTTAGCCGCTTCGCAGTGGCCATTACGCCATTTATTGCGGGAAGCATTTTACTTGCGCTCGGCTGGCGCTGGATTTTTTACATTTTCGGATCGCTGGGAGTTCTGTGGGCCATAGGCTTCAGCGTCTTTTACCGCAATTTGCCCGACGATCACAAAGGCGTAAATCGCGCTGAATTAGCGCGCATTCGGGGTGTAAATGAGGACGGCTCGATCAAAGAGCCCGTGCGCACGCAGCTGGCCACCCCCTGGCGAACGATTCTGCTCTCACCCAACATGTGGTACATCTCGCTCGGCTACTTCTGCTTCTTCTTCGGATCGAATTTCTACCTCACCTGGTATCCCACGTATCTGCGCGAGCACCTGCACATGTCCATTCGCTCACTGGGCATTTTGGGCTCACTGCCGCTGTTCGCCGGTATGGCAGGGGACCTCGCCGGGGGCTCGCTTTCGGACATGATCTTCAAGACGACTGGAAATGCCAAGCTGGCGCGCCGCGTGGTGGCCGCGCCGGGATTTATTCTGGCCGGCGTGTTTGTAGTGCCCGCGGCGCTGACCATAAACACGTTCCATTCGATTTTGCTTCTTGCGGCTTCTTTCTTTTTTCTGGAGTGGGTGATCGGCCCGGCATGGGCGGTGCCGATGGACGTGGGCGGCCAATTCAGCGGGACGGTTACCGGCGTGATGAATATGGTCGGCGCGCTGGGCGGCGCATCCACGGCGGTGGTTTACGGCAACCTGTTCAATCGCGGGCGGTGGGTCGCGCCGTTCGAGGTAAGCGCCGGAGTGATGCTGCTTGGCGCACTCATTTGGATTTTCCTCATCAATCCGGAAAAATCGGTTGTGGGCCCTGGACTGGTAACTGGTTCTCAAACGTAGAATACGAAGAGAGATCCCTCGATTCGCCCAGTTTTACCGCCATCCTAGTCGGCCGCAAACTTCGCTCGCTTCGGGATGGCACCGAAAAAGCTAAGGCGACCCAGCCTATAGCTTCAGGATTTTCGCCGCTCATTTCTTTCAATAAGAACGGGTTTTCGGTAGTCGCCGCTATAGCTTGAGAATTTTCGCGGCGTTGCCACCGAGAATCGCCTTGCGCTGCACGCTACTCAGATTGATCTGCTCGAGGAACTGCAGCGGGCGGTCGTAGCCCATATCGAAGCAATAGTCGCTGCCGACCATGATTCGCTCTGCTCCCACCTGCTGCACCAGAAATTCCATGATGGGCTTCGAGTGGACGATGGTGTCGTAGGTGAAGCGGCTCATGTACTCGCTTGGCGGCTTGGGTAGATGCATCTTCTTCACCTCGTCGCGGACGAGATAGCCGTGGTCCACGCGCCCGATCAAAATCGGCAGCGCTCCGCCGCCGTGCGGCAGGCACACCTCCAGCTTCGGATGACGGTCCATCACGCCGCCGATGATCATCTTGCAGGCGGCAATCGCCGTGTCATAGGGATTGCCCAATAGGTTCGAGAGGTAGTAGGGCTTCATGCGATCACCGCCATACCCTTGCAACGGATGCAAAAACACGGGCAAATCAAGTTCTTCGATCTTCGAATAGATCGGGTCGAGCATCGGGTGGTCAAGATCGTGCGTATCGTCGATATGCGTGCCGATGTAGACGCCGCGCATTCCCGGTAGCTTGCTGGCGCGATTCAGTTCGTCGATGGCGCGGTCGGGATACTGCATCGGGAGAATCATCAGCGAAACAAGCCGATCCGGATATTTCTGGTGCGCGGCGCTCGCGCCGTCATTCCAGGCGCTCGCCAGCTTATGCGAAAACTCTTCGTCTCCCCAATAGACCATCGGGCTGGTCAGCGAAATCGCCTGAACCGCTATTCCCTGGGCGTCCATATCCGCGATGCGTAGCTTTAGATCGATAAACTTTATGGGCAGCATAGGCTGGTTGCCCACTGGGCTCTTGTAGGTAAACCCGGTGTCGGTCTTGTGGAATTCCGTGCCGAAGCGCTTCCCATCGTTGATGAACACGTCGAAGAAAGCTTCGGGATAATAATGCGCATGGATGTCGATAGGCCGCACGCCGGCCGTGGTCAGCGCCTTTTTCGTTTGCGCGCGGGCTTCCGCTTGCTTCTCGGCAAGCGAATCTCCGCCAAGTCCGATAGCGGCGGTCGCTGCGGCGGTGAGCCCAGCCTTCAGCATTCCGCGGCGCGAAAATCCGTGTCCGCAGCCGCAGTCTTTCTGTTCGTTGTTGTCCGTCACGTTGCCTCCACGTTTACCGAGTGCCCTCTACGATTTGCCCGTAGGATACACCAGAATCAGTTCGCCAACAGGCCGCCGACGATTCAACGCGGATTAAAACTAGTCTTCTGAAACGCCTGAGGGAATGTTTTCGTCCATAGTTGGGGCAAAGGGATTGACGGTTGCTCGAAAATTCTGCTACCTCTCCGATGGGCTCGCGTGACACGCTTCCCAAGGGAATGGAGCTGTGCATGAAAACCAAAGTAGCAATCGTTATTTCTCTCATCCTTCTCGCGATGGGTGTTCCGGCGTTTGCTCACCATGGCAACGCCGAGTTCGATTTGACGCAGAGTCTGAGCCTGAAGGCGACCATTGAGGATTTCATTTGGAGTAACCCGCACAGCGAGATTTTCTTCGATGTGAAAGACGCCGATGGGAAAGTGACGCGGTGGGGTTGCGAAGCAGTGCAGCCCGCTCTGCTTCGTCGCGCAGGCTGGACGAAAGACTCACTGAAACCGGGCGATCAAGTGACCATCGTGCTGCATCCTGCGAAAAACGGCAAACCGATTGGGTATCTCCAAAAAGTGGTGCTCGCGAATGGTGACGAATTGAAGCTCGGGTCGCTGTGATGCGTTTCGCGAAGCCTGTGTGCGCGCTGCTGCTGACGCTGGGGATTCCGGGATTGTTCGCTCCACGAGCGAAAGGCGTTTGATCTCGGCGTGAGTTGCCCTCAACAATTTCGATCGCTCTTATGGCGTGTTTAAGAAAGTTGGTAGGTTCTGGTCAACGCGGCCCATGGCCCGAGCCAGACTGAGCTTCGCCAAATTATGAGCGAATACGCTGTTGACATAATCCATTTGCGCACTGGCTACGCTTTCCTGGGCCTGCACGACTTCGACATTGTCAGTCACGCCGGCTTCGAAGCGCTGGCGCGTCAGATCGAGAGTTTCCTTTGTTACTGCGAGGTTCTTCAGTGAAACTTCAACCTGGGTAGCTGCGGCTTGAAGGTCCGAATAAGCTTGGCGAACGTCGCTTTCCACCTGGCCTTTCGTATCTTCGAGTTCTGCGCGCCGCTGGTCCAGGACCGCCTGAGCTTGCTCGACGTCTCCTTCGGTGCGGCCTCCTTGCCAGACGGGAACGCGAAGTGTGGCGACGGCGGTGAATGTATTTCGGACCTGTGCGGGATTCGTGCCAATCTCTCCGTCGTCCGCGGTCACCGAGAGCGATGGATAGCGTTCGGCGCGAGCGGCTGCAAGAGCGCGCTCGCCAGCTTGAACCTGTGCCGTGCCTGATCGAAGATCCCAGCGTTGCTGAAAGGCCTGGCTGAGTGCATCTTCGACATTTATCTGCGGAGCCGGAGAATAGGGTACGTCAGCGACATCGAAATTGCTGTTGGGAGGCAAGCCAGTCATGCGCGCGAGATTGATTTTTTGCTTAGTCAATTCATTCTCAAGCGAGACGAATCGCTGCTGCTGCGTGAGAGCTTCCACCTGACTTCGATCCAAATCCACTTGGGCGACCACGCCAACCGTTCGTTCCTGTGAGGTCTGCTGAAATAGCGCATTGGCGGTATCCTCCTGGGCCTGCGCCGATTGCATTCTCGCTTTTGCCGCGACTACCACGAGATACTCACCGCCGACAGCAAGTGTAACGAGATCGTGGGCATCTTCAGCCGAAAACCGGTTGGCGCGGAGCGTCTGGTCCGCCGCGCGGTAATTGTTCAGCTGCGTGAGATCCAGCACAGTTTGCGAAAGCCTTGCGCGGAAATCGATATAGTTGAACGGACCCACCACGGTCGGGAAAGTAAATCCGGCGATGGGCACGCTGAAGCGCAGACCCAACGCTTTCAGGTTTGTTTCCTGAACTGTTTCGGTTGCGTTTGCGCTGACGTTTGGGAGAAGCGCGCTTCGCGCGACTCGCATTTCTCCGTGGGATTGGCGCACGGCCTGCGTTAGGCCTATGGCGCCGAGGTTATATCGGAGCCCTCGCTCGATGGCGTCGTGCAGCGTGAGCTTTCCTGAGAATGGCGCCGCGGACGTGCTCGGCGTGCTCCCGCCATAGGCACCCTGCACCTGAACGGTTGGATTGATGGTGTTCACGCTGGTGGTTGTGCCGGCGATGGGCGTTTCGGAAGCTTTCACCGACCCACTTTGACCGTTCCGCCCGGATAGGGGAAGCGGTGTTGCCTGAGATCCCTGGGAATTCTGGGATGGACTCGGCGGCGAACCGACTTGCGCGAATGCGGAAGTTGCGAACGCAACAATGCCCAGAAACAAGATCGCGTGAGAGCAGCGCATTTGAATTTTTGACCCTGTTTTTCTCATTTGAACTGAACCTTCCCTTACCGGCCTAACTTAGCTGCTTGCGGAAGCGCCAGATGCTCAAGGAAACCAGCACTGCCGTAAATGCGAACAGGCCCAGGAAATTGGGCCAAAGGTCGCCAAACCCACTGCCTTTGAGCAACGCGGCCCGGGCAATGGTGGCAAAGTGATGAATCGGATTTATGACGGTGAAGGGCTGCAACCACTTCGGCATGGCTTCGACTGGATTCAGGGCTCCGGCCGTGGCATTGAGCGGCGGGTTGATGAAGAAAACCATTAATTGGGCCTGCTGCGCCGATTTGGAGAACGTCGCGTTGACCGTTCCCAGGCTGATGCCCGACAAAATGCAGAAAGCAGCGCCGAATAAGACGAGCGGAAGCCTGCCGTGGAAGGGCACGCCAAAAGCGAGTTTCATGACGGCCACGGCTAATAAGGATGTGAGAAACAGGAGGATGAAAAGCGGCACGAGCTTGGCGACGATGATCTCCGAAGTGCTCGCGGGAGACATCAGCAACTGCTCGATGGTGCCCGCCTCGCGCTCCCTGACCATGGCCCCAGCCGCAACGAGCGAGCTATTCAGGATCAGCAGCAACCCGAACACACCGGTAACGATGAACCACGAATCCTTCAATCCCGGGTTGTAAAGATAGGCCGGATGCAGCTCAACCTGGCCCCGGCGGGTGAGATCGGGCGCGGATACTTGCTGAAAATTAGCGTGCAGTCCCGAGCCCCGCAGTCCGGCATCGTAGGACTGAACAATGCCTTCTGCGTACCCCTGGCTGATGGCTGCTGTATTCGCGTTCATCGCATTTAGAATGAACTGCACGGTGACAGGACGGCCCCGCTGCAGATCGCGCGCGTAATCGTAAGGGATGACGGCGCCAGCGTCGATCCTGCCGCGGGCGATCGCGTCACCAAGCTGATCGACCGACGGGTAGTAGCTGACCAACCGGAAACTTCTGCTTTCGCTTAGCATAGCGATAAGTTCCCGGCTTTCGGGCGTTCGGCTGTCGTCCACGACACCGAGGCCGAGGTTGGCCACCGCGGTACTCAAGGCAAAGCCCAGCAGCAATAATTGCAGCGTCGGCGGAAGAATGAGGGAGATGGCCAGACGGCGGTCGTGCCGCATTTGGGCAAATTCCTTGAAGATGAGAGCCCGAAGGCGATGGTTGAAAATTCTATCGAGCACGATGGCCACGGCTTTACACCCCTAGCTGCATGCGGCGCATGGTGCGCCATGCAATTCCGTAGAACACTCCACCGATGACTCCAATGATGGCGACTTTAAACCACGTGGCGGGCCAACCGCCTCCTTCCAGCAGCGCGTCGCGCACAATCTCGATGTAGTACCTGCCCCAGACGAAATTCGAAATCCAGCGAAGCCCTGCCGGTATGTTTTCAACCGGAAACATCAAGCCGGAAAGCAGAAACACCAGAAGAAAACCGCCGAACGCGACGGCTTGAATCGCAGCCACCTGGCTGGGAATGACTGCTCCTATCATGGTGCCGAAGGAGGCGACACAGAAGGCGTACAGCACGGTGGCTATCAGGAATGGAGTGGGATCGCCCGCGAAGGTCAGGCCGAAATAGGTGAACAGCAAGATGAGCATAATGACGCATTCCGCCGCGGCCACGGCCATGAAGGCGAAAATTTTCCCGAGCAAGAATTCGTGCGCAGAAATATTCGACACGTAGACCTGGAGAATGGTCTTCTGTTCTGTCTCCTTGGCCATGGCAAGGGATGCGAGCAGCGGCGGGAACATGGATAAGCCGAGAACGAAAATGCCGGGTCCAAAAAACTTCTTAGATGAGCGGCCGGGGTTGTACCAAAGGCGAATCGCAGTCTGGACAAGTTCAATTCCAGCCGACCCCGCATTGCGCTGGTTATATGCACGGGTAATTTCGCCTGCGTAACCCGAAATCAATTTCGCCGTGTTGGCGTCGGAGGCATCAATGACCAACTGCGCTGAGGAAGGTGTGTCACGGGCAATATCTCCGCCAAAGTGTCGCGGGATTATCAACGCAGCGTAGGCTGCTCCGGACGTAAGCGCCTGTTCCGGCTGAAGGTCCGTGGGCCAGCTGACAACATGGAAGGTGATGGAAGCGCGGAAAGCATCGATAAAGCTCCGCGAAGCGGGCGAATTGTCGAGATCTTGAACCACGATGGGCAGGTCGGTCGCCGTGAAAGAAATTGCGGTCGACATGAGCATCAGCAGAACAACAGGGAGCACTAATGCGAGACCCAGCGAGCGCCAGTCGCGCACGAGTTGAGTCAGCTCCTTGCGGAATTGGGCAAAGATGCGTTTCATTCATCCTCGGGGCGGGCAACTTTGCCTTCGCGGCGCGCCTTTTGTACGACGCTAATAAACACGTCTTCCATGGAGAAGTGCTCTTCGCCCGCATGGAGGACATGAATGCCATTTGATTGCAGTTTTTGCCGGATGGTCCGTTCGGCACTCGCGGCGACCTCGTCCGTAATGACGTGAAGGCGATCGCCGAATAAGGAAACACGCCAGCTTTCCAAATCCTGTTTCAGAAGATCGGCCGCGCGTTGTGGCTGATCAACGATGAGTTCCAAGAGATGGCCTGGCTGCCTGTTCTTGATTTCGCTGGGAGCGCCTTCCACCACGAGTTCTCCAGCAACCATCAGTCCGATGCGATTGCATTGCTCGGATTCTTCGAGATAGTGGGTGGTGACAAGGATAGCCGTGCCGGCGTCGGCCTGGTGGTTGATCATTGACCAAAAAGCCCGGCGAGCCAAGGGATCGACGCCGGAGGTGGGCTCATCGAGAAACAATACTTTCGGCTCGTGCATGATCGCCGCGCCGAAAGCCACGCGTTGTTTCCATCCTCCGGGCAGGCTGCCGGTGATCTGGTTCTGCTTTCCCTCCAGTCCAGAAAATGAGAGAACCCAGCGGCGCTTCTCTTCGCGCTCGGCCCGGGGAACGCCATACACCCCAGCGAAAAATTCGAGATTGTCACGGATCGAGAGGTCGTCATAGAGAGAAAACTTCTGGGACATATAGCCGACTTGCTGCCGCACGCTTGCGGATCGCAAATCGCGCTCGCCCGCCAATCGCGTCTCGCCTTTTGTAGGTTCGAGAAGGCCGCAAAGCATTTTGATAGTAGTCGTCTTGCCAGCCCCGTTCGCTCCGAGCAGGCCATAGATTTCCCCGTATCGAATTTGCAGGTTGACATTCCGGACAGCGGTGAAGTCACCGAACTGGCGGGTGAGATTCGTAGCACCGATAGCTACCTGCCCTTTCAAATCCTGATGTGGGTGGTGGGCCGGAAACGGCGTTTGCTCAGTTTTTTGGCCGAGATTGCGAAGCTTCGCTACAAACACATTCTCTAAAGTGGGCTGATCCTCGTGGATGTCGCCGATTGAAAGTTTGACGGAGCGCAGCTTGTCTTCAACAACGCGTATCGCCGCGTCGGGATCACGGACAAGAATATCGAGTCGATCGCCAAAACGCTGCACGTCGAGAATTTCTTTCGGAGGCTCTTCAGAATCGGAGAGAACCCGGTCCGCCTGGGCCAGATCGGCGACACGCAACTCCAGGCGTTTCGCGTCTACGCTGGAACGCAGTTCCGCCGGCGTTCCCATCTGCTGGATCATGCCCTCATAGATCAGCGCGACGCGGTGGCACCGTTCGGCTTCGTCCAGATAGGGGGTCGCGACCAGGATCGTCAGTCCCTCCGCCGCGAGATGCGCAAGGGTGTCCCAGAATTCCCGCCGCGACACCGGATCGACTCCTGTGGTGGGTTCATCGAGCAGCAGGACGCGGGGCTGCGGGACCAGAGCGCAGCTCAAGGCAAGCTTTTGTTTCATCCCACCGCTCAATTTACCGGCCAGGCGATGTTGAAAGCGGTCCATGTCGAACATTTGCAGGTAGCGACGGCTGCGCTCCGCGATCTCATGAGAGGGAACATGACGGAGTTCTCCGGTGTAACGAAGATTCTCCGCCACGGTCAGGTCGGGATAGAGGCTGAAGGCCTGGGTAAGATATCCGCTTTGATAGCGCATCATGCGGGCGGGCTGGCCGAAAATGTCGGCTGTGCCGGAGCTAGCTTCCATCACGCCACTGAGAATCTGAAAGATGGAGGTTTTGCCGGCTCCATCAGGGCCAATCAGACCAAATATCTCGCTCTGGACGACTTCGAAAGTGACGCCGCGCACGGCCTCGACAGCGCCATAGTGTTTCTTCAGGTCCTGTACATGAATCACGGCCCGTGCTTGCGTGCCGCGGGTTTGCGCCAAACGGGAATTGGCAAATCCAAGACTCATGGTCTGCGCTTGCCCTGTGGCCAGGTCTGGCCCTCTACGAGTATTTCGCCATCAGCCGGCATTCCGGGCTTGGCAAACCCGAATGCTTCCTTGAGCTGAAGCTTCACCCCCACCACTTCCTTTACGCGCTCATCGCGGAAATAAGTGTTTTCCGGGGTAAAGGTGGCCTCGGGGTCGATGCGCGATACGTAAGCATCAATGGCCTGGTCGGGATTCGAGTCGAGAAAAATGTGGGCTGGCTGTCCGACTTTCACTCTGCCAATCTGCCCCTCGGGAATGAATCCGCGCAGGTAGACTTTCGTCAAGTCGATCAAAGTAATGACAGGAGTTCCTGTGGTAAGGACTTCTCCCGGTTCGGCGGCACGGGTTGTCACCGTACCGGTAAACGGCGCCTTGACGGTCAGATACTGCCGACTAGTCTCTGCCTCAGCCAGTTGGGCACGCGCCTGTGCGATTTGCGAGACGGCACCTGCGATCTCGGCTTGCTGCTGCGAAATTTGCCTCCGGACCAATGACGTTTGGGACTCACGAATCTCGGGGTTCGAGAGATCCGCTTGAGCCGCAGTGAGCGCGCCTTGGGACGCCTCGACCCGCCGCTTCGAAGCGGCCACGGCGGCGGCTTGTTGATCGGCGGTCGCGGCGGCCTGAAGACCTTGTCGCTCGGAAACTGCGCCAGATTTTGCGAGCCGCGAGTAGGCTTCTTTATCGAAGGCAGCGATTTGATAGGCAGCTTCCTGCTCCGCGAGGTCGGCTTGGGCGGCAGCCAGATCGGCTTCTGCCTGCCGCACATGGCCTTCCGTATCGAGCTTGGATTGGCCGGCCTGTAACTGGCTCTGCCGCAGTTGCTCCTGTAAAACGCTGACTTGTTCGCGCGCCGCCCTCGCTTTGTCCTCGGCCTCACGCAGCCCTGCACGAGCCTGATCCTCACGGGCACGAATTTGGTCGTCGCTCAGGACTGCGATTACGTCCCCCGCACTTACGGTGTCGCCCTCGCGCACGCGGATTTCCAGGACGCGGCCGCCTGTTTGTGGTCCAACGGCGGAGTCGTCGCCCTCAACGCGTCCGCTTAGCGGAATGACATTGTTGGGAATCCGAGGACCTGAGAAGAATACCTGCCAAATGACCAGCGCCAGCACGATCAGCACTATGCCCGATAGAATTGCAATCATTCGCTTTCTACGTCTTGGACTGCTCACCATTGATGAAGTGGCCTTCTGTTCTGGGGACTGCGGCGGTTGGTGCACTTGCTCTCTGTGCGGTGTCTCGATCATGTGATCCGTCATTTCGACCTCCGCGCACTCTTCGCCATGGAGACACACTTGCGTCTCGATCCGATTTCTCGAAGATAGGCCAAAGAAAAATCGGCGATGTGATCCGCGATCCTGTCGACCTGCTGAGGCGTCATTTCCAGCTCCGGCCACATTCGCATTAATAGGGGGCTCGCCAAAACGTAATGAAGCACTTGGCCGAGAACGCTGTGCGCGCAAAGCCGAGTGATTTCATGGTTGGGCGGCAAATGAACGATTCGGCCGATGACATCAAGGAGCCGGCCATAGATCGGCCGGGCGACTTCGTTTAACACATGTGCCAAAGCGGGGGTGGGTTGCGCAAATTCGTGAGTCATGATTTGAAACTGCCAGTCGGGAAATTCCCCACGGGTGACGCCACGCAGGCGGGCGCGAATCACGTCGCGTAGAATCTTTTCCGGAGTAGCGTTTTGGCCCAGGGCAGTCCGGATGCCTTGAATATTCGCGGAGCGCACAGATTGCTTCAAAACCTCGGTATACAGTCCAAGTTTGTCGCCGAAGTGATAATTCACGGCAGCGACATTCGCGCCTGCACGCATACAAATTTCTCGCACGGTAGCTGCGAAATAACCGCGCTCGGCAAAAACCTGCCCCGCCGCTTCAACGAGTTTCGTCCGGGTCGCGTCTTGACCGGCAGATCGATTGTGACGGCCCGAGACTCCTTGCCTCCGGCCGGTCGCATGATGCTTCATCTCGAACGCAAGTTCGAAACACATGTTTTTGTGAAGTCAAGTCTCATTTACGAGAGTTCGTGTCACGGTTCTCCGCATTGCTGTTAACCGTCACACTTTTCCTTTTTGTTGGCGGTGGAGGAAGAAGCAACGCCAATTCCTCTTCGTTGCCCTCGGGATCGTCCTCATCGCTGACGATCAACCCGGTCTCTCTCCCCAATGGTCAGTTGAACACACCTTACTCGGCTGCTCTTGCTGTCACCGGAGGATCACGTCCGTACACCTGATCCATTACCAGCGGTTATTGCTTGCGGGGGTTGTCTCTAAATGGCTCAAGCGGCGTGATCAGCGGAACACCATCCGCTGCGGTAACCAACCATTGCTAAGGTTGGCACTCAATAGTTCAGCCGCCGCTGCTTTGGTGATCAAGTGACAGTGGGAATTGACTTTCTATGAGTCTTTTTTTGGGTGAATACGCGCGATCCAGTTCGTTGTCGGAATAGTGTTGAACGCCTTGGGAGGTAAGATTCGCCGCTCGCGGATACATTCAACGGCCACACCGCATTCTGAACGCCCAGAAGCAAAGCGGCATTCCGAGGGAGATGTGGTTTGAATTTATTTTTGGCGCTGTGGGATTGTTACTGCCGTTCGTCTTCGTCCTACTGATGGCTTCGTACTTCCATCCCTAAAAGGCACGCCCCGATCAACCGTCAGACGATTCTCAGTAGGCAATCTGTGCTTCGATGGTCGAATTCGGATCTCATAGTTCAGAATCGTTCGAAAGTGCGATTCGATGCAATTTCGCTTTTACCGAAACGGCTTCCCCACTATGATCACCCGAGCTATTGGAATCGCAACGGCGAGTCGATTACAATCGGCCTCCTTCGAGGATAGCGCTCGCACTTTGAATTGTGTGATGTCCCAGGTCAAAAACAACTCTTGATCGAACGCCTTCGATTGCTGTTTCGCCATTTTGCGTACAATCTGCGCGGCGGATTTCTGGTTCGCCCCGTAACGATTGCCATTGTGCTCGGGTGCGCAGGCGCGGTCCTTTCCTGGGCTGAAGAATCGAACCCTTCCATTGGCAACTGGGTCCCGCCTGTTCTGTTCCTGTCGCACGCCGATCCCGAAGTTGCCCAGGTAATTCTCAGCAGCATTGCAGAATCCATCATGACGGTGGTGTCGATCGTTTTCGCGATCCTGCTGATGACGCTCACACTGGCTTCGATGCAGTTTTCTCCGCGAATTATCGTCAGCTTCGCCCGTGATCGAATCACCCAATGGACTCTGGGAATCTTTCTCGGAACGTTCCTATATTGCATGGCCGCCCTTCCAGCAGCGCACGCTTTGCCGCATCCGTTTGCTCCTGTTGTGACCGTAATCGGCGCGATCTGGCTTTCGATCGCTTGCGTTGCGCTATTGCTTTTCTTCATCCATCACATCTCGCAGGCTATCAGCGTGAGTCACATTGTGGATAGAATCGCTTCGGAAACCGAAGTTGTCATCGATGAAATCATGCCGTTTCCCCGGAAAACGGTTCATTTGGAGACCAGTGATTCGACCACAGCTATCGGATGTATCGACCAACTCAGCCGCATTCTGATCTGCTTCGCCTCCCGGGAGGCGCCCGAATCACGACTCTATGATTTGCGAGGTGCGGCGCGGGTGCACATCCAATGGATCGACTTTAAGCGGATTCTGGATTCCGCCTTCGACCAAATCCGCATGTATTCAAAGGGCGACATCGCGGTTAGCCTGCGGCTGCTGCGCGCGATCGGTGATATAGCGATTACTATCGATGACAGTTTAGTGCGGAAGGCGCTCATCGAACGGGCCAAGCGCATCGTCGACGGTTGCGCTGAAAGCATCGGGGCGGAAGAATTGCGACCTTTGCTGATTCGATTGGCGGACATTAGCAGAGCTGTTGCGGCCTAGCATTGACCTTCTTCGCTACTTCTCCTTCTGAAAAGAAACCGCTGCGGCTGACTCTCGTTGACAGATGAATAGATTCCACGCCGATCGACGTAAAAATCGATGTTGACGCTGATTCCATCACAATAAGCTACCTCTGCGAAGCCGCATTGTTCCTGCACGCGAGACGGGTCCATCGAAGAGCATGTGCTGCTCGACGTCTCGCGCGGGGATACATCCTGGTTTGTCTGGAGAAAGGAAAGCAGCTCGGTTACCCGATGATTCCTCTTTTGCGATACGCTGCGCCGTGCGGAATGATCTTCCTCAAGCCGAGTGTCTTAGGACTCTACGTTGTCCGGAAGATGATCTCGCGTTGAAAGGGTCCGCTTGGAAACGGGATCTATTACGGATGGTCAGCAGTTCCAGCAACCGGCAGCATGCATGGAAGAGTGCCAGCGTCGGGCAAAACGCAACGGTGTCTACGCAGTCAGAATGCCTTTACCAGGCGCCGCGGACGGGCGGGCCGGTGACAAAGTCGGGATTGGTGCCTTTGCGCGGACGGAATTTTTCCGCACGGCCATTGGAAACTTCCGCGACATAGAGATTCCCTTCCTGGTCCACGCTGATCTGATGCACGCCCCAGATTGCGCCAGGCCAATCGCCGAGGCTGCCCCAGGAATAGAGGAAGTGACCGTCGAGATCGTATTTCAGCATTTTTGAGGTGATCGAATCGGCGGCCCATAGATGACGGTCCGCGGACATATACGTAGCGAACACGGAGGAGTACGGGCCGAAGGACCACTCATCGAGGAATTTGCCGTTCTCGTCGAACACCTGCGTGCGGCGATTGGCGCGATCGTTCACGAACACGCGCCGCGTAACGGGATCGACCACGATTCCGTGCACTGAGTTCATATATCCGGGACGCGTTTCATTCGGTGGAGTTCCCTTTTGTCCCCAGGCCATGAGGTATTTGCCATTCTTGTCGAACTTCACCACGCGCGTATTGTCGTAGCCGTCGGAGAGAAACATGGTGCCGTCCGGAAACCACGCAAGATATGTGGGCCGGCCAAAATGCGTGGCATCTGACCCTTCCACGCCGGGAGTGCCGATGGTCTGCAACAACTCTTTCCCGTCGTGAGTGAATTTAAAAATTGCCTGTTTTCCATCGTCGACCACCCAAACGTTTTTCTGCGGATCATAGGGATTGACGAACACCGCGTGCGGATGTTTGAACATGGAATCCCACTGGGTCCAGGATTCGACGATGTCGCCGCTTGAGTTCACCACGACAAGACAGTGCTCCCAGCGGCGATCGAGTCCCATTTCGTCTCGCACGTGCTCGCCCCCAATGCGCCGGAATGGCAACCCGGGAATCGGGTATTCCAGGCTGGGGCCGTACGGTTTGGTTTCAGGACGCTTCATCGCGGGAACTTCGCCCTGCTCGAGAATGTAAACGCGATCGGGGCTTTCTGCGAAGACGCCCGAAACCGTGCCCCACGTCCATTTTTCGTGGCCGGAAAGTTTTTCAAGCGGCTTGGGCCAGTCCTTTACCAGCTCATACGGACCATACGTATCCTGCCCACCTTTTTCACCGGGAACGGCTGCGATAGAGCTTTCGTGATTGCCAGTGTCTTTCTCTTTCGCGGCGAAAAGTTTCACACCGCAAAGCACGCAAAGCACCGCCAACACGATGACGGCTCCGGCGAATTTCGCAGGTTTTCGATTCACAAGGTCACCTTTCGCTTTCGAAAGCAGCGCAGCTCAGCGATCCGCAAACATAGCGTAAGCGCCGAGCGTTTTGATTTTCGACATATCGGGATACAACACGCCGATGGCTTTGATTTTCGCCGAGCGCGCGGAATACCAGATGGCGCCATCGCGCGTGACTTCGAGCTTGGGCATATCGGTGAGCTGAATGCTCGGGTAGTAAGTGAATTTTTTCGTGATGCGGTCGAATTTCACAATCGCTCCGCCCTGGCCTGAATCGCTGATCCAGAGATTGTCCTGCGCATCAGGCTGCACGTCATAGCCGCTGGCGTACATGACGGGCGCATCGTACTCGACAGCCTTGCCGGTCTTTGGATCAAGGCTGCCGAGTTTTCCGCCATCTTTCACGTACCACGCGATGCCTTTTGAATCGACTGACATGCGCTTCACCGTGCAAGGAGGATCGGGTAGCGGATACTCGGTGAATTTCTCCGTTTCGGGATCGAATTTCGCCAACTTGCAGCGGAACCATTCGGCCAGCCAGATGTTGTCTTTGCGATCCGCGTAGGCCCCATACGGAAACGAGTGCGCGGTCGGCACAGTGAAACGCGAAATTTCCTGTGTGCGGCGATCCCATTTGGCGAGCTGATCCGTATAACTCAGCGTCATCCAGATGTTCTGCTTGGAGTCGACCACCGGCGTGTGGCCATGACTCTGGTGCTTGGTGTCTTTGCCTACGCCCTCTCCGGGCAGAGGGATGTAGCTATTTTTATCGTCGAAATAGTAGAGCTTCATTGCCCCGCCTTTCGCGTCGATGCGGCCGTAGGCGGTTTCGCCGGCAAACCACAAATCGCCGGCAGCATCCGCTGTAAGGCCGTGCGGAAGCGCGTTGGGATCGGGAATCGCGTGATAGGTCCAATCACCGGTGCGCGGGTCGAGCTTGTCGACGCTCGGCCGGCCCGGCGCGCGATCCACCACCCAGACATTCCCTTCACGGTCGAAATGCTCATCGTGAATGGGCTGTCCGTATGGCTTGGGAACTTCATATTCCACATACATGGCGCTCGCCAGCGCCTTTTCATCGATGGGCATCTCGGGAACTTCGAGGCGGCGCGTCTGGCTGTCCGGGCCGAAATTTTTCACAAGATAGCTGACCAAGTCTTCTCGTTCCTTCACGCTGATCGTGCCAGGCAGGATTCGGCTCTTGATCAAGCCATCTGGATTGCTCATCAGGTCGATGGCTGCGTTCCACTGAGATTCGTCCCAATGATGCTGCGGAAGGAAGTCGGGGCCGTGGCAGACCATGCAAGTCTTCTCTATGACTGCGCGTCCCGGAGCCGGTGGATACAACTGTTCGTAGGACGCAGATTGCTTCGCGAGATGCGGATCGTAACCCGGATGATCGCCGATGCGCGGCAGCACCGGGCCATCGCGCAGCGTGAAATCGACGGTGGCCGCGGCATCCGGCGGAACCATGGCATTCTTCGGGTCGCTCGCGAATCCGGATTTCTTCACGCTGACTTCATAATTGCCGGGCAACAAATCCACTGCTTTGTAGCGGCCCGCGGAAGTGTAGACCATATAGACGATGTTCTTGTCCACGTTGCGAATATAGACCTGCGCGGCCCTGAATTCTTTGGCAGCTTCGACTTTCCCGGAAACCGCGCCCGTGCCTTTAATCATCGACGCAGTCACCGCCGTGGACTTCCCATCGCCGCCTCCAGAATGGGCGTTGATGCGAGATGAAACGAGACTCAGACTCAAGCCCGTAATGGCAATCGCCAACACATTCTTGAATTTCATTCAGGACCTCCGCGGGCCTCGCGATCCAGCTCCCACGTCATTCAGACTGAAACGAGCAAAAGTGTCCCTACCTTTATCAATCATTTCGGAAGTTCACAACATCTTTCGTCGCGGCACCGCCTTTCTGCAACGCCTGCAGACCCCCATCCGTCCAATTCACTGAAAGAGGTTATCGGCGGCCGCGCTTCAATGTATATTCGGCCAAGTATAGGCGAAGCGGCGAGTAGTTGCCGAGCAGTTGCGGTCCTGCCGGGGGCTCGCTGAGTGGAAGGAAAGGGAGGGCACCGTGCGTCGTATCCTGCATTTGGGTTGTGCACTTATGGCAATCGTCGTTGGTTCGTCCGCTTATGCCGGAACCATCAGCGGCACGGTAAAAGGGCCGGATGGCGCGCCGTTCAAGGGCGCATTCGTCGCTCAACGATATTCCTACCGAAACGTCACCGCGGAATCCGCTGGCCGGCGCGAAATATCGCGGCAAGATCGCCAGCTTCGATCCCAAGACCGAGAAATTCCGCGAGTACGACCTGCCCGGGCCAAGCCCGACGCCGTATGCGCTCACGTTCGATAAGCGCGGTCACGTGTGGTATTCGTCGAAGGACGAGGACATCATCGGCGAACTCGATCCGGTAACAGGGACAGTCATCGAATATCCGTTCCTGTACCACGAGAACGGCATTCGCGATTTTTCCACCGACTCGCAGGGCCGCATCTGGTGGGGCTCGCAGCCCAACGAGCAGGTGGGTTACTTCTATCTTGCGACGGACAAGCCGTCCGACAAGCCGGTCGCTCAGAAATAATCGTTCGGGGGCATCTTCCGTTCAACGGAGCGAAGAGACTTGGCCGTTTCTTCGCTTCCGCCAACTAAGCAATTTCTGCCGGCAATCGTTTTGCTGCGCTACGCGTCAAAGGTTTACGCCGGTGTGGCGTTCGACTACCATCGAGTAAATACGTGGAGAGGTGTTCAGGCTCGTTATGCGGCCCCTGGATTGGTTCGTGCTCGCGGGATGCCTCACGCTTGTAGTGGGCTACGGCACCTGGCGCGGGCGCGGATCGAATACGATGAAGAAGTACATGGTGGCGGGGCGCACCATGCCGTGGTACGCGATCGCCTTCTCCATCATGGCCACGCAGGCCAGCGCCATCACCTTTATCTCGACAACCGGCCAGTCTTACGTCGACGGCATGCGCTTCGTGCAGTTCTATTTCGGGCTGCCGATTGCCATGGTCATTCTATCGGTGACCCTGGTACCCATGTTTCACCGCGCCAGGGTCTACACGGCGTACGAGTATCTCGAGCGCCGCTTCGACGCCAAAACGCGCGCTCTGGCCAGCGTGATTTTTCTGATCGAGCGCGGGCTGGCCATCGGCATTTCGCTTTATGCGCTGGCCATTGTGCTAAGCGTGATTTTTCACTGGCCCGATCATGTCACCATTCTGATCGTGGGCGCCCTGGCGCTGCTTTACACCACGTTTGGTGGAGTGGTGGCCGTCACCTGGACCGAATTCCCGCAGATGATCGTGATGACCTTCGGGCTGCTGGCGGCGTTCGGGACAGCGCTGTGGCTGCTCCCGCACGGAATTACTCCGCTGGGCGCGGTGAAGGTTGCCGGCGCCGCGGGAAAGCTGCGCATGATCGTGCCGCAATTCAGCTGGAGCGACCGCTACAACATCTGGAGCGGTGTTCTCGGCGGCATGTTTCTAGCGCTGGCCTATTTCGGATGCGACCAAAGCCAGGTGCAGCGCTATCTGACGGGAAGATCGCTGAAAGACACCCGCCTGAGCCTGCTCTTCAACGGTGTGGCGAAAATTCCCTTGCAGATGTTTATCCTGTTCATCGGCGCCATCGTGTTCTCTTTTTACAACTTCTCCCGGCCGCCGGTGGTTTTCGATCAGTCCGCGCTGGAGCGGATGCAGACAAATCCGTCCTATCAGCAGGTAGTGCGGCGCTACGATACCGCCTTTGAACATCGACGCGAAGCGGCCACGCAGCTCGCGCAAAACAACCCCGGAAGCCTCGACCCGCCAGCCGCACTCACCCAAAAATATCAGCAGGCCGAGAAGGAATTCAGCGCGGCGCGTGCCAGCGCGGTGGAGCTCGCGAAGAAGTCCACGAATGGCGACTTCAACGACACCAATTACATCTTTTTGAGTTTCGTTACGCGTTACCTGCCCGCCGGAGTGGTCGGGCTGATTATCGCCACAATTATGGGCGCGGCCATGGCCAGCGTATCGTCGGAGATTAATTCCCTCGCCACCGTAACCATCATCGACATTTACAAACGCCACTTCCGCAAGGAAGCCTCCGACGAGCATTATCTTCGCGCGGCGAAGCTGGCTACCGTATTTTGGGGCCTCTATGCGGTGACCACCGCGGGGCTCGGCAGAAATCTCGGCTCGCTGATCGAAGCAGTGAACATTCTCGGCTCGCTTTTCTATGGCGGGTTGTTAGGCGTGTTCGTCCTCGCGGCCATCAAGCGCGTGACTGGTAACGGCGCATTTTACGGAGTGATCCTGGGCGAGGTGGCTATCTTCGCGGCAGCGGCGTTCACCAGGATTTCTTTCCTCTGGTACAACGTGATCGGCTGCCTGGTGGTAATCGGAGTGGGTGTGGGCGTTTCGCTTTTCGAGCCGGCGCCACAACTACGCATGGCGCACGAGGCAAACCCGGAGAATCACCTGGCGGACTGATCATCCCGCCCGGGATTCAACCGCTCGCTGCGGTATCGATCGTCTGGCCAGACACTTTTTTCCAGGAATTGTCCCGTTCTTGCAGTTCCCGAATAATCCATTCCAGCCGGATGCTTCTGGTCTCGAACGCCGATACTTCCTGAGAGTCGAACGAAATCTTCCCGGCAAAACGCAGGGCGTTCCAATACGCTTTCTTCGTCCGCTGAATGCGTCTTTCGACTTTGCTGCAGTCATTCAGGAGCAATTCCAGCTCGCCGCAGCGAATCGCGTCATCCATCAGACACATCACATTGCGAACACAAACTTCATTTGTAGTCTTCGAAAGTGAAAGGTTCATGGCCCGTGTTCCTTCTGGCTGGGTGCCACCCTTGTTACGCGGCGCGACCTGTGGATTTCAATCCGTATTAGCGCGTAATGGATTCCCTTGAGGAACTTCCGTTCCATGATTGCCACAGGACGCTAAAATGCATCGAATCACTCGTTGAGCACACGGCTATCCGGCGGTCTTCGAAAGCGCATCAAAATGGTGGACCACTGAGTGCATTCCTAAAAGATGCTGACGGCTTAACTGCCTTTATTCAACGGTTTGGAACAAAGACACACTAGCCAGCGGTTTGATTCAATCGGAGCAATCACGCCACGCCCTTACGTGCTCTGTTAACGCCGTGGATGCTGGTTGGTGGTTTTAGCGGGTCTGGTCCATAGACCTGTTCCAACAACTTCAGATGTTTAGGGGAAACTGAATCCCTTATATCCGTCAGGTATCGGATGAACTCCCGGCGTGTGTTGTAAGAGAACACTTGGCAACCGAAAGGCAGTTTGTACTCTTTCGGAATCGCTCGCAAAAGTTCCTTGCATTCATTGTCCACAAACATCGCGTCGCAGTACGGCAGCAAGGCCGATATGACTTCGACATCATTTGCCATGCCTTGGCTCGGTATTCTCTTTTGGCCGCCAGCCGCCTTTCTGGAAAGCGAAGCGAACATTGCAGCGCCCAGTAGGTTGAAAGGCGTGTTGTCGATGGCATCGGAGCGCAGAAACGCACCCAGACGTTCTAGCCCCTTCTTTTTGTCCTGTGCGTGAATCACAAAATGTTGTTGCAGACTAAACATCTGGTTTTCTTCCCACGACGGCATCATCTCGTTCAGAGTCTCTGAGTCAAAGGTCGGCATCTGCCCACTGGCAATCCGCTGAGCCATCTGCGCCCGTCTGTTCAACTGGTTGAAATACCCGCGTATTAAAGCTTGGCGATGTGAGGATTTTTCAGCCGCGTACACTTCCTTGAAGCTTTTCTTGTCTATCTGCCACTGAGCAAAAACGTCTTGCAAGGCCGCATGGGTTCGGTTCCGGCTTGCTCGCAATCCCTGCACCGTTCCGGGCAGCACGCCATTCACCGTGATGTACATGCGCCCGTCCCAATCGTGCAGCCTGCCGGAAGAAATCCTTTCCGGGTTTAAATCGAATATAAGCGGCTCGTTGTTCAACCAGCAGTTGGCGGCATGTCCGATTTGACGTATTTTGATTCCTTCAGCGCGCTCAAAACTTTCGCCACATGAAAAATATTCGTAAGTGCTCTTAAGCAACTCACCGAACGGCGAAGCGAGAGTTTCGTCGTGATGCTCGCGGGAATCGGGAAACGCGACAAGCTGAAGATGCCGAACCACGCTTAGTGTTTCAAATAGCTCTTTCCAAAACGGATCGGAAGCTGCTCCTTCGTGCCCCTGAACGTCAGGGCAGAGCATCTTCAGGATGTTGCTGTAAGCGAACTGGTCGATGTAGACGATTCTCTTTTTCAGTTCAGGTAGATGCACGGTCGCGGTGTACCAACAAGCGCGGCACCGTCTTTGGCAGCGAGTGCCGCCAACGTCAAGAACACCATATTCTTCAGCGCCGCACTTCGGGCACCTTAGGAATGGCGACATAATGAAGTCGCGTGGGTTTATGCGCATGATCGCAGGCACTCATAGTAGCACTAGGCGAAGAAGAAGCGAAGATTTATCACGATTGCGCGGGCTTTTTCGTGGCGCGGGAGGCCCGCGAGCGGCATCAAATCACTGGTTGAACACACCTTTAGCACTCGAAGTTCAAGAATATCATCCAAAGTGGCAGAATGAAGGATTACCGGAATGGTGGGCCACTGAGTGCTTTCCTAAAACATGCCCACAGCTTAGCCCTTTTTATTCAGCGCTTTGGAACGCGGGTCAACTGACAGGCTGTTCACTTTTCGTCATCTGGGCGGCTTGGCTGGGATGCTGGGTCAGGATGGGCGAAATCTCCGCTATCCCAAGTAGGCGGTATAATGCGTCTCGAACTAAATGGATTTACTCACAGCAACGATCACCTGCCCACAATGCGGCCACACTGAGAAAGAAACGATTCCGACTGACCGCCGCATCTTTTTCGATACGGCGGAAATGCTTCTCTGTGAGCAGCCAGGCGGAAGCGACCCAACGCTGCACCATGTCGGCATCTCGCCAGCGCGTAACGTTGTGTGTGCGGCGATCCACTCCGCTCTGCGGACTCTCGATAACGTTGGTCGTCGCCAAACATTTGTGCAGGCATTCGGGAATCTGCAAGCGTTGCAAGGTGAACATTTCCTTCAGACCCTCGCGCAGGCTCCTCGCGGCTGATTCATACTCCCGCTCCAGGAACCGCGCCAGTTGTTCCAGGCGTTTCTCTCCTTCCTCGGCGCTCTTCGCTTTCCAGGCCGACCGCATCAGATTCAGCGCTTGGCCGTGCTGCTCTTTGGGCAGTTCGCCGAGGACGTTGCGCACTTTGTGATTGCGGCACCGCTGCACTGGTTGTTCCACTCCGAATACCTCATCGATCGCCGCGCGCAATGCTTTGGCCCCATCGATGACGAACAGGTACTTGCGGTCGGTCGGAAGACCCTGATCTCGCAGACGGGTGAGCAAGCGTTTGACCGAGGCGGCGTTCTCCGTCGCTCCCGGCTCGATCCCCAGGATGTGTTTCTTCCCCTCTCCATCTACGCCCACCGCGCTGAGGATGTGATGATCCGCGAAACGCTGGCCATCGATGTACATCACCAGAATCTCGACATCCTCCCAGCGGCGCTCCTGCAACTCTTGCAGTTGTTCGACGCTGGCGTCGATGGCCTTGCGACTGATGGCGCTGCGCGATACTCCGACCCGTCGCCGCCATCTGTGGCAAGACTTCCTGGTATTCCCGCGTCGAGATACCCCGCAGCAGCGCACCCAGCACATGCTGCCCCAGACCCCGGTCTTGTCGCAGCTTTTCATAAGCAGGAATCTTCACTTCGCCTTCGATCTTGTGTCGCAGACGAGGCCGCTTCACTTTCACCTTCCGGTCCGCCAGTTGGACACGGCCGGACTGCGATCCGTGGTAGCGGATATCGCCGCTGGCTTTGCCGGGCGTGCGCGGGCCGCCGACTTGTTCGGCGCTCAGGATCAGGATCTGTTCCAGGGTTTGGTGTCCGATCTCATGGATCACGGTCTCCACCACCTGGCTGGCGTTTTCGATCAGGTTCAGGATGGGAAGCAGAATCTGCCCATTGGCTCGGCAGAACTGCTCGATGACCAAGGCTGACTCCCGCGCAGCGCGGGTCACGATGTGATAAGGTTTTTTCACGGCGGTAGGCTCCTTTCGGCTTTCTGCGTTTGGCGACCAGATTCTATCGAATCGGTGCCCACCGCCGCCTACCAACCTTCAACTACGGCTGAGACATCCTCGTTTCTGTGTGTCGCGGAAAGAATCCCACCCTCTCCGCCAAAATTTTGTTAAGGGGCGGTTTTTATAGCCACTTAGCGGGTGGCGGGTAACGCCAGGGTAACTAGCATTTAGCCAAAAAGTCCTCTCGGACAGGTATTAAAAGGGAGAGGACAACATGGCTGTTCCCAAAGTACTCGTTTTGGTAAGACAGCGCGTTGCGGGGAAACGCGCCTATGTTACTGCGCAGGACGACAAAGGTAAGCTGCTTCAGCTCCCCGGCACCTATTATCTCCGCTACAACCAACACGGCAAGTCGCAGTGGCAACGTGTTGGCAGCTTCATTGAAGTGCCCTCCGCGAAACTCGCCTTAGAGCGCCACCTCACCCGTCTCACGGCGGCGCTGGAACACAATCTACCCCTCCCAACGCTGAGCGGTCGGTCGGGCCACAGCTGCCAAATGGCGCTCGATGCCTATCTCGCGGCGCGAGAGAGCAAGGGGGAGTCTTCCAGTGGTATCGGCGAGCGCCGTCACGATGTGATGCTCTTTCTCCATTTCAGCGGCAAAGCGGCCTTGGAGGAAATCACCCGGCACGATCTCATCGGCTGGCGTGATCACCTGCTCCGCACGAAGGCCAAAAATAAGGAAACACTCCTGACGCCTCGTACTGTCTACAACATGATGATGACGGTTTGTACTTGGCTCAAAAAGAATCCGCTTCACTCGGTCTCTGGTTTATTGGAACAAGACGATTGGCCGGATTATGAAGAGAGCGATCCCCTGCCCTATTCGGAAGACGATATCGCCAAGATGTTGGCGGTGGCTACACCGGAGGAGTCCTTCATCGTACGGTTTGGGATTGGTACGGGCAGTCG
>DASZMG010000137.1:0-28927 GCA_035551975.1 Candidatus Acidiferrales bacterium | reverse complement strand
CACGATGAAATTGTGTTCGCAAGCGGAGCACTCAAGACGCTTGGCGCTTCTCTGATGAAAATTGCCAATGATGTTCGCTGGCTTGCCTCCGGTCCTCGCGCCGGCCTCGGCGAATTAATGCTTCCTGAGAATGAACCTGGTTCCTCCATCATGCCCGGCAAAGTGAATCCGACTCAATCCGAGGCCATGACCATGGTCGCCGTCCAAGTCTTCGGCAACGACGCTGCCATAGGGTTTGCCGGCTCGCAGGGAAATTTTCAGCTCAACGTCTTCAAGCCCTTGATGATCCACAACTTCCTCCACTCCGTCCGCCTGCTTGCTGACGCTTGTCGTTCGTTCACCGAGCATTGCGTGGAAGGAATGCAGATTGACAAAGAGCGCATCGACCAGAACGTCAAGAATTCTCTTATGCTGGTTACCGCTTTGAGTCCCAAGATCGGCTATGACAAAGCCGCGCAGATCGCGCACAAAGCTCATCACGAGCGCTTGAGTTTGCGCGAAGCGGCCTTGAAGCTTGGCTATCTCACCGAAAAGGAATTTGACGAGGCCGTGCAACCCGAAACGATGACGCATCCCTGACGCACCAATGACGCGTCTTCGATTCCCGAATTGAAAATAAAATTTGTTTTTGCTCGCCAATGAAACTGTCCAATTAGCCAATTTTGGGCGCCCAATTTCTTTGTGCTGCATTCTTCGAAAAACTTTATCGCCTCATGAAGATTTACTTTGACACACTACATACTTTCCCCTAGATTCGCTGCACCTCTCACAGTTTCCCCTTCGCATGGAGCTGCTCATGCGAATTCTCGTAGTCGAGAACGATGCTGCTCTTGGCACGTTTCTCAAGCGCGGTTTCGAAGCTGAGAATTATTCCATCGATTTGATGGCGCTTCACGAGGACGCCGAACGCCTCGCTGCGCAGTTCGATTTCGACGCCGCCATCCTCGATGTAAACGTCCGGGAACCTCACGGGCTCGATGTGTTGCGCCATCTGCGCGGCGTTCGTCCCCATCTCCCCATTCTGATTCTCACTGCCCGCACGCGTCCGGAAGATCGCGCGCAGATGCTCGATCTCGGCGCGGACGACATCGTGCTGAAGCCTTTCGCTCTCTCGGAATTGTCCGCGCGTGTGCGCGCGCTTCTTCGCCGTGGCACGCGCTTGCCGGAAACGGTGCTGCGCATCGAGGACCTGGAACTGAATCTTGTGGAGCACAAGGTGAAGCGCGCCGGACGCGTGCTCGATCTGACTCCCAAAGAATTCTGTCTGCTCGAATACCTGATGCGAAACGCAGGGAAGCGCCTCGCTCGGGCTGAAATAATCGAACACGTCTGGAGCCTGTCGTTCGACACAACGTCCTGATCTACTTTGACGGCGCTTCCAAGCGCCGCACCGTCCACCATTTTTACAACGGACTCATGCCCGGCGGCTATTTCTTCGTCAGCCATTCCGAATCGCTCTATGGCGTCAGCGACGAGTTTCGACTCGTCCATTTCCCGGGCGCTACCGCTTATTACCGTCCTCTACCCAATCAGGAGGCGCACGTATGACCGCTTCCGTAGACGAAACGCTTCGCGCTCGCGTCAAGAATCTCGACGCCATGCCGGCCATGCCCGCGATTCTCGGGCCGCTGCTGCAGTGTCTCGAACTCCCGGCCGAGCAGGTTGAAATCGAGAAACTCACTGAACTGATTTCGCGCGACAAATCCATTGCCGCACAATGTCTGCGCATGGCCAATTCCGCGCTGTTCTCGCGCCGCACCGCCATTGAAACCATTCGCGGAGCTGTGGTTTCCTTGGGCGTCCGCCGCCTGCACGATATTCTCTGGACTTCTTTTCTTCTGCGCATGGCGCCCAAAAGCAACTGGCCGCTCAGTTCCACTGCCTTTTGGGAGCACTCCTTCGGCTGCGCTTTGGTCAGCCAGCAGTTTGCCAAGAAAATTTCTTTGCCAGATCCTGAGAAGGTTTACCTCTGCGGATTGCTGCACGATATCGGCGAGCTGGTGAACAGCACTCTGCTTCCGGAGGAGTTTCGCAACACCGTTGAATTTGCCGTTCGCCAGAATATTTCCCTGTACGATGCCGAAAAGCAGGTTCTCGGTTTCACACATTGCGACAGCGGCAAGCTGCTTGCCGAACATTGGGCACTCCCGCCGGACATTCAGAGTGTCATCGAGTTTCATCACACCCCGGAATCGGCCACCTCTGCTGTCGCCTTGGTGGCCATCGTGAATTTAAGTGATTTGCTTTGCCGTCTGCGCGGTATGGGTTATGGCTACGACGAAATGTGCCAGGTGGACTTTCACGAAGCTCCCGCCTGGGCTTTGCTGGAAAAATCAGTTCCGCAGATCGACCAACTGGATATCGCACGCTTCACCTTCGAACTCGATGCGGGCGCCGAAGAAATCCGTCAGCTCGTGGCTCTCGCTTTCCAAAGCTAATTCTCCCGGGACACCAAACGAGTCACCGGTGGATCGCTCCACGAAAGCTAGGAACTCAATGTCTATCATCTCCGCCTTGTCGGGCTTTGATACGCGGAAACTGGGAATCTGGATTTATCACACGGGGGCATAGTCGCCAAACCCAAATCCAGTTCTTCGGGCTCAAAACTAGTGTGAATCCAGTAGTCGCCGTTTAAAATTGCCACCTTCCGCCTTCCCATCTGCATCCTTTACAAAGAGTGTCTGTTCTCACGGAATCGCCGTATGGATGGCATCGACCCCATGCGGCACTTTAGAAGTGTGTCAGTTTTCATCCATTGATAGAACGTGAGGTTGTGTCATGTCGAAAAGTGTAAGTTTCTCCAGGTGGGCAGTCATCATTTTGCTGTTCTGCGCTTGCGGCCTTTACGTCCGGGCACAAGCGCAAAATCCTCCTCCGGGACATCCTCCCCAGAACGCCCGTCCCGCTCAGCCGGGAAGCATCAATTACGTCGAGGGCCAAGCCGCTATCGATGGCCAGCCGCTCGGTGCTAATTCGGTAGGCACCGCCCAACTTGCGGCCGGCCAAACCCTCACCACGCAAACCGGCAAGGTGGAAGTTCTGCTTACTCCCGGCGTCTTTCTTCGGGTCGGCGACAACAGTTCCATAAAAATGATTTCTCCGGATCTTGCCAACACCGAAGTCTCCGTCGATAAGGGCGAGGCCATGGTCGAGGTTAACGACATCAGTAAGGACAATCGCATCGTGATCGACGAAGGGGGAGCAAAAACACGCCTTTTAAAGAAGGGCTTGTACGATTTCGACGCTGGCCAGGATCAGGTGCGGGTTTTCAAAGGGAAGGCTCGCGTCGAGGCAAGCGACCGGAACCTGAATGTCGGTGGTGATCACCTCGTGACGCTGAACACCTCCGGAAAATTGAAATCCCGTCACTTCGATACGAAGCAATATGCCGACGAACTTTATCGCTGGTCCGGTTTGCGCTCGGGCTATCTGGCTGAGGCCGACGCCGATGCTGCTCGTCTCTACGCCAATGGTGGGCCAGGATGGGTCGGCTCCGGATGGTATTGGGATCCTTGGTTCGATGGTTACACGTTTATTCCGGGCGGTGGCATCTACTACAGCCCGTTCGGATGGGGCTTCTATTCACCCTTCTCTATCTGGGATTCGCCATTTATTTACGGCGGCTTCTATGGCCACCCCCATCGGTTCAACGACTTCCATCCGCCCTACGGGCATGGATTCGAGCCTCGCGGTGGATTTCATGGTGGCTTTCACGGAGGCGGCTTCCGCGGTGGCGGATTTCATGGTGGCGGCGGGTTTCATGGCGGAGGTGGAGGCCACAGATAATTGCGGTTGCGTTTGCCTTGAATGAAGTTGTCTGTAGTGAGAAATCGCGACGGAGTATATGCGCAAACGCCTCCTTCGCTTTGCGCGCCGGAAAAACTGTTGCTTTGAATTTGTGACCTTCAGTTATCCTGCCTTCCGCCGCGCCTTTTTCGCTGGCTCTTCCTTTTTCGCCGAAGCTGTTGACACCGCTTCGCCCGTTCTGGGGACCACACGCAGCAGCGATTTCTTTTCTACCGCCGGCTTCTTCGTCTGGCTCTGGCTCAAGCTCTGCTTCAGCGCCGCCATTAAATCCACCGCAGCAGGCTGGCTGATGTGTGGCGGCGCCACTACGTCCTGGCCTTCGGCCTTCGCCGCGATCAGCATTTTCAGTCCTTCTTGGTAGGTGTCATGATATTTCTCCGGCTGGAAGGGCGCCGAAAGGTTCTCGATCAGTTGCACCGCCATGGTCCGCTCTTGTTCCTTCAGTTCTGTCTTGTCGATATTCCCGAATTCCGAAGCGGACCGGATTTCATTCGAGTAAAACATGGTGTGCAGCGTCAGCCCGTTTTTCGCCGCGCGAATGATCACGATGTACTCGCGGCTGTACATGGTTACTTTCGCGATGCCAGCATAGCCGGACTTGTTCATCGCTTCGAGCAGCAGATGGTACGCCCGGGCGCCCGCTTCCTCCGGCGCCACGTAATAGGACGCGTCAAAGTACAGCGGATCGATCTCATCCACCTTTACGAATTCCAGAATCTCCATGGTGCGCGCAGATTCCGGCTCGATTTTTTCCAGTTCCTCTTCCGTGAACAGCAGATATTGGTCCTTTTCGTACTCGTAGCCCTTTTCCACTTCGTTGCGCTCTACCATCCGGTTGCAGGTGGGGCAGAACAGCGGCTGCTTCAGCCGCGTGTGGCACACTTTGTGGAGTTGGTTGAAACTGATGCGCTCAGTGCGCGCCGCCGGTGACAGCCGGATCGGTATCGAGATCAGCCCGAACGAGAGAAATCCCTTCCATGACGATGCCGGCATATGCGAAGCCTCCCAGGACTCGCGATATTACAAGCTTTTTCTAATGAGGAACAATACGGGATTCCCTGCGTGCCCTATTCGCCTATGGCGAATACAAAGCGAAACGATTGCGCCGTTTTAACTCTTGGCTTTCAGCCGTATACTGGCCGCGCCGCACGTCATAGGAGGACCCATGCGATGCAAAACGAAGCTCGCGAGTTTCTTGCTTCTTGTTGCGACAATCGCTCCCGGCGTATTCGCGCAGGGAAGTCCGGACTGGACCGAGCCGTTTCCTCCCTTCCGCATCGCGGGCAACCTCTATTACGTTGGTTCAAAGGGCCTCGCAAATTATCTGATCACCACGCCGGCAGGAAACATCCTCATCAATAGCGATCTAGAAGCGAACGTGCCGATGATCAAATCCAGCATCGAAAAGCTCGGCTTCAAGTTCAGCGACACAAAAATTCTGCTGATCAGCCACTCGCATTGGGATCACGATGCAGGCAGCGCGATGATCAAGGAAGCTACCGGCGCCACGTATATGGTCATGGATCGCGACGTTCCAGTCGTTGAATCCGGCGGCAAGACCGACTTCCAGTACGATAAGTCTTCGCTCTACACGCCTGTCAAAGTCGATCGCGTCCTGCACGATGGATCGAAAGTCGAACTTGGCGGCACGGTTCTGGTCGCGCATCTCACTCCGGGGCACACCAAGGGCTGCACCACCTGGACTATGAAGGTTACCGACGGAGGGAAAACCTACAACGTGGTGATTATCGGCAGCCCCAACGTGAACGAAGGCTACAAGCTCGTGAACAACGCCGTCTATCCGCAGATCGCCAGCGATTATGTACGCACTTGGCGCGTGCTGAAATCATTGCCGTGCGATATTTTTCTCGGCGCGCACGGCAACTATTTCGGTCTCGAGGAAAAGTATCCGCGTATGAAGGAGGGCAGCCCGAATCCTTTCATCGATCCGGATGGCTACAAGGCCTACATCGCGCAGAAGGAAAAGGATTTTTACACGGAGCTGGCCAAACAGAAAGCCGCCGCGGCAAGAACTGAGACGTCGGCTTCGATTCACTCTAAATAACAAAATCACTCTAGATGGTCGGTTCCCTCTAAATGCCCAGAGACAAACTCTTCTGGATCGTCGTTTGCGCCGAAGCTCTCGTTTGCTTCGCCATCTGGCGCAGCTTGCCGCACGCGAAAGTTCGCATGAGCGACTTGCTGGGGTGGGGTACTGCGGCGTTTCTCTCGGCGCTAGTGCTCGCCATGTTCTCGGAAACACGTAAATGGATCATTGCCGTCGCAACCATTGCGTCGCCGCTGGCCGCGAACATCGCGAATATCGTCTACGATCTCGCGAAAGATCGCACTTCGCACAACCTCTTTCCGTTTGAGTTGTTCATGACCACCGTTGTGGCCGCCTGCGGAGCTTTGGTTGGCGCGGTAATCGGTACGGGACTTCAGCGCAGGGCCCTGCGCAACAAGTGACCCTGGGAAATCGCGGAAAATGAAAGGTGGCCCAGAACCAACCGAACAGCCGGCCAAGCGGGGACCTGTCCAATTATCAGGCGGTGATTTGCGGAGAAGGCGGGACAGGACGCAGCACGGGAATGCGCGCTTCGCGCAGCACATGCTCCACCACGTTTTCACGCAGGCGCGAAGCGTCGTAATCGAAATGAAGATAGTTCGTCTTTTCGTCGAAGCGGAAGCGTTGCAGTCCGTAGGTATTCGCGAAGCGGCCCAGCGCGCGGTACTGGTCGATGGTGAGCGGCTTCTGCAACTCGTAAGTAACGGTCATGAATGTCATAGCGCGAAATTATACCATCCAGAAGGCGTTCAAAGGTTGGCGTGGCGCAGCCGCAGCGCGTTTGTGATCACGGAGACGGAGCTGAAGGTCATGGCGGCGCTGGCGAAAATCGGGCTGAGCAGAAGCCCGAAGAATGGATAGAGCACGCCCGCCGCAATAGGAATTCCCAGAGAATTGTACGCGAACGCAAAAAATAAATTTTGCCGGATGTTGCGCATGGTGGCGCGGCTCAAATTGCGTGCCCGGACGATGCCGCGAAGATCGCCAGACAGCAATGTGATCCCGGCGCTTTCGATGGCTACGTCCGTTCCAGTGCCCATGGCGATACCCACGTTGGCTTGAGCGAGAGCGGGCGCGTCGTTTACTCCATCGCCGGCCATCGCCACAACGCGTCCTTCCGATTGTAACTTCCTGACGATTTCGCTTTTGTCATCCGGAAGCACGCCCGCGTGCAGTTCATCGATGCCGAGCTTGCGCGCGACCGCTTCCGCCGTGGGGCGGCTGTCTCCGGTGAGCATCACCATGCGAATCTTCTGCCGGTGCAGTTGTTCGATCGCTTCCATCGTGGTCGCCTTCACCGGGTCGGCAACGGCAATGAGCCCGGCCATGCGTCCGTTGAGGGCCACAAAGATCACGGTCTGCCCGTCGGCTTCAAGCGCTGTCGCCTGATTTTCAAAGTCGGCGAATCCGATTCCCAATTCCGAGAAAAGAGCGCGATTGCCGAGAGCGGCGTCGGCGCCATTCACCTTGCCGGAAACGCCCTTGCCCGGCCGGTAATGGAAATCGGCGAGATCTGGAATTGTGAGTTTGTTTTCACTTGCCGCAGCGAGTATCGCGGCAGCCAGCGGATGTTCGCTGGGACGTTCGAGCGCCGCGGCGACTCGCAGCACGTCATTTTCCGCGGTGGCTGAAAAAGCGAGAACGGAACTCACTCGCGGGCGGCCTTCGGTGAGCGTGCCGGTTTTGTCGACCACCACGGTATCGACCTTCTCCATAATTTCGAGCGCTTCGGCATTCTTCACCAGCACTCCAGCCAGCGCGCCGCGCCCGGTTCCCACCATGATGGCCATGGGCGTTGCGAGACCCAGCGCGCAGGGGCAAGCGATGATGAGCACCGCGACGGCATTGAGCAGGGCGTGGGCCATGCGTGGTTCGGGACCAAACGCCGCCCAGATAGCAAATGTAATCGCGGCGGCCAGCACCACCGCAGGGACGAAATAGGAAGCGAAGCGATCGGCAAGATGCTGCACCGGCGCGCGGCTGCGCTGCGCCTCGCTGACCATGTGCACGATCTGCGCGAGCATCGTTTCGCTGCCGACACGCTCCGCGCGCATAGTGAATGTTCCGGAACCGTTCACCGTTCCGGCAATCACGCGGCTTTCGGGCGTTTTCTCGACGGGAATCGGCTCGCCGGTGACCAGCGACTCGTCAATCGAGCTAATTCCATCGAGAAGGACTCCATCGACCGGAACCTTCTCTCCGGGGCGCACGCGCAACGTGTCGCCCGGCGCGATGTGTTCGACCGGAACATCAATTTCGGTGGCGTCGGCTCGCACCAGCCGCGCTGTTCGCGGTGAAAGTTTCAACAGCGATTTGATTGCGGCTGAAGTGCGCCCGCGTGCACGCAGTTCGAGAACCTGCCCGAGAAGCACCAAGGCTGTTATCGACGCGGCCGCTTCGAAATAAACCGGAACCTGCCCCATGCTTCGGAAAGAATCCGGAAAAATTCCGGGAAAGAGCACCGCAATCAGGCTGTAGATGTAGGCCGTCCCGGTTCCGATGGCGATGAGCGTGAACATGTTCAGGCTGCGATTGACGATAGAGTTCCACCCGCGCTCGAAAAATGGCCAGCCGCACCACAGAACCACCGGCGTGGCCAGCGCCAGTTCGATCCAACCGATGGCGCGCATGGAAAGAATTCGCTGCAATGGCTGCCCGGACAACAAATCCGACATGCCCAGCGCAAGCACTGGAATGGCGAGCGCCACGGCGATCCAAAAGCGCCGCGTCATCGAAACCAGTTCCGGATTTTCTCCCTCGTCCACCAGTGCGGTGCGTGGTTCGAGTGCCATGCCGCAAATCGGGCAGGAGCCAGGCTCGGTCCGCACGATTTCCGGATGCATGGGGCAGGTGTATTCCGTGCGTGTGGCGGGAGCCAGCGGCACATCGGGTTCGAGGGCCATGCCGCACTTGGGACACGAGCCGGGATGATCCTGGCGAACTTCAGCATCCATCGGGCAGACGTACGTCGCGCGCGTCGCCGGCTTGTCATCAGCGCGCGCCGGCGTGTGACTATTGTTTGCTCGCGTGGATGCAAGAGCATGGTGTTCTTGTTCGCGCGCGGGCGCGATGGTCGCGACCACGCTCTGCGACGCGGGCTTGCCGCCGCCCAACTGGACGAGTTGGGTTGCAGAAGCCGCGGAGCGCATTGGCTCAGTCGATTTCGCGTTCAAATACTTTTCGGGATCGGCGCGAAACTTCTCGGCGCATTTCGCGCAGCAGAAAAAATATTCTTGGCCGGCATGAGTGGCGTGCGCGGCGGCTTTCGCCGGATCGACCGCCATGCCGCAAACCGGGTCGCGAGCGGTCATGGGGAAAGCACCTGCTTAGCGAAGGGTGAAAACGAGGCTTTCGCCTTTTTGAAAAATTGCGAAAACGGGGGTGAAAATGTGTGTCGAGATAGGGGAGACCCGATTGTTTGTTTTCTATAACTTAGGCTTGAGCTATCTCGGCGCGATGTGTCGAGATAAGTTTCGCTTGGGAGAACTAGTTGAGGAGAAAGGAAAGTGAAGCTCGAACTTGACAATCTCTGCTGTTGGGAAGCCCCTATATTGCGTTTCAAATCGCGCGCGGGCCTGTAACTCGGGGCGATCTGTTTGATACGAAGCGCCGGCTGCCTCCTACCCGAAACTTCGTCGTCGACCATACCTGGGATTACGCTAGCACAAGAGAAAGCGGCTGTCAGAACGTAGTTGACGCGGTTAACGGCGATTTTGCAGGCGGCTTCGCGAAAACGAAAGCTCGCGGGAATGGCACCGCGAGCGGTGAGGCGCTTCGCAACGTGCTTTTGTCGCGGCTAGAGCCACGACCTACAAACATTCTTCGTGGCTAGAGCCGTGCCCTGATAAAAAGCGAAGAGAGATTCTTCGCGCAAAAACGGCGCTCAGAGCGTGTGACGTTATTCCGAGAAACGCGAATTTTGTCGCGCAACTCGATTCTTTTCAGTATCGATTTTCGCGCAAAATCAAAAAAGTCACAGCCTCTCAGAATGACGCCGCTGGGTTGGTGCGCGTAACAAACAAAAAGATGGCGGACTGAAGTCCGCCGCTACGAAGTAATCGCGTCCGTGGCGAAATCTTCACACGAAGAGAGATTCCTCCTCGCTTCGCTCGTTGGGAATGACAAGGGGAAGGCAGTGGCATTGACGAGTGTCTTTTGTGAGATGACTCGATAAATCTCTCGCCAATTAGACGGCGACGTGAGAATTCGCGTGGATGCGGCCTGCGCGGATGGCTTTCAGCAGCGCGGCGTGGTCGCGCTCGGTCTGATCGGCGTAGGCGACGGCAAATTTTTCGATGGCCTCATCGAACGTATCGTTTTTCCCGAGGTAGCCGGCAATACGGGCCGGGTCGCCGGTGCGAGCATGGGCGCGGGCCAGGGCCCATCCGCATAGTTTGACGTACTCGCTCCATTCGCTCTTCGACATGGATTTGAAGTCGATCTTGAGTTTCATGTCGCGAAGCTGCCGGAAATAGTAATCGTGGCCATGGTCATCGCAGGTCCATCCGATGAAAACATCACTCGCGGACTGCAGCACGCGCTGGCCGACGACGACGCGCTCTCCCTGATTTTGAAACCGGCAGGCTGCGGTATAGGGTTCGAGGACTGAGCGCCGGGCCTCCTTGAATTGGAGAAACAAAGGGTCGTGGGGACCGGCCATGAGCAGGGCCACGGCGCAGCGCGTTCCCACCGCGCCCACGCCGACTACTTTCCGGGCGACATCAACCAATTCGTAGCGGTCGAGAACGATGCGGCGCTCTTGGGACAAACTCTGTTTGTACCGCTCGAAGATTTGCCCGACCGCTTTGCCGAGAGCAGCCATTTCTCGCGGATGGTAGATCAATGGGCGACGGTCGATGATGCGCGGGCGGTCGCGGCGGATCGCGGCAATTTTAGGAAATTCGTTACCGGAAGTGCGGCTCTCGGCTTTCCGAATGGTTCTGGACCAGAGTTTTCTGGCGTGCTTGGTGGCAGCCTTCTTAGCGAGCAGATTCACGTCAATGTGGGAATACCAGACCTCGAGAGCGGTCATCAGCGCATATTCGTGCATGCGCGTCCGATAGGCTTCAACCGCAGCTCTTGCTGCATCGCGAGCGGGGCGTTCGCCGATGCTGGCGTGGCGCATGGCAAGCACGATGCTGACGGCCAGACGCTTCACGTCCCATTCCCACGGAGCGGGAAGCGTCTCGTCGAAATCGTTGATATCGAAGACAAGCTGCCTTTCGGGCGTGGCAAAGCCGCCAAAATTGGCCACGTGACAATCGCCGGAAGCCTGCACATGAATTCGCGTGATTGGAGTCGAGGCGAGATCGGCGGCCATGACGGCCGCAGCGCCGCGAAGGAAAGCGAAAGGAGATTCGCGCATTCTGGCGTAGCGGATGGGCAAGAGCGCCGTCAATCGCCCCTGGTCCGAAGCTTTCAGCAGCTCGATGGTATCGGGGCGATTTCGCGGCGGAGCCCATGTCGCGTGCGACGACCGCGGCACTTTTTCGCGAAGCTTTTTCCCTGAAGAGAATCGCTCCTGAATTGACAGGCGAAACGTTGACGGCACTTTGGGCATTGAGAACCCAGTGTACAGCCGACGACGGCCTTTACAGATGAGTGGATCAGGATGGTCAATTCAGGACCGTTGGGCGACGGCCCTCTCGCGGACCTAGGGGAAGATTGCGGGCGCGAACCGTTTCGGCTATCTTGCACAGGAAAGCGAGCGCCCAATGAAGAAGCGCTGGAAGCGGGACAAAGAAAGTCCTTCGCGGCGGGAATTTTTGAAGAGCGCGAGCATTGCCGCAGGCGTCGCGATGGCGGGCAAGCCGCTTTGGGCTTCCGCTCGCGCAAAGAGCGCGGCGAACCACGCGAGCGAACTTTCCAAAATCGATCCGCGATGGATGATCACGCCGAAGCAAGCGTGGGACTGGGCCGTTTTCAAAAGCGAAGGAGGCCCCACATACGCGGGGAGTTCCGGATGGAAGCGCTACACCGATTTTTTAATTTCCCGGATGCAGGAGTTCGGCGCGATCGATTTGGATTCGGTGGAAATACCCTACGATCGGTACATCGTGGAAGATTGGCCCGACCGCAAAACGCATATCTACGATTCAGGCGTGGCGATCGAGAAGCTGGTGTCCGGCGGAATACCGGTGCGGGTGGTGGCATCTTACGGCATGACCTCGGGATTCACGCCCGCCGAAGGCATTACCGCGCCGATGCTTTTTTACGACCCGGCGCATCCGCCTGCTGACGCGCAAATCGCCGGGAAGATACTCGTGTTCCAGACGCCGCCTTATCCGGATGCTCCCTATGGCGATCCGTTTCTGAACAGCTTTACGCCCACCGATTACGAGTGGCGCTCGCCGGGCAAATGGCCGCCGCTGTTCACGCCACCGCCGGCAAGCGAAACGAGCTCCTATCACACACGCTGGATCTGGAGTCAACTCAGCGATTTCGCCGAAATCGGAATCAAAGGGCGCGCCACTGGAATGGTGGTGGTCTACGATCTCTCGCCCGGAGCGGCTTTCGGGCTCACTCAGCGCAGCGTTTACACGCCCAACGGAAAAGCGGAGCTGGGGGCGAGTTACGTGAACTGCCCCACGTTGACGCTCGATCGAGTGAACGGCGCGAAAGTATTGGCGGACGCAAAGGCCGGGAAGACGGCCACGCTCACGCTGCGCGCGCGTTTCGAGCGCAGCACCGGGAAAGCCATCCTCGCGTATTTGCCCGGCAAGAATTATGGAACGCCGCTCGACGAACAGGTTCTGCTGGCGACGCACACCGACGCCATGTCACTGGTGGAGGAAAATGGCGGCCTGGGGATGCTGGGAATCATGCGGTATTTCAATCAGATTCCACGGGCAGCAAGGCCGCGCACTTTGATTTTCTACTTCGATTGCCGGCACTTCATGCCGGGCGGCGAAGCGGCCTGGCCGCAGTTCGACTACTACCATCTGCATCCTGAGCGGCTGAAATCGATTGTGGCAACACTCGGAATGGAGCACATGGGCGGGCGGCAGACCATCGAAACGGGAGCGGATGGAAACGAGTATCGATATTCGCCCGAGTTTGCGGAAAACGGCGGAGTGATCACCAGCCTGATGGACGTGTACAACAACAATATGTGGCTGGTGGAAGCGATCGCGAAGGCCGCGACGGATAATCAGTGGCCGCGCGTGGATGTGAAGGCGGGAAACGTGGAGCCGGGAGTCAATGGTGGTTTTCAAGCTTCGGTGAAAAGTCCCATGAATAAAGGACGCGGTTACCATATTCCGGGAATTGGACTGGCGGGGGACTGGCCCGGCGCGTGGACGCAAACGTTCGCGCAACTCGATACCGAAGCAGGGCCGCACGGTTTCGACCCGGACTACTTTGTGCAGCAAGTGGCGGGATTGTCGCAAATAGCCGGCGAATTGATGGCAGTAAAGCCCACGGTGATCGACCTGGGATGGGGCGAACTGAAGTCCGCGCTGATTCAGCTTGCGGATGCGGACTTTGTCGCCAAAGGAATGGCTGGGGAGCGGCGACGGAATCTGGTGCAGCAACACGCCGAAGCGTTCAAGAAAGTTGAAGAGAATGCACCGGCCGGAGCCAGGGCAGCACTCAAAGACCTCGCGGGCAATATTTCGACATGGGTGGTTTCAGGCAAGCAGGAAGCCATGAAAACCCTGGTGGATGCGCAAATGTCCAAATTGGCCTGAGCTGTGGATCGAGTATTTGGAGTGGTAAATCACAAAAGGATACAGGCGATCCGCTGTCTGCAGGTCTGCGCCTTGGGCCTTCTTGCGTTTGTGCCGTCTGCACATTGTCAGACTGACATTATCTTGCGATTCATCGATGCCGAATCGGGCAAGCCAATAAATGGGATTTCAGTAAGCGTTTTTGCATCGGATGAAAACGAAGGACGACAAAAACCGCAACCCGCCGGCATATTAAGAATTGACAAGAATATGGCGGTAGTAAAAACGGACAAAGACGGCAAGGGCATTTTTCATCTCTATTACCAACCGTCATTGAAAACGTTGCATGTGGATCCCGTTGGGACTTTACGAGGGTGCTCGGGGTACGAATTCTCTATCGAAGAAGTGCTGCATTCAGGCGTGGTCGCGAGCTACCAAGCTGGTGATCCCAAATCGTGTGTGCCCCTGAAAGCCCACGCGAACGCTAGACCAGGAGAAATCGTTATCTTTGATAAGCGACTTACTCTTTTGGATCGGATACGGCAGGAGATTCCCTAAGGCTTCCAGGGAGGAAATATGAGCGGACGAAAGATGTGTAATGCGCTTCTTGCTCTGCTGATTCTTGGTTTCTGCGGTGCTGGCGCGGCATCGGCGCAGAAAGCCGCCGCAAATGCAGCGGCTGAGCTGAATTGGGTGAGCTACACGGACACCGCCGAGGGCGCTTTCTCTATGGACGTGCTGGTTGGCTGGCAGGTGCTCGGAGGAATGTACCGCTTTGGCTATTTCGACGTGCGCTGGATGATGGATGTGCGCTCCCTTGACGGAAAAATTGTGATTCGCGTTGACGACGTGAACATTCCGCCGTACGTGCTGCCCGGCCCGCACACCGGACGAGACGGAGAACCGTACTCGAAGCCGCAGCAATTCCAGATGATGGTTTCAAGCTATCGCACTGGCGCGGCGTATGCCGAGTCTTACGCGAAGCAGCGATTCGCAAGCGTCTGCAAGACCCTGACGCCGCGCGCGCCGGATTGGAATCCTTCGATGCCAGCGGCATGGCAGGCCGCACCGAACGGCCAGCCGAACGCAGGCAGCGTCGCTTACGATTGCGCCAGCTCGGAAGGCCCGCGCGTCGCGCTGGTCTATGCGCGCACGACCCTTTTCCCCGCCACTGGGCTTTGGGTGGTTGATCCGATGATCAGCGTGATCGCGGCGTCGGGCTCCGCGCAGCAGGCGTATTCGATGGTTCAGCGAATGATGGACAGTTGGCAGGAGAATCCGCAGTGGAAGGAGTATCAGGACCGCATGACGCAGGTTGGCCTGGCGCAGATACGCGCTAATTTCGGGCAGTTCATGCAGCAGATGCAGGCGTACGATCGCGCCCGCACCGCAGCCATGAACCAGCAAGTGGCGGGCTTTGAAGCGCGCCAGAACGCGCAGGCGCACCAGGTTTCGGAATGGGGAGAGATTTTAACCGGAGTGCAAACGGTAAGGGATCCGCAGACGGGCAATCAGTTCCAGGTTTTCAGCGGGCCGAAGGCGAACTATTACATGAACGGCACCGGGGTGAAGATCAATTCCAATATTTCGCCCGGCCCGGACTTCCACCAGCTCACTCCGGTGCAGCCGTAGATTCCGAAAATCGAAGATTTCGAAATCGACTGCCGTACCGAACGCTACTTTGCGGGCGCGGCACTGGCGGCTGGTAGTGAGTGGAAGCCATACTGGCGATAGACCGCTTGCGCCTGCTCACTTTTCAGGAAGGCCAGCCATTGCGTCGCCGCAGTTTTATGCGGCGCGTTCGTCATTAAGCCCGCGGAATAAGTCTCGGTAGTATTTTCGGCCGCGGGAATGGGAATTCCTTGAATCGGATTGCCGATGCTTTCTTGAAAGCGCACTTCGGACCCCCAGGTGACGCCGGCGTCGGCCTGGCCGTTCATGATGCGCATGGGAATTTGGCGGTGATGGATTTCCGTGAGGGCGGTGGTGCCGGCTTTCACTTTGTCCTGGTAAACAGATTGATAGAGCGAATCGCCCCCGGCTTTGCGGAGCGAGCCGGCAATCTGGTTGGCGATGCCTTCCCACTGCGGGTTCGGCATGGACAAGCGGAGATCGGGGCGGCGCAAATCATTCAGGGAATGCAGGCCTTTGGGATTTCCCGCGGCGATCATGATTTCCAAATCGTTCGTGACATATTCGAGAACATTGCTGACCTGCCCGCTGCTTTCCATGTCGTGCAGCACGCTGGCGCCGGCTTCGAAGACGTCCGGCTTTACCTGGATGGTGAGATTGCCGAGGGTGAGCGTGCCCTGTGCCGCGGCCTGTTTGCGCAGAATACCGGGAGGAAGCGTCTCGTAAAAGATAGAGCCTTTCAATTCTGGATGATCGCGCTCGAATGCCGCGATCAATTGCGGCAAGACGAAGAACTGGTTGCCGCCAATGAAGAGGACGAGCTTGGCGTCGCAAGGATTTCCGTGAAGATCGGGAACGTTGTCGATGTCGGCAACGGAGAAGATGACGCCCTTGTTTGCCGCAGGGTTGTTTTCCCCTTTGCTCCAGGGAGGAAAGGTTTGCGCAGAAATAGTGGTGGCGCCGGCGAGTGCGAGAGTGACGGCGAAAATTTTCAGAGAGAGAGCCATTTGGATCGGCCTTCCTGAAACTACACGGAGACGTAGCTGTAGTGGCCTTCGATCTGCAATAGAGCAATGGCGGAAACCATGGCGGTGACCACGAGCACGCCTGGCTGCACGTGAGCGAGCATGTCTTTCACCACTTCCTCAGACGACACAGAGAGCTTATTGCGCTTGACCAGAACGCGCGCCTGCTCTTCGGTGGCGGTGTGGCAGCTCAGAAATTGCACGCCGCGCGACTGCAGCGTCTGAACGCTAGTGTCCTGATACATGGAATCGGGATAGCTCGGGTCCTGCGAGACGGCATCTTTGCCAAAGGTCTTAGTGCTGTTGTAAAAAACATTTCGAGTAGCGGGTTTTCCGGTGGTGGGGTCGGTGACGTTGAGCCATTCGCCGATCTGGTATTTGTTCCAGATGTAGTCGTCGTAATTCAGCATGTTGGCCGGTCCGTGGAGAGCGGCGACGATCTTGATCTGGCGCACAGGGATATCGAAGCCGAAATGAAGGCCATTCAATGAGTTCTTGATGTTGTTCAGGAACCTGCCTTCGACAATCTGGGTGCTGTCGAAGACCTGCTTGATGTGGGCCGGGTCCTTCAGCAGCGCCTGGAATTCAGAGAGTTTCCAGTCCGAACTTTTCCAGACAAGCTGCGCTTCTTGCGCTTGTGCCGACTGGGCTGCTGCGCCGAGCAAACCGAGCGACGTAACGCCAACGGCGGCCTGAGATACGAACGATCTGCGAGTGATGTTGTCCATGTGCTGTCCTTTTTCGAATTGTACTTTCCGGATTTCGGACCGACGGCAGTCCTGGTTGATATCCAGGTGAGTTCAATGAAATGTGAATGCGGTTGTTCACGGCGCCGACGATGGTTCCCAATACGCGCGGCGCGAAAAGGCGAGTCATTTTCCGATGCAGCATGGCGCATACGCGCGTACCGGTGCGGCAACGATCGGCTGTCAATTATGGCACGGATTGCAATATGGGCTGGCGCGGGAAGGCGAGGAATTCCATCCGTTAGGAAATGGTTTGGGAACGAAAGAAGGCGGCGATGGCCTCTGTTCGGGCGCCGCGGGTGCAGCGTCCTTTTTTCAGGGGCGAACCTGAGCAGAGGCCATGGCGCGGCTTGGTGCCGACGGAAGAATCAGCGCGAGCGGTCTGCTTCCGCCCGTCCCTTGATTCGTGCGTGGATCTGGCTCCAGCCTTTGGGAAAGCCCTGGCGATGATCGTCCTGAATCGCGCCAAGCGCCTTGTGCTGGAATTTGATGAGCGTGCCACCCGGTTCTTCACTGAGGCGATATTGCACGTTGGAAACGACGGGGTAGGACATCATCAGCGGACCATAAAACTCAAGCAACGTGGGCCGCTTGATGGACTGCACGTGTCCCCAGAGATGTCCGTTGTTGCCGTCCAGATCGCGAAACCACCTTCCGCCGGGCCAGGCCTCAATCTTCATGGGCATGGGAGCGTCGTCGCCGCCGGCCATTAACGGGCCGAGCTGTTCGAGCAGAGCGTCGAAAGTGACCTGCAATGGAGCTTTCACGTGAATTTCTTCGGTGATGTTCAGAGTCAAATCCTCAAGCTTTGTTGCTGTTGCCGCGATCATCGTTCTTCCTCCTGGGGTGCTGGACTGGTTTCGCCTCGGCGGGTCTTGGCCTCGGCGAGTTCCTTCACTTGCGTCAATTGCTGGCGCCAGAAACGCTTGAATTCGCCCGTCCATTCGTGGAGAGGGCGAAGAGCATCGGCGTTGGTGCGATAGAACATCTGCCGGCCATCGCGACGGACGTGGACCAGGCCCACGTCGCGAAGCACGCGGAGATGCTTGGAGACGGAAGGCTGCTCCATGCTCAAGGCCGTAACGATGTCTCCGACGGGCCGTTCCTGAAGAGCGAGATAGTTAAGAATCTCGCGGCGACGGGGTTCGGCGACGGCGTTGAAAGCGTCGGAGGTGGTGGCGGCCCTGGGCATGGGTCCAATATATTCCTATATAGGAATATGTAAAGCGGAAAATATTATGAGCCCGTGCAGGGCGGGCAACTCCGATGCGTTCCATCCAAACTGTGAATTGGCGGTGCAGACGGTGCGATGAAGTACGCGTGCTACGCTTCGGCTGGGCGAAACATGCCGCAAACATCGCCACCACAAACATCAGCAATACAATCACCGGCAAAAACCGGGAATAGCAGCGGCGGTGGACTGCGCCGGAATTACCTTTCGGGCATCGAGAACGTCGCGCAGTCCATCGGCACCATGGGCCCGGTGGCAACGATCGGAACGATTCTGCCGCTGCTGATTTATAAGTCCGGCAACGGGACCTGGCTGTTGTTTCTCTGCGTGCTGGGGGCGTTTTGGCTGGTCGCGATGAATATCAATGTGTTTGCGTCGAGATTCGCATCGGCAGGTTCGCTTTCGACATTCGCACAGCAGGGCCTGGGGAATCGAGCAGGGCGCGTGACGGGGTGGGCGTACGTGGTGGCGATGATTTTTGTGGCCACGAGCTCGGGCGTTTCGAGCGCCTATTATGTGGCGATCGTGATGAGCCATTTCCTATCGCGGCCGGTGGGGGCGGTGGGATTTGCGCTGCTGACGATTGTGGTGGTGCTGCTGGCGTGGTGGCCGGCGCATCACGATGTTGCCCTCTCGACGAAGCTGATGCTGGGGACGGAACTCTGTTCGGTATTGATGATCGCGGGAATTTTGTTTACCGCAACGTTCCGCGCGCACCATTGGGTGGATCGCGCGCAACTGCGCCTGGAAGGTACCGGATTCGCGCAATACCAGCTTGCGTTCGTGCTGGCGTTCATGACTCTGGCCGGATTCGAGAGTGCAACAACGCTTGGCGAGGAAGCAAAGGCGGCGACGCGCACGCTGCCGCGTGTGATGCTTCTGTGCGTGCTGCCGGTAGGGTTACTTTTTGCGGGGACCATTTATTGCATGACGGTGCTCTCGCACAGCTTGAACCTGGCGCTTGATCAAAGCGCCGCGCCGCTGGACATGATTGCGCGGTCGATTGCGGCCAGAGGCCAGGCTAATGTTTGCGGCAAGAAGGCTTAGCATCGTTTATTGCATGGCGACGATCCGGCCGATGCGGAGAAAAAATGAAGAAAACCGATTCCAAAAAAAAAAGCGCGCGTCACGGAGAAGCAAGCGCGAGCCCAACCGGTTAGAGGTCGCCAGCCATAAAGGAAGAAAGAACAGGAAGGACAGTGTTCTCCCCATACCTCCCATGGCATAACCACGCCGGCAGTTTGAATTACGCCGTCCATGGCACATTGGTATGACTGGGCCGCTTCCATCGACTGATCCGATACTCGCCGTCGTCATGAGCCAAGGCCCGGAGGTTTCCTGCGTGCGGGAAGCGCGTCGCGGAGGACGCTGATCTTCAAACAGATCAGCGCCTTTGCATGAAACTCTTTCGCATCGCTTTATGAAACTTCAACAGCCTGCGTCAGGTCCGGCAAAATTGCCGGAATCAAATCTCCTTCAGTCTTTCAAACAATCTTTTTCTGACCTGGTGATAGGCTTGATGCGCAACGTATTCGGCTTGGCGCTGGGTCGTCAAGGCGATCTGTTCTTTGACGGTTAGCGGGAAATCGTGGATTGATTCGAGCAGTGAACACATCTTGTTCGCTTCGCGCATGTAGTCGTGAAGAGTTTCCAAACATTGTTTGTGTAATGTGGCCAGTTTAGTTTCGTCAGGCATCGATCCCTCGAAAGATGTAGTGCGATAGAGGAATATAAGCGAGCGCCGCTGCATTTTTCAACCACCAATCGGCCTTCAACTTTGACACCCGAGGGTGATTCGCGAATCACGCGCAGTACGGTCGCCTCGGCTCGAGCAATTGCACCGTGTCATGTGTTACCGTTAACAAATGCTCATCGGTCAGCGACTCCGCGAACTGCGAGAATCGAAAGATCTCAGCCAAGGTGACATCGAGCGACAAACCGGACTTTTGCGGTGCTACGTTTCCCGTGTCGAAAACGGGCATACGGTTCCAGCAGTCGAGACTTTAGAAAAGTTCGCACGCGCTCTTGCAGTTCCTATTTACCTGATATTCCACGACGATAAATCTCCCCTAATAAAATTGCACTTGCAGCAAGCCGCAGACGGTGATCCGTCACTCTGGGGCGCAAAGCCTAAAGAGCGCCGTGAGCTGCGGCAATTCGCGAAAGCACTCGCGCGCATGGATCGTCGCGAACGAAATTTGCTGATGAAAATGGCGGCGACGATGGCGCAATCGCGCTATCAGCAGGCTCGCAAGTAAGCAGCGGCACCCCAGCGAGTTTCGCGAAGCGCGCACAGTATGGCCGCCTGCATCAATGCCCAAGCGCGGGCTCACCGGTGCGGTCGCGTGTGGCTCATCACTTCTTCAATGCAGCCGCGAGCGACTGACAGCCGACCGCGTGAACAGGAGCTTTCGGCGGCACCGCGGCAGTTCCTTGTGGGTTTCGTGCGCAGAACGCCTCAACGAGATACTGATCGATGGACGACAATGACTGAAAAGTTTGAAGGGTAAAGAGGATCACCTGAGGATCAATACCCGTTCTTTGCATTCCGTTTCCCGAAGTCTCGACGGCAGGCGTCGCCTGTTCCACAGCGCCTAGGTCAACTTCGAAGGAACCGTCCATTGAAGTCGATATGGTTCCGGACAGATAACCGGCGATGAACGCTGAGGTGTCAAAGGTGGTGGAGCGATCGTATCGATCTGTCTTTTGAACGACGCTCTCACTTTCGCTTCCGGGCTTTCGGACCGATTCAACTCCGTTGAATTCAGAAGAAGAAATCAGGATCTCACTGACCCCGGGACGGGTGGGCTTATCTCTCAGGAACGTGATATCGGGATACATCGAGTTCCACAACACACGCCTATAACATTTCGAAAAATTCGACGGAGCTTCACCGAAGACACAATCAGAGGCAATCGTTACGCCAGCGGAATATGAAAAGCGACTGAAGGACTTGACGGAGTTAGATAAAAGTAACACGATCTCTACCTGGACTGCGACGCCTCGGTATGCACCGTGGTCAACCACAGAATTGAGTATCGATGCCGCGTCGGTGCACACTTTTCTGTCGACGTTCGGAGAACAGGTGACTTGCGCTTTCAGCGATAAGGGGCAAAGAAAGAGTACAGTTGCAACCCATGAAAGATACTTCACAGGGTTATTCTCCTACGGTTTACCCACCATGGCAGTGAACGGTCCAAGTTTCCCCTCCCACTGGGCAGTGATATACGACGGTACATTCGCCTGCGTCATCGCAGTTCGAACTTGTTTGATCCATCGGGACGTGATGCGTAGGGCAAATCGGGCGAACCGGGCAGGCATGAATTACCGAGGCTAGAAGCACAAAGACGCTGAGCGCGACGAAAGCTTTTCGCATGGGCTACGGTGGGAGCACATACTTCACCAAAGAATCTCCGACACATTCTAAAACGGTTAATATACCGTCTCGCCAGACTATCCAGACCGGTGTCGACAAGGACGTACGTTTTGGACAAAATTCCTGCACATCAACAGAAAGAGTTGCTGACCCGACAAGCAAGCTCCGGCGATGCGCAGGGCTAGCTTGGGGGCGCGCCGCGGCGACTGCTGATGGGGTAGGCATTTGATCCGCATCGAGGCCACAAACGGAAATACGATTAACACTGCCACGATTCACACTGCCACTGTAAATAGCGTTTTATGGTTACGTAACAAATATGACAATTTTTATCCGCAAGTGCGACCGTCACCGGGTTATACTCCTCAAGTCACGGAGGTGACAGGACGATGCGCCAACTCTCTAAAAAGCGACGCGAGCAGCGGGAAAAATATCGGCAGCAGCTGGCCAAACTATGGGCAACGCGGATTCGCACCACGCGCGAAAAGCGAGGGCTTTCTCAGGAGCAGCTCGCAGCGCTGATGAAGGTTCGGCCTAGAGTTGTCGAGCAGATCGAATCCGAAGAGCTGGTTCTCGAGAAGTTAAGGCTGACCGTTGTCGTTCCGCTCGTAAATGCCTTAAAAATCCCGATCGACGAGCTGAGTGAAAGGCCGGAACCGCCCGACTGGACGCCCGTCACGTCGAGTTGCGGAATAGTTGCGGTAACTACGGCGGTGACGCGAGGGATGGACATTCAACCGGCGCAGCTTTGTGAAGGGATGTTTGTGCAGGCCGAAGGGGAGCAAGAGCTGAGCTAAGATCAACCGTGCATGTGGAATTGACCGACCGGCATATGCGTCGCAACCGTCCAGCACAATAGAAAAAGGAAAAACGCGCAGGCACCAACGATCATCGATCTCGCCATCGGCGGCGGCGGGCGCGAGCCGGGGATGGACGAAGAGGATCTTCCAATCTAAGTCTTTTCACCCCTCAATTGACCATCGTTGCAGATGCGAAATCTTGTACGTGATTTTGTACGATCGACCTGCGGTTTGAGCACTTTCTGAAGTTATAGAACCTCTGAAAACAAACAACTTGAGCCTCTTCAATAGGTAAGTGTGGTCCGTTCCCACCTGCCTCTGAGAGGGAAGCTAGGATGGATGACCCCAATTGATTCGGTCACGCCTAGGCCGAATCAAGGGAATGCGGCCTTTCGGGGCTCCCGATCCCAAGCGGGGGCCCCTTTTTTTCGCGGCTAATCGTGAGAATGAACTCCCGATCTCCCGCGTTTGAACAAGTTTGTCGCACTCCCAAACTTCTCCCGGAGTCTTAGAATGATTCCCCTATCGCTTCGAGGCTTCGTCGGGCTCATAATAAAATGACCGTTTGCAATGAAGATTTTTCATTTTCGTTCTCAGCTCTGGCTTCCGCACCCGCGAACCCAAGTTTTTGAATTCTTCTCCAATGCGCTGAACTTGGAAGAACTCACACCGCCTTGGCTGAAGTTTCATGTCACCACACCCCAGCCCATCCAGATGCGCGAGGGAACGGAGATCGCTTATCGCTTAAAAATTCGCGGCATCCCCGTTCGCTGGAAAAGCCGTATTACCGCCTGGGACCCTCCCAACCGTTTTGTCGACGAACAACTGCGCGGCCCGTATCGCGTATGGATTCACGAGCATAAATTCACGGACGACTCCGGCGGCACCGCTTGCGAAGATCACGTGCAGTACGCCACCTGGGGCGGCGCGCTCATTAACAAGCTGCTGGTGCAACGCGACATCGGTCAGATATTCGCTTATCGCACTGCCCGCCTTCAGCAGCTTTTCCCGAATCGCGAGCAGCCGCGCGGCGAAAAAAAAATAGCCCTGCCGCGCTTTTCCGGTAATCTAAACGGCTCGCTCCTCGAATACATGTTGAACGATCCGCTTCTTCTCAATGACTGGCAGGCCGTCGCCCGCGCCTCCGCCCTCCATCCCGGAGACGTACAAGCCGCGCGCCTCTTGGGCACCGACCTCGTGCTCTGGCATGACGGCCGCGAAATCCATGCCTGGCTCGATCAATGCGCCCATCGCGGCACCAAACTTTCTCTCGGCAAGGTGCGCGACCAGCAACTCGTGTGCACGTATCACGGATGGTGCTACGACGATTCGGGCATGTGTACGCTGGTTCCAGCGCATCCGGCGGAAACCAGTTCCTTCGGCGCCAAAGCCCGTGTGTATCGCGCGCAAGTCAAATATGGACTCGTCTGGGTCTGCCTCGGAACGCCCGCGCAGCCGGTTCCCTCTTTCCCCGAGGGCGATGACTCCTCTTTTCGCCAGGTGCTGGCCGGGCCGTATCGCTTCCACGCCTACGCCACGCGCGTCCTCGAAAATTTTCTGGACGCGGGCCACTACCCTTTTCTGCACGCGAGCCAGATGGCTGCCGGCACGCGTTATGAAATGGAGAAATACCACGTGCAGCCGACCAGCGACGGCCCGGCCGCGAAAGATGTTCTGACCCACCGCATCTGGCGCGAAGGTCCCAACGGAACAGGCGAAGTCGACGTCACCTATTCCTTTCAAGTGCTGCGCCCGCTCACCGCGCACTACACCAAGGCCTACCGCAGCGAACGCTTCGCCATGATGGACACGGTCACTCCGGTCGACGAGGCCGAAAGCCTGGTCTGGAGCATCATGGCCCTCAACTATTCCACGGAAAATTCCGACGACGCGCTGCTCGATTATCAGGACGCGCTAACCCGGCAGGACATTCCTATCGTCGAATCGCAGCGCCCGCAACTGCTGCCGCTCGATCCGGTGCAAGAAATTCACACGCCTTCCGACGAGCTGGCCTTGGCCTATCGCCAGTGGCTCAAAAAACTGGGATTGAAATACGGAACCTTGTAGGAGAAGGAAAGTTATTCGGAAGCGTCGCCCAATTCCGCCGCGGCACTCGCCTCCGCGAATGCCTCCGGCTGCGCCCCGCGCTTGAAATCTTTTCCCGAAGCCAGCATTCCGAATAGCAACAAAGCGGCAAAAATGTAGGGCAGATAGCGGCTCGGCCCCTCAGGGACCGGAAATAAGCTCATCACCAGCACCGCGCCTATGATCACAATGGCCGAAACCGCCGCCGCGATCTGCGTGAATCGCAGTTCGCCTCTCGTCGCCAGGTAATAGGGCGCGGCCACGCACACCAGCAGATACGCCGCGAGAAATCCCAGCGAGGCGATCTGCATGAGATAGTCCATCGTGTTGGCCATGCTCACACCGGCGCCGGCCATCACGCATGGCACCACGATGGATATGCCTGCCAACAGCGCTAGGGCGCGATATGGCGTTCCATTCACCGGATGCACCGCATCGAACCAGCTCCAAAACTGCCGCCCGCGAGCCATCGAGTACACCACTCGCGATCCCGCATTGAATCCTCCGAGCGCGCAACCAAAGCAACTGATCGCCACGCCGAGCGAGCTCAACCATCCGAGCGTGGGCAGTCCAACACCTTGACGGGCCCGAATTCAAGCGGCCTCGAAACAACTTGACAAGAGGACATCGGCCGTTCGGCCCGCTGCGAAAAGAGGGAATATCGATATCGGAGTTGAAAAGCGATGGGCCGAACCCAGACGAAAAACTACTGCAAAGACCAAGCAGCCGTCGAGAGAAGATTGCGCCACCCCTATCAAGTCGGATACTTCGCCGAGATGTAGTTCTCAAGGTGTTCGATAGTCTCCTCCTGTTCCGAGACAGCCCACTTCACCAGATCTCCGATCGACACAACGCCCAAAACCTTCTCATTTTCGACGATCGGAAGGTGACGGACACGGTTCGTCGTCATGATACTCATGCATTCGTCGACTGCGTTGGCGGGCGTCACGGATATAACTGGACTCGTCATAATCTCTTTGACTAGGGTTACCCGCGACGATTTCCCCCTGAGAATAACTTTCCGAGCATAATCCCGTTCCGAAATGATGCCCTGAAGTTTCCCTGTCTCCATTACCAGCAATGCGCCTACTCCTTTGTTGGCCATTTTTTCAATAGCTTCATAGACGATCTGATCGGGCCCGATAAACCACACATCGGTACCCTTCCGTTTCAAAACCGAGCCTACTGTTCCGTTGATCTTCGTCATGTAAGGCTCCTCCCGGGAAAGTATTCTGGTACCGAGCAGAGGCCTAGCAGAAGGAGGAGAAGGGTTACCGTATCCGTTTGGAAATAAAAAATCCATCCTTCCGCTTGACGCTTGCCTCACAAGCTCACCGTGACCTCTCGTATTGTTATCGAACATAAAAGCATCAGGGCTAACCCTAAGCCCGGCATCCATAACAATCTGCCTAGGCCTTTTGTTCCTCAATGCTCTTCACATGGATCGTAGCGGTTTTGTCGAGCGTACCTGTGACCAATACCTTCTTGTCGACAAACTTCGCTGCGAGAGCCTGATCGTCAAGACCATATACCGTCTTGTTGACATCATCCTGAAGCACGAACGTCCCGCCGTACTGCGAGACGATGGTACCTGCGAATGCCCTGATCTGTTCCTGATTTGGAAGCTGACCCGTTATTGCGACTGGTTGAACGCAGGGCACGACTAGAGGGGCTAAAGGGGCGGCTCTTACAGTTGCGAGACCCATGAATACCAAACTGCCCGAAACGATGAATGACGAAACACGGGCCATGTTTCACCTCCGTGATTTCGCTCTGGCTGGGCTGTGTTAATGCGTGTACTCCTCCGTTCTGATGCCAGTTAATTGGTTGCTCATTTCTCAAAGGCTCTCACCAGGCCCGTCGTAAATCAATCAAGGATTTCATGTACGGCCCTGTCAAGGCAGGCAGGGGACGGAGAGTATTCTTCAGTTTGAAAATGCAAAACGGGAAAATCCGCGGCTCCCCTTTTGCTTAGCCTGGATTATTCGGTGCGCCGTGAAAAGGTGTTGGTCCACAGTGGGTGAAAGCCCCACCCGGGAACTGGTTCGTTCCACCCGGTAGCAATCGGAGCAGCAGCGGAGGCAACGAAGCTGCTGAAGCCTCTGGTGTAGAGGGTTGCCAAGGCAACTCGGCTAGGCTGTAGGCCGTAACAATGTGAACGCTGTGCAGGCCTCGAAAAAGGCGATGCAGGGGCCGACCCGCCTGAATTTCGGGGAAGTCCGATGACGATGGAAATGTACGAGCGAACAAGTTTCCATCGAACCTGCCGGGGTAGTGGCGACGGCATGCAGTCATATTCGCTTCTATGCTCTGTACGACAAGGTGTATCGAGAAGACGTGATGGCATTCTATGGGCGCTGGCGTCAATTCTTGGCCGAGAGAGCAAGCCAACAACTCAACGTTCTAAAGGAGCAAGTAGCGTAAGATGAACCCGCCGTCCCTACCAACCTTCAATTACGGCTGAGACATCCTCTAGGATTGGGACAAGCTCCAGCTTTCCGCCGGAATTACTGAAGGCCGATTTAGATGCAGCTCTCACGTTCTCGCAAATTTCAGGACAAACGAATGACCGCGAAAAGTCCATTCGGAATCGGAATAATGCGCGGAAGGCTTACGATACGGGTTATTCAGTATGTGAGCTTGGCTAGCCCCAGCAAATTCGATCGGGACATTCTGACGCACAAACTTGCGCTGCTGAAGTCAGCTTTGATGCGCTCAGCGAGGAGTTCCTCAAGTAGTCGCTCCGGTGTTTGCTGTACAGTCGCGTCCGTAACTTGCACAGCGCGTCGAAAATTCTTCCAGGATGATAGCGCCGAAGTGTCTCGCACGTCTGGGCGAAGTTGCTGATTCCGTGGAAGTTTAAATCATTTCAGCCTTGGCAAGCCACTTGCATTCCTCATAGTCCAACGAGATGGAAATGGATGCGGCGATTGGCATTTTTGCCCGAATCCCCAACGGGTCACCTATATGGCTTGAGACCATGGGAGGGCTAGAAGACGCCCGTGCGCGAGTCAGAGAACTAAGGCGAGTCGCTCCCAGGGATTATTTCAACTCTTTCGAAGGTGACGGAACCTTCGAGCAGGAAGATGATCACGCTACTTAGCCAAGGAAGGAGGAACCATGGCGACTTGCGAAGCTATCGGTTATCTGGCATACGTACAGACTAGAGAGGAATCTGTGTCCACTCTCGCTCACCTGCGATGGCTGCTGCGAGGCTGCCCTGAGGGGTCGCCGGAGATTGATTGGTTTGCGGCCGAATTAGATTTTGATCAGCGCTTTCTAGCAAATGTAGAGCTCGGAACCCCTGCATAGCTAAGAACCAAAGGAAAACGATGCAAACTCTTGCAGCGTACGTCATCTTCCTCTTAATCGTCGCCGCGGTGGGACTCGCGATTATTTTTGGGGCGATTCTCATAGTCGCTATCGGCGAGGCCGTGGCTTGGTTACAAACGCTTCCAGCACTTCGTCGCTGGGAGCAGTCGGTCCTCAATGCGACGATCCGCGCCCGTACCCTGATAGACAAGGAGTTCACAGGTCTGCGTGGCAATCTGCACGTTCCGCATTTTCATGCTAACCTTTGAATTGGACATCGAGGGAGGTCTAATTGAGCACTAACAACCTGCGATATCCGAATTGGCAGAGTCTTTGCGTTGATGCCCTAGCCGAGCTGAACGTGGAGAAACTTCCCCACCTCATCGCAGCCGCCGAAATAGCGATAGCGGAACGCTTAAAAGAATTAGGAACATCGACCGATGACGTGGATGAGCGGTTGGCCGTTAGCGATGCAATGAAAACCCTACGGGGCTTGAAACGTGAAAAACTAAAGCTCCCGGTCTGATTGGTGAAGGTTTTAAGAAGGAAGCGTTGGCAAGTCTTTAGCAACTTGTTCTCTGAACTTATCGGCGTGACTGATCGGCATGCTGAGTGAGATCGAGAAGTCCAGCATCCGGTTTCAATTCGCGGACCTTTTGAATCGCCTCAAATCCATTTCCGGCCTCGCCGCAAACATCCCACTGCTTACCTGGCAGAAGTATGAGACCGGCTCTCACTATGCTTACTCACAAAGCCATCAGCCCCTGCAATTCTCACTGGCGCAGTGACCGTCGGAGAATCGTGCATAGAAATGAAAATGATGATCGTCAGTGGCGCTTCTGTACGAATCCGTTTTGCGGCTTCGGTTCCGCTCATGCAGTGGCGTGGTCCGAAGAAGCGCGGCGCTAACTCGCTTCCGGGACGGCCAGCTTCACAGAGCAGCTGCCCGCCGGCGTGGCTTTCAGAAACATTTCATCTCCAATTGGCAAACTTAAGTGGTATGGCCAATGCGAGGCTCGGTTGGAACATCTACGCCTGATCAGTTTCGGCTGTTCTGCTTGAAGAAGACTAAACCTCAGAACGATACTTCTCTTGCCGTGGCTCGCATAACGTTCCCTGTTGCACGCGAAGTCAGCTGGGGTATTCTCGGTTTGCTAGCGGCCGCACGAGATGCCTAT
>DASZMG010000136.1:0-6358 GCA_035551975.1 Candidatus Acidiferrales bacterium | reverse complement strand
ATTTTGTCGGTGGATCATTCCAACCAACTCATTCGTGAACTTATTCTCGCCGGGGTGCGCGGTTATATTCTGAAGAGCGATTCGGATCGAGATTTGCTGGCCGCTGTCGAGGCTCTGGCAAATCACCGCCCTTATTTCGCTATTTGCGCCACGGAGTTAATGCTCAATTCCAAGAAGAACAACGGACGCGGATCGTCCGCTATGGATTTGTGGGAAGAGCCTCTCACCACCCGTGAGCAGGAACTGCTTCGTTTAATTGCGGAAGGAAAGAACAGCCGCGAAGCCGCAAAAATTCTGGGCATCAGCGCGAAGACCGCCGATACACATCGCGCGAATTTGATGCGTAAGCTGCAGATTCATTCCGTAACCGAATTAGTGCGGTACGCGCTGCGCAACCGCATCGTCGCCCCGTAGTTCCCTTCGTGCAGCTCTCAGCATCTCCGTCGTAGCACGCTGACTAATGCGTTGTTCGCCACGCATTACTTCAATTTGAGCGCATCCTTCCATTGACAGTGTCAGTTCATGTGCGCTAACTTCCGCGATCATTAATCATGAAATTGTCGATGCGCGTGCCGAGGTGGGTGATTCGGCGGACGCTAACCGGACATTGAGGTCGCCATGAAACAGTTCATTTTTTTAGCTCTGATCGCATGTGTGGCCATTTCTCTTGCCGCTCAGGAAATGGCCACGCCTCCCGAACCGCCCTTCCGCGTGGTCGAAAATTTCTTCAAGGTTCCCAAAGGAATGATTCTGGCGGAGGCGGTAGGCGTTTCGGTGAATTCCAAAGGCGAAATATTCACGCTTAATCGCGGAAATCACCCGCTGATGGAGTTCACGCCCGAAGGAGCTTTTGTAGCTTCCTACGGTGAAGATTCTCCCGTGTTTCACGTGCCGCACAGTATCCGCTTCGATTCACAAGACAATCTTTGGTACGTCAACGCGGCTGACAACCTGGTGGTGAAATTCGATCCGAACCTGCAGGTGGCGCAGGCACTGGGACGCCGAGAAGAGCCTTGGGTGTACCTGACCCACGGCATCGAGCGCGCCATCCCGTTGCCGGAGAATTTCTATCAGCCAACTGACGCCGCCGTCGGGCCGGATGGAAGCACGTATGTAACGGACGGCTATGGGAACTCGCGCGTGGTGAAGTTCACTCATGAAGGCACGCTGGTGAAATATTGGGGCGACCGCGGGAGCAAACCTGGGCAATTCAACACGCCGCACAGCATTGTCATCGACCCGAAAGGAACCCTTTACGTCGCGGATCGGCAGAATAATCGCGTGCAGGTATTTGATGCGGATGGAAACTTTAAAACGCAGTGGGTGCTGGATGGTCCGGCGTGGTCGTTGTGCATGACGCCGGGAGCCAATCCTGTGATCTTCGTGGGCAGCGTGGGGCGTGTCTATAAGTTGGATCTGAACGGCAGGGTGCTGGGACGGTTCGGAAAATTCGGGAAACTTCCAGGATGGTTCGACTGGATCCACTCGGTTGCTTGCCCGGATGAAAAGACCCTGTTTTTGGCGCAGGAACTGAGCTATCGCTTCGACAAGGTGGTGTTGCAATGAGAAATCAAAATAGGGCGCGTCGCCAATTTCTTAAGTTTCTGGCGGCAAGCCCGTATGTCGCCGCGTTCGGTGGAGTGGCGGCCTTCCTGGAACGCGGCATTTCCGCTCAGAACGCCACTGAAGCTACAAGTGTGATTGCCAGCCCGGCGGATGCACTCAACGTGTTTGATTTTGAGGAAACGGCGCATCGCAAAGTGCAACAAGGTCACTGGGCATATATGGCCAGCGGCGTGGATGACGATGGGACACTGCACGCGAATCGAGAAGCCTTCAAACACATCGAGTTGCGGCCGCGGCGCCTGCGCGACGCCACCAAAGTGGACATGCACGTCGACCTGTTCGGGACAACCTACGACACTCCGATTTTTACGTGTCCCACGGGAGGCGAGAAGTCGTTCCATCCGGATGGAGAATTGGCGGTAGCTAGAGCTACGAAGGCGCGCGGCACGTTGCAAATTCTCTCGACAGCTACTTCAACCTCTGTGGAGGACGTGAACAAGGCGCACGGACGTCCGGTGTGGTATCAGCTTTACGCACCAAGCCAATGGGAAGCGTGCCAGAAAATATTGGAACGAGTTGAGGCGGCGGGGTGTCCCGTCGTGGCGCTGACCGTGGACAATACCACCGGGCGCCACAGCGAAACCTACCTGCGGGATCGACCCAAGGATTTGCAGCAATGCACTTCCTGCCACGTGGTCAAGGGCGGTGACGTAATCTCACCCGATCATCCCATGTATGACGGCATAGACATGACCGGTGTGCGCACGACCAACCCTGCAATGGACTGGGCGTTTGCGGATCGCATCCGCAAATTCTGGAAAGGCAAATTCATCATCAAAGGGATGGATACACCCGAAGACGCGAAGCTGTGCGTGGAGCATGGACTTGACGGCATTCTCGTTTCGAATCACGGTGGCCGCTCGACAGAAACGCTGCGAGCGACGATCGAAGCCCTTCCCGAAGTGGTGGAAGCGGTGAATGGCCGAATTCCCGTCTTCGTGGATGGCGGATTCCGGCGCGGGGCTGACGTATTCAAGGCGCTCGCTATGGGAGCTAAGGCAGTGGGCATAGGACGGCCGATGCTGTGGGGCTTAGGCGCGTTTGGGCAACCGGGTGTGGACCGGGTGCTGGAGATCATGCAGGCCGAACTGAAGCTGGTGATGGGCAATTGTGGTACGCAAACGGTCGCAGACATCACGCAAGCGTACATCGGCACCCCGGAATGGAAATCCTAGCTCGGACGCTTGGATCCGTATGTTACTGTGACGAAATTCCGATTTCCTCGAGATGCGCGAGCAGTTCGGCAGGATTGGCATAGACACGATAAGCCCCGGCTCGCTCCAACTCCGCGCGGCCATAGCCTCCGCTGAGCAACCCTACTGCCAGCGCACCTGCCCGGCGTGCGGCGAGCAGGTCCCAGATGCTATCGCCGATCACGATACAATCTTGCAGTTTCACGCGCAGCTGTTCTGCGGCGGTTAGAAACACATCGGGTTCAGGCTTGGCCTTTTCCACATGCTGGCCCGTGATCGCCGGCACTCCCTCCGGCACGCCCAATTTCTTTTTAAGGAAGTTCACCGGCTTTTCGTCTCCGCTACTCGCTATGGCCCAGCGAATTTGCCGACGCGTCAGTTCAGAGAGCAACTCGCGTGCTCCGGGCAGCAGGCGGACACCGTGCAACATCTTCTCGTAGGCTTTCTTGTGTAGTTCTTCGAGCTTGGCGCGTTGCGAATCCCGAACCTGCCGGCCCATTTCGCGAAAAATGCCACGAACGAGAAGCTTGCCGCTGATTCCGATGTAACGGTGAATTCTCCATGCCTCAACGGTGAGCCTTTGCTTTTGAAAAGCCTCTTCCCAGCCTAAGACGTGCTCGTAGACGCTATCCGCAAGAGTGCCATCCAGATCGAACAGAATGGAAGGACCGTTCTGCGGGATTGGGGCAACTTCGCCTTTATGCTGACTCTTTCGATGTGTCTCTGCCATCCGGCTATCTCCCGCGAATGCCTTGCGCAAGGTTGTTCGGGCAGCGGAGATTCAGGAATACACGAAAACATCCAGAAGAAGCCAAAACCACAGGTATGCGGATCAGTTGGGGCGGCGAAACGGAATCGGAGAGGAAATCTTACGCTTGGAAACCTGAGTTCCTAAACGTGCACGGGCCTGCTCCGCCCAGGGGCCGTTCGGCGCATAACGCAGGTAGAGAGTCCATTCTTCACGCGCCAGGCGCTTTTCGTTTTTCTTTTCGTAGGCCAGCGCAAGGTTGAAATGCACATCCGCATGTCCAGGCATGGCCTTGGCGGCGCGCCGCAAGTGCCGGATGGCATCCTCCACTTCGCCTTGCTCTTCCAGCACACAACCAAGATTGTAGCGGGAGATACCGTTCAGCGGATCGAGTTGCACGGCAGTAAGAAATGCAGCCCTAGCGTCATCCACGCGGCCCAAATGGTACAGAGCCACTCCCTTGTTAATGTGAGCATCGATCCAGTCCGGGGCAAGTTCGAGCACGCGCTCGTATTGGCGAATGGCCTGCGCAAGCGAATCCGGTGTGTTGTCGAGACTATTGGCGGCCTCGAAGAGTTGCTCGGCCGTTGGCCCAGCCATGGAATGAAGCTTCACAGGTGTCGCGGTTTGGGCTTCCTCGAAGCGAAAGGCCCACTGGCGTCGAATCGGGCAGAAAGGGCGCTCCGCACCGGGCGGAATCACAAGTACATCCCGGCCCTGCTCCAGGAATTGAATTTCCTGCAAAGCCAAGGGGGCGCCGCCCAATTCTTTTTCGAGCAAACGCACAACCTGCCGCACACGATGCGCTGGAATTCTATTGTTTGTAAGGCGTTGAAGACTGCGAAGAGCGACCAAATCACCGAAGCTGTAGAAACGTTCACCCCAGCGGGCCTGAGGCCGGACCAACTGCAATCGTTCCCAGTAGCGAAGGCGACGCGCATCCAATCCCAGGATCCGCCCGACCTCTCGCCGCGTATACCGTTGCGCCAAAGCTTACTGATCCCCCCAATACGCGCGCTCGGGAACGATTATGCACCGAATACCACCTAATGGGGATCAGTGTTTCGCGCTTGATACACAAATCTGTGGATATTTCAGAGGATTACCTTTGGATTACCGCCCGAACGACGCGTGATTGCTACCGAGCGCCGGCTTGTTAGACTTTAGAGGAAGCTAACCCACCAAAAGATGGCCCTCGACGGCACAGAACAGATGTATTTGGAGCGCCAGGTCACGGTAGGGCGCGCGATTCTCGCCGCGCTCTCACTGATGGCGCTTTTGGAAACCTCCGGCCCGTCGTTGCGCGGGGCGTCGGTGATATTTCTCGGCAGCTATCTGCTGCTGGCGCTGGCGAGCGTGGTAGCAGACCGCTTTGCTGGAACAGTACGTTTCCGGATCCCACTGGTGCTGGATTTCACAGTTCTGGCAGCGTTTCTTTACCTGACACCTTCCGTTTCATCCTTCTGGTTTCTTTTTCTGTTTGCTGTTTTTGCGCTGGCGAATCGCGGCAGTGAAAAAGCAACGCTGGCGCTGGTGTTTGCGGCGACCGCCGGAATCATCTTCCGGGTAGCGCTGGCCGATCTCTTTCGTTGGCGTAGCGTGTGGCACTGGCTGGCGATTGGTCTAGGGACAATTGTTTCCGGCTTAGGCATGGGGTTTCTTGGCGCACGCGAACGCGAGCACCTTGCCCGGCAACAGTTTCTGGAAAGAATTACGGGTCACCTACGTTTCGATCGCGGACTAACCGAATCTATTCGGCAGTCATTGGGCGAATTGATGGCTGAGTTCGAGTGCGAACAGGCTTGCCTGGCCTTCCGCGATGACGAACTGGAGCGGCTTTTCGTGTGGCGGGTGCGCCAGTCGGATGCCGAAACGAAAGGTCCGGAGGTATTCTCGCTCTCCCGTTGTGAGACTTTTCTGATCGATTCCCTGGAAGTTTCATTTGCGTGGAATTACAGGAATAACGCAGGAGAAGGGTTCGGTTGGGACCGCCGAAACGGAAGACCGTTCCGAACCCTGCCCGCTCCGCCCGACTCGACGCGGCAGGAATTCAGCGGGCGCTCTCTAATGGCGGTCACCCTGGATTTCGAAGGACGGCCGGCGGGCCGCATTATTCTGGTCAACCCGCATAGCACGGCGGCAAACACTGACAAGTCCCGCCGGAGGTTTTCGCAGTCGGAACTGCGCTGGCTGGAGCGAATCGTCCGGTATATCGGGCCGCCGCTTGAAAACGTGTTCCTGACACGGAGCCTGCGCGCCCGAGCCATCGAATCCGAACGGAGCCGCATTTCGCGCGATCTGCACGACGGCATCCTGCAGACGCTGCTGAGCCTTATTATTCAGCTCGATGTGCTACGCACCCGCCTGCCTCGCGAGCCGGAAAAAGCGGCGCGGGAAATGGCCAACCTGCAGAAGATCGTGCAGCAGGAGAGCGAGGAACTGCGCCGAATGGTTACCGACCTGCGACCGGTGCGGGTCGAAAGCGCGGACATGCGTGAATTGATGCTAGGCTTCGCAGAGCGGTTTCGCAGCGAATATGGCCTGGCGGTTGATTTGTTCATCGAGGACCGCAATCGGCCCCTTCCCGACCGCATTTGCCGCGAATTATTCCAGATATATCGTGAGTCACTACACAACATAAAAAAGCATGCGAATGCCAGCCACGTCGTGGTAAAACTAACGCAGGACGAGTCTAACGTTTTTCTCGTCGTCGATGACAACGGCCGTGGTTTCAGTTTCTCTGGGCGATACTCAAGCGAGGAGCTGGACCGGCTACGTCTCGGGCCAATTT
>DASZMG010000135.1:0-2985 GCA_035551975.1 Candidatus Acidiferrales bacterium | reverse complement strand
GGGAAGCGGCGGAAGTACGGTGTGATGCCATAGCTGAGTGCGGGAAATACCGGTATCCCGAGGGGTTCAGCCGCCTCGCAGGCGACGCGCTCTGACAAAATAGCATCCACAGCGAGAGATAAGTACCCATGCTGCTCGACGCTACCCATAGGCACGACGGCTCGCTTGTCAATGCTTAACCGTTCTTCGACCTGCATCCAGTTCATGTCAGCGATTTTCATGATGTTTTAAGTTTTTCTCAGCGATTGCGGTTTTCAACGGTGTTGCGAACGGACCATAGCGACGGAGAATGCATTCGTTGAATTCTGTATCGGTACGAGATGAATTTTTTCCCCGGAACTCTTAGGGCGAGAGAGTCACAGCCGAGTTGTGATTGTCTCCAGACCCTGCGCATTCGGACCCGTCTCGGCCCGCCACAAAGCAAAAGCGGACAGCACCGACAGCAGCGCAATCCCGGTGAACATCAACATCCCCGCATGATATCCAGCGCCATTCGTCGCGCTCGCCAGCCAGTGGTCATTTGCCCAGCCGATCGAGAGATTCACGATCGCGAGCCCGAGTTGTTGCACGGAGTCAAGCATCCCGTTGGCCAGGCCAAGGTTCGATTCCTCCACCACGTAAACTAGCGCCGGCCACATGATCGCCGGCACAAGAGCGAACGCGACTCCCATCATCGCCATGGGAATCGCTGCCGGAATGCTGGTGTAGCTCAGCATCGGGAACACGGGCACGAGGAATAACGAGCCGCACATCATCAGCAGCGACCGATGGGCGTAGCGGTCGGCGAGAATCCCAAATATTGGCATGCCAATCAGAGAGAATAGCGGTTCCATTCCTACCAGCAAAGAGGCAGTCTCCGGAGAGACGTGCCGGGCCTCGATGAGGAATTTTTGTGCGAAGGTCTCGAACGGAAAGATGCAACCGTAAAATGTGAGGCAGAGCGCTGCGATCAGCCAGAATGATCGGTTAAAGCGGAGCGCATCTCGGAGTCGAATTTTTGTCACGCCGCCTGTATGGGCGAGCCGAAACCGCCGCGCTCCGCGCGCGTCGAGTATCCAGTAGAGCGCCGCACCCAACAGGCAAAAACCGCCAACTCCGACGCCGATCAGCAGAGGCCAGCGCCAGTGCGCGTAAGCGCTCGCCGCCCAGGTTGGTGAAGTTTGAGCGCTGAGCGACCCTAACCGCGCTGCCAACGCGCGGAGGCCGAACCCCAGGCTCAGTTCGTCGTGCCAGAACCAGCGCGCCACGCCGACGTTGGCCGTGAGTGCCAGCGCTTCACCGCCCACACCGACCAGCAGGCGGCTGGCAGCCATAATGTCCAATCGTGAACTGAGTGCGGTGAAAACGAGCCCCAGGAAGATTAATGCGGCAAAAATCGAAAGCGATTTTCGCGTACCCAAACGATCGATGATCGCCCCGCAGATTAGCGTGGCTACGATATTGGGAAGGCTATAGGCGGCCTGCAAAAGACCGATATCCGAATTTGAGAAATGGAGTTGGCTGGCAAGTAGTGGCGCGAGCGGCCCGATGTAGTCAAATGCATAGTAGGCGCCGTAGCAAGCGATGCCGATGACTGCGAGAACCAGCCACCGCGAACTAGGGGGCGGAGTAGCTTTCTCGAGCGCAGAACGTTCTAGGTGAGAGTCGGGGACTGACAGGAGGCATCCTTTCCCGGACATGCCGGAGCAACGCGCAGGCCCGATAAGAGCATGCGCGTGGGAACGTGTGATTCCGGAAATTACGATTTCGGATCACAAAAAGATTGAGGGTATATCGTTGGCCATCCCAGAAAGGCTATCGCGGCATGCTCAATCGGGCGACGGACGCGAGAGCAAGAGCAGATATCACCTTCCGCGAACCGCTCCTCTAAGCCGCTATCATGGCAGATCATGACGGCAGATCGGGCGAGGAAAATTAGCCTCGAGGCATGGCTGCCTCGACGAATCGGTCCGCCCCGCAACCGTCCTGTGAGCCCTCGTGCGGTGAGTTCGAGGAAGCCTGGCTTAACCTCGCCATCCAGGCGCCGTTCCTGTTGGGAGCAGAGCGATTCTGTTAAAGCTGTAAAAAGCTAGTTGGCACAATACACCCTTTGGAAGGGCGTGTAATAAGGGTATCGGAAGCACCTAGCTTCGAAGGATCACCGAAAGATCGCTTCTCGAAGAAAACTGCAGCCGTCTCAAGTACGTCCTTCCGTGTGGCGGTCCAGAAACGGGCTTCGAGGAAGCTGATGTTCCGTCGGAATCAAACTTGGTCGCGACAAATCCGCATTGCATCATGTGAGCGGCATTTTCGAGACCAATGTTCGCGAACGCTCGATGCGCAACATACGCGAAGGGGACTTCTGAATAATCGGCGCCAGCCAAACGGGCGTCACGATTGCCGGTGACGGCAGCCCCAGCTTGGAAGATAATAAGTCGCAAATGCCCATACGGAGCTTTTTCAGAAATCTCTTCGCATCAGGTGCGATTTCAGATCCCGCGTCGAAGAAACCTAAGGGCACTCCCCCGACCCTATCCAAAGGGATTTTCATTGTCCGGTGGGGTGATTATGGCAAACGATTTCCAACAATCAAAGACTTCGCCGACTTCGTATTCGAAACGCTGACCTGGGACGAAATACGCGTCTTGTAGCCGCGAGCATGCGCCGCGTCGCCGACGATGCAATTAACGCAACCAGTGAACCTGAGGCTCAGATCCGGTGCTTCAAAAAGCCAGTTTAAGCGCGAACTGAATCACACGCGGGTTGTTGACGGTGTAATTCACAGTCGCGAACGTGGTGGGCGAGGCGAAATCCGCGCCGTAGAGATTGCCGCCGGGTGCGCCGAATTGCGCATGGTTGAAGAGGTTGAAGAACTCGCTACGGAAGTCGAGGTGCATCCTTTCACGAATGGCGAAATGTTTCGTCAGAGAGAAATCGGTGTTGACAAAGTCGGGACCGGAAACGGGCGTGCGATTGGCGTTGCCAAGTTCTCCGGGCGCGGGCTGG
>DASZMG010000134.1:0-5624 GCA_035551975.1 Candidatus Acidiferrales bacterium | reverse complement strand
AGGTAGGTGCGGAATGTTTTTGCCATGTTCGAAAAACTGGCACACTCTCCGGCTCATGTTCAAGCAAATTCAGCGCAACAGAAGGCAATTCTCAGACACACTCCTAGTCAGACGTGATTCGTCCCTTGCATGCCTCGATCCATAAAAAACTGAATCTTCCAGAAGCATACATCAACTATATTGACACAAGCATACTTGACGTAAATGCAATGACGTCGATCGAAAAGGAGAACCAGGTTATGAGAACCACTTCCGTAATCGCCCGATATATTGCGGGCGTGATCTTTCTTGTTATAGGGCTGAACGGCTTCCTGAACTTCATTCCCCTTCCCTCGCCGGGGGCATTGCTGGACAGTTCATGGGTGCCCTTTATGTCTCGCATTACCTCTGGGTGATCTTCGCGTTTCAGGTCATCGCAGGCGTACTTCTGCTGGTCAACCGTTACGTTCCGTTGGCGGTAGCAGTGCTGGCGCCGGTTGTCGTCAACATTCTTACTTTCCACGCTTCGATGGCCCCGAGCGGGCTTCCGCTGGACCTCTTCGTAGCTGTACTGTGGGCGCGATCTTCATCGACGTGCGACCGGCCTTTTACGGATTATTCCAGTCGCGCTTGCAGCCGCGGGCCTGACCGCAGGAGAAAGGAAAAGAACATGACACAAGAGCTCACCGTCGTCACGCGATCCACGGGTAAACAAGGGGCGCGGCGCAAGCCTGAGCTATGCAAGCCTGAGCTAATAGATACAAGAATCGTTGTATTGTTTTTGGACGTTGACAAGCGCTACAAACCTATTTGGTTTTCGGCAATTTCATAACATTTTCACTGACGAACTGAGCGGGGTACACAGGTGGACGTCTCTCATAACGGATTTGCCCGCATTTCACTTCACGTCAACGGTGTGGAACGATCACTGACGATTGAACCGCGGGTCTCTCTGCTCGATGCTTTGCGCGACCACCTGGGCGTTCCAGGCACGAAGAAAGGATGCAATCAAGGAGCGTGCGGAGCCTGTACGGTATTGGTCGACGGCGAACGCATTAATTCCTGCCTGGCGCTGGCCGTTCAGTATCAAGGGCGAAACATCGTCACGATCGAAGGACTCGCACCGTCCGGCGTGTTGCATCCCATACAGCAGGCCTTCATCGAGCACGATGGTTTCCAGTGCGGCTATTGCACGCCCGGCCAGATTTGCTCCGCAGTGGGCATGCTCGAAGAATTTCGCAGCGGCGCGCCAAGCGCCGTCACCAAAAATGGCGTTCCTGGCGACCTCACCGACGCGGAGTTGCGCGAACGCATGAGCGGCAATCTTTGCCGCTGCGGGGCCTATGTGGGAATTCGCGAGGCCATTCACCAGGTCTATGGAGCGATGAAGCCATGAACAACTTCACCTACAGCAGCGCCATCGATACCAATTCCGCTCTCAAACTTTTCTCTGAAAGTCCGGATGCCAACGCAACTCGCTTTCTCGCAGGCGGCACCAACCTGATCGATCTTATGCGCGAAGGGATCGAGCAGCCGCAATCTCTGGTAGATATCACGCGTCTTCCGCTCGCGGAAGTGCAGCAGCTTCCTGATGGCGGCCTGCGGATCGGCGCGATGGTGCGCAATAGCCACCTCGCGGCACACCCGTTGGTTCGCCAAAAATATCCGCTGCTCTCGCAGGCCATTCTCATGGGCGCGTCCGCGCAACTTCGCAATATGGCTACCACCGGCGGCAACCTGATGCAGCGTACCCGTTGCTATTATTTCTACGATGGCGCCGCGGCCTGCAACAAGCGTGTCCCGGGCAGTGGTTGCGACGCGCTGGAAGGTTTCAATCGCATTCACGCGATTCTCGGCGCTTCTTCGAAATGCATCGCCACCCATCCTTCGGACATGTGCGTCGCGCTCGCCGCGCTCGATGCGAGCGTGAACATTAGCGGACCATCCGGAGAGCGCCGCGTGCCATTCACTGATTTTCATCGCCTTCCCGGTGATACTCCCGAAATTGATACGAACCTCCAGCGCGGCGAGCTGATCACCTCGATTGATTTGCCGGCATCATCATCTGGCCTCCCTTCCACCTACCGCAAGGTACGTGATCGTGCCAGCTACGCCTTCGCCTTGGTTTCCGTGGCTGCCGCGTTGCGAGTGGAAGGCGGCATGATTCGCGAAGTTCGCTTGGCGCTCGGCGGTGTGTCGCACAAACCGTGGCGCGCTTCGGTGGCAGAACAATTCCTGCAAGGCAAAAAGCCGACGCCCGATAATTTCTCCAGGGCAGCCGCCGCGGAGTTAGCTCCAGCGGTACCGCGAAAACATAACGCTTTCAAAGTCGAGCTCGCCAAGCGGACCATCGCACTGGCCCTTTCCGCTCTGGCTGGAGATGCCCCGAGTTCCAATGCAGGGGGCGCGCGATGAGTGTCATAAAAAAAGCCATTGAGACAGTCGCGCACGTAATGCCCGACCGGGATCGCGACAAACTCGCCGATCAGCACCGCTTTTTGGGCCAGCCGATCGATCGGCTGGATGGCCACTCCAAAGTTACTGGCGCCGCGCCGTTTTCCGCCGAGTATCCGGTTGACGGGCTTTTTCACGCGGCCCTTGCTTACAGCACTATTTCCAGAGGCGCGATCAAGAGCATCGACACCAGCGCCGCGGAACGCTCCACGGGAGTGATCAAAGTAATCACTCACCTGAACGCACCGGAAATGAAGGTTCCCAAACCAATTTCGGCGCAGGGCGAACCGAGCGCCGGCGCCACCGAAGTTAGAATTTTGAATACCGATCAAATTTCCTGGGACGGACAGCCTGTGGCAATTGTGGTTGCCGATACCGAGGATCGCGCTGAATATGCGGCCTCTCTCATCAAAGTGGTCTATGCCGCAGAGCGTGGGATGAACTCATTTGAAGAAGCCATTCCCAGCGCGAAGAAGCCCAAACAGGTTCTCGGCGAAGATCCCGAGGTTACTAACGGCGATGCCGACAAGGTATTCAGCTCAGCGAAAAATCGCGTGGACCTGAAGTTCACTACGCCGCCCTACAATCACAACGCCATCGAGCCGCATGCCGCCATCGCTATATGGCACCCCGATGAAAAACTCACCGTGTACGACACCAGCCAATTCACCGCCGGCACTGCCAATAGCTTGGTCGATATCTTCGGATTGAAGAAAGATAGCGTTCGCCTCATCTCTACCTATGTCGGCGGTGGTTTCGGAGGCAAAGGATGCCTCTGGGCTTATAACCAGCTCGCGGTGTTGGCTGCCCGCATGACCGGCAAGCCGGTTCGTCTTGCGCTCAGCAGAGAGGGCGTTTTCCGGCTCGTCGGCGGCCGCACTCCTTCGCAACAACGCGTGGCTATTGCGGCAGACGACTCGGGGCATATCTCCGCATTCATCCACGAAGGCGTCACCGCGCAATCCACCGACAACAATTTCCCGGAACAATTCAGTTTTCCGCCCCGCCATCTGTACGCAATGGCCACCTATCTCATCGGCCAGGAGGTTTGCGAAGTCAATCGCGTCGCCAACACGTTTATGCGTGCGCCGGGTGAATCCATCGGCACCTTTGCGGTTGAGAGCGCCATGGACGCGCTCTCATACCAGCTCGGGATTGATCCGGTCGAATTGCGCATGCGCAATGAGCCTGAGAAAGATCCCGTCAGCGGAAATGAATTTTCCGGCCGTCACATGCGCGAAGCTTACCGCATGGGCGCCGAAAAATTCGGATGGAAAAATCGCCCCGCGGCGGTGCGCTCGCAGCGCGAGGGCGAATCGCTGATTGGCCAAGGGGTGGCTACCGGCACCTACCCTATGTACCGCATGGTTTCAGCTGCACGCGTGCGGATAAATGCCGACGGCACCGCGCTCATCGAGAGCTCCGCGCAGGAAATGGGAATGGGCACAGCCACGGTACAAACGCAGCATGCCGCCGAGCTCCTCGGACTTCCCATGGAAAAAGTGCAGTTCGACTACGGCGACAGCACCTTGCCGTGGGCAGGCGTAGCCGGCGGGTCGTCTCAAACTGTAAGCATCGCGCTCGCGGTGCAGCAAGCCGCGGAGAAAGTGCTCAAGGAACTGCTCTCGCTGGTGCATAAGGATTCAATGTCAGTTCTCAAAAGCGCCGGCATTGATAATGTACGCATGGCCAACGAAGGCATCTTCCGTAAGGAGCAGCCTCTCGTTGGGGAAACCTACGCACAGATCCTGAAGCGCGCGAAAAAGGACTTTGTGGCGGCGGAGCATACCACCGGACCTCCCATGGAAATAATGAAGTACTCCATGCATTCGTACGCGGCGCAATTCTGTGAGGTGCGGGTGCACGAGCAAACCGGCGAAGTGCGCCTGAATCGTTGGGTGGGTGCGTTCGACGCGGGAAGGATCCTGAACCCAAAGATGGCGATGTCTCAGTTCCGGGGCGGCATCATCATGGGTATCGGGATGGCCCTTACTGAAGAGACCGTCTTTGACGATCGAACGGGACGCATCGTCAATCCCAGCTTGGCCGAGTACCACCTCCCCGTGCAGGCGGACGTGCCTCCCATCGACATCGTCTACACCGATATTCCTGATCCTCACACCCCGATGGGGGCGCGTGGCATCGGTGAAATCGGCATAACAGGAGTTGCCGCCGCAATTGCGAATGCGGTTTATCACGCCACTGGCAAGCGCGTGACCAGCCTTCCAATTACCTTGGACAAGCTTCTCTAATTGGCATTCCTGCGCCGGCAAACTACATCGTTGAGGTTGTCTACTTGAAATCTGCAGGACCATGCTGCAGCTGGGTCCATTACAAATTCCGGAATATTCAGTGAAAAATGGATGAGTAAACCAAGCGATCTCAATCACATAAAAAAACGCGGAGATGTTTTGTAACCGTCTGTAACCGAGGGGTAAGCAGCCGTGTAACGACCTGTTTCGGTGCGCGCTTGTCGCGGTTTTCCGAATGATTGCAAAGGAGTTTTCTTTGAGAAGGTGGCTTGCGGACGATTTACTATGAATTTTGAATTTTTCTTGCGAAAAATCGTAAACAGGCCTTGTTGAAAGTCGCTTACCAGTCGGATGGTAGTGGCTCGAACGTTAAAACGCTTTTTTGAAAACTAAAGTAACCGGAAACTTACGGACGAATTTGCTCTTGGGTTGACGTTCGGCGGCTGGATAACGATCGTCGTATCGGACGCGATCTTCCCCATCGCTAGTCAGCGTCCGGCTCCCATCGCCCTTGCCGCTTTTTTTTAGTTGCGGCTATCGTGCATAGCCACCTGATTCTGATACGCCCACTGATCCACGACCCGGCTGGTGAACTCGGTTCCCTTGTCTACCTGGATCGCAGCCGGTGTTCCACGTCGCTCCCGCAGCGACTCCGGTATTCGCACCACACGCAGACCTGGCAGCGAGGTGTCCGGCTTGATCCGCAGAGCCCCTCGCGTGTAGCCATCCATCAGGTTCAGTGGCCTTTGGGATCGGAATCTTCTCGCCGCGATAAGCGCTCACAGGCCAAGAATGAGATGTGGGGATTCCGATGAAGGTGATCGGGGTTCCGAGCTGAAGGTGATCAGCGTTCCGGGATCGATGTGATCAGTCGTCGGAGCGAAGCGACGCTGGCAGTTGGATTCTCCAAAAAGTGATGACGATCGTCAAGAGGAAGAA
>DASZMG010000133.1:0-16383 GCA_035551975.1 Candidatus Acidiferrales bacterium | reverse complement strand
CGCGCTTTCAGGCGTTTGATATGCCGAGTTGATAGATCGAGCAGCTCCGCGGCTCTGGTGCACGTCAGATTCCCTTGCACGCATCGCGAAATGACGGTCACTCGTTGCAGCTCCTTCTGACTCAACGTGAATGTCTCCTGTTTCATGGGGTGACATTTTCACGTTGCTGCTAAGGGGTGACAAAATTATGGAGCTAAGACAGGAACGCGATTGCTAAGGTGCGGCGTGGGACGGTTGTGCTAAGGTAGCGGGTTTGATTCGAGTAGACCTTGAAAGAACTAGTGCTAACTGGGGACTGTGATTCGGGTAGGCCTTGAAAGAACTATTACGAACATGAGCCCTGTCTTGAAGTTGAGGAAATTCATCGATTCGTCGGCACCGTAACGGTACGGCGAGGTCTTCAGGTTATGGAATTATAGAGTGGGAATTTAGAGGAGCAGTAGTATAGAGAGGCGTTTCAGGTCTTTTGCGGTGATGCGGCGAAAGAAAAGAGCTAATACGGAGATGAGGCATAAATGAAGACAGCGTACAGCGGTGTGGCGGTTCCTTCTGAAGGCAAAGCAATTACGTACGACAATGGCACGTTTAAGGTGCCGGACAATCCGGTGATCCCGTTTATTGAGGGAGACGGGACGGGGCGCGATATCTGGAAAGCGTCGCGGAGGGTTTTTGACGCGGCGGTCGAGCGGGCCTATGGCGGCAAGCGGAAGGTGGCCTGGCTTGAGGTCTACGCCGGGGAAAAGGCGTTCAATCAGTTTAAAGAGTGGCTTCCGCAGGATACGGTCGAGGCTATCCGTGATTTCCGCATTGCCATCAAGGGGCCGCTGACGACGCCAGTAGGCGGCGGGATCCGGTCGCTGAACGTGACGCTGAGGCAGGTGCTCGATCTGTATGCCTGCGTGCGTCCGGTGCGGTACTTTCAAGGAGTGCCTTCGCCGGTGAAGGCCCCGGAACGGATGAACGTGGTGATCTTCCGTGAAAATACGGAGGACGTATATGCGGGTATTGAGTGGAAATCGGGCACGGCCGAAGTGAAGAAGCTCATCGACTTCCTGAACAACGAAATGATGAAGGGAAGTTCGAAGAAGATCCGCGAGGATTCCGGGGTGGGCATCAAGCCCATTTCGCCGACCGGGACGAAGCGTCTGGTACGCCGTGCGATTCAGCACGCCATCGATAACAAGCGCAAGGTGGTGACCCTGGTACACAAGGGCAACATCATGAAGTTCACCGAGGGGGCGTTCCGCGACTGGGGCTATGAGCTGGCGACCCAGGAGTTCCGGAACGCGGTAGTGACCGAGCGGGAGAGCTGGATCCTGGACAACAAAGATAAGGATGCGAACCTTTCAGTTGAGAAAAACGCGGAGATGATCGAGCCGGGGCTAGAACAGGCGACCGAGGATTTCCGCAAGACAATTTACGCCGAGGTAAAGCAGGTGCTGGACGCGATCTACAGCACGCACGGCCGCGGCCAGTGGAAGCAGAAGATCATGGTGAACGACCGGATTGCCGACTCGGTGTTCCAGCAGGTGCTGACGCGCGCCGACGAGTATCAGGTGTTCGCCACGCCGAACCTGAACGGCGATTACCTGTCGGACGCGTGCGCGGCACAGGTGGGTGGCCTGGGAATCGCGCCGGGAGCGAATATCGGGGACGGGTTTGGCGTGTTCGAAGCGACGCACGGCACGGCTCCCAAATACGCGGATAAAGATGTGATCAATCCGAGTTCGGTGATGCTTTCCGGCGTAATGATGTTCGACTTCATGGGCTGGAAGGAAGCGGCGCTGCTGATCGAGGAAGGCATCGCGCGGACCATTCAGCAGAAGCGCGTGACGTACGATCTCGAACGGCTGATGCCCGGGGCGAAGAAGCTAAAGACGTCGGAATTCGCCGGGGCGATCATCGAGAACATGCAGTCAACAGTGGCGGCGGATTAAGCTCGAAGCCTTAATAGACAACGTCGCCCGACTTATCGCGGGTAGGCATGATTAATATGCGAGGCGGGCACGGCACACGAAGAGAGATCCCTCGACTCGCTTGAGAACCGCTCGCTTCGGGATGACAACGCGTCTTTATTATTTAGGCCGAGCACATTAAACAAAGTAGTGCGGCTTAATTAAAGAGACGAGTGGCGCTTTCCAGAAGGGTTTCGGCGGGGAAGCCAGTTCCCTACCGAAATCTCACGCAGCACTCAATCTTTCTTTGCAATTCGTAGAATTTGCAGCAAATGGCCGCCGGTATGGCGGCGAAGATCATCGACCGGCTCGACGCCGGTAATCACAAGGAGAAACAGGAATGCGCAAGAAGGTGACGGTAGTAGGCGGCGGATTTGTGGGCTCGACAACGGCGCAGCGGATTCACGATTCCGGGCTGGCGGACGTGGTGCTGACGGACATCCTGGAAGGAGCGCCGGCGGGAAAAGCTCTGGACATGCTGGAGTCCGGGCCGATTCTTGGTAGCGATATGCGCGCCATCGGAATCTCGACGGCGTCGGGCGATTACAAGGGCACGGAAAACAGCGACATCATTGTGATCACCGCCGGATTCCCACGCAAGCCGGGCATGAGCCGCGACGACCTGCTCAAGGCGAACTACGACGTGATCAAGGGCGTGGTGGAGGCGGTGGTGAAGCTTTCGCCGAACGCAATCCTGATCGTGGTGACGAATCCCTTGGACGCCATGGCGCAGGCAGCGTTCAAGGTGAGCGGCTTCCCGAAGAACCGGGTGCTCGGGATGGCTGGCGTGTTGGATTCGGCGCGCATGAGCACGTTTGTGGCAGAGGCGCTAAACGTGTCGGTTGAGAACGTGCATTCGTTCGTGCTTGGCGGCCACGGAGACGACATGGTGCCGCTGACGCGCTACTCGACGGTGGCGGGAATTCCCCTCCCCGAACTTTTGCCCAAGGACAAGCTGGACGCGATCGTGACGCGCACACGCAAAGGCGGCGCGGAGATTGTGAATCTGCTGAAGACCGGATCGGCTTACTACGCGCCATCGGCTGCGGCCGTGGAAATGGTCGAAGCCATTTTGAAGGACAAGAAAAAGATTCTGCCCTGCGCCGTTTATCTCGAAGGTGAATACGGCATCAAGGGATTGTTCGTGGGCGTGCCGGTAAAGCTCGGCGAAAAGGGCGTGGAGCAGATTATCCAGATCGAGCTGACGGCGGAAGAGAAGGCGGCGCTGGATAAGTCTTCAGCGTCGGTGCGCGAACTGGTGAATGTGCTGGGAATCTAGGACGCGTTTCATAAGGGCAACGCTCACGCGCGTGGCTACGATCTGCCGCCTTAGCGGGATGGAACACGAAGAGAGATCCCTCGACTCGCTGAGAACCGCTCGCTTCGGGATGACACCGTAAAAACAAAAGATGGAAGAAGCGCAGGGGACCTCAGGAATTGAGGCCCCCTGGAGTACCGCGCTGGCGCCTGCCTTAAAAACATCACACCGCGTGTATTTGCGACATGGCAGTTCCCTGCTTGCTGATCAGTGGACGCAGTAATAAATAGAATGCGACGGCGTGCGTGATCATCAGCAAAGGTACATAGATGATTGGGATGGCGTACGTGACGCCTAACTGGGCCGCGGTCGCAGGAAGATTGATTTGCGTGGCGTGGTAGTAGTCGACAAGGATGTCGGCCGCTCCCACGAGATTGAAAGCGGCGACCAAAGACCAAAACAGCGGACGTATCCTTACGGTGAGAAGCGCCAGAATGGCCAGTATTCCCGTTGCAAAGTCTCCGTAGGCGGCAAACACCGCGAAGCGGGCCGGCAGATTGGGGCTGACAATACCTGGAAGGATAAAGACCAGCCCGAAAAAGCGGAAGCTGTGCAGAGTAGCGATGAGGCGATGAGCATCGACCCGGTCCAGGGCCTTGAGCCTGGGCCAGAAGTAGGCCCCAAAGCAAAGCAGCCAGGCGACATAACCGAAAACGAGTTGAATCCGGAAGATAGTTTCTGACGACATATTGGTCTCCTTTCGCCCCATAGGATGATGCGTATAATTCTATGGATGCATTTTTCTTCACACAATTCTGGCGGCGGCCCGGGTTGCACCTTGGGATGATTGGCAGCATCCTATAGCCATGCGCTATCAACCAGAACATAAAGCAGAGGTTCATCGGAAGATCGTGAAAGACGCCTCGCGGCGGGTCCGTGCCGAAGGCCTAAATGGCGCGACGGTCGCCGCTGTTATGCGGGACACTGGCCTGACGCACGGAGGGTTTTACAAGCATTTCGGGAGCAAGGACGATCTGCTGCTGGAATCGCTACGAAAGGCGTTCGGCGAAATGGAGGATATTCTGGTTCATGTCGCTGAACAGTCGCCGCCTGGAGAGGCGTGGAAAGCAATTGTGAAAACATACCTGCGCCCGGAACACTGCGAACACCCAGAGCGCGGGTGTCCCGTGGCGGCACTTGCGCCTGAATTGGCGCGGGCGGATAAGAGGATGAAGCCTCAGATCGTGGCAGAGCTAGTGAATTACAAGAGCCGAATGGCTCCCTTCATGCCCGGCCGGCGAACCGTGGACAAAGAACGTGCTTTCTTTGCGATTTTCTCAACGATGATCGGGGCAGTTGAAATTGCTCGCATGCTCCCCGATCCCGCGATGCGAGAGAAAGTGCTGGGGAGCGCAAGAGACTTTCTCTTGGGTAGTTTTTGACCTTCTCGGTAAGCATCGGAAAGGCGCTTGCGTCCGTAAGGCGGTGTCAAGGCCAAGTTTAAGGGGTCAAGTTTAAGGAAATGTGAAAATTGACGAGCGAGATTGAAAACTTACTCGCCGATTGATAACCTGCTGGCACCGAAATTTGTGGAGGAATAAAAGTGCGAAAGACCGTATGGATTGCAGCGCTTTGCATCTTTGTGCCGATGGCCGCGCATGCCCAGGGTGCGGCGCCAAGTCCGGCGGCGAATCCGGTGACATCGACCGCGCAGCGGTATTTGGACCGTTACACCAAGAATATAATGGGCGCGGCTGAGACCATGCCGGAGGACAAGTACGGGTATAAGCCCACGCCGGCGCAGATGGGATTCGGCCAGAGCATCGCGCACATCGCCGAAGTGAACAATTTCTCCTGCTCGAAGTTTGCCGACATTCCCATGCCGTCGGGCGACAAAGTGACCGAGAAGGATTCCAAAGAGAAGTTGATGGCGGCGCTGAAGGGATCGTTCGACTATTGCGCGCAGACTATCGCAAAGCTCGACGATTCGAAGCTGGGCGATTCAATTACGTTCTTTGGCGGGCGTCAGACGTCGCGGGCGGCGGCCGTGTTCGAACTGATTGACGATTTGTCGGACCACTACGGGCAGCTTTCGATCTATTTGCGGCTGAATGGATTGTTGCCGCCGTCGGCGCAGCCGAAGAAGTAGCCGCCGCAGAACACCCGGATTGTGTCGTCCCGCCGGGGCTCTGAGGCACTTTTGCGATGAGTTTCCCAGAGCTTACGCCCCGGCCGTATAATGTGCCGCCCTCCGGGCTGAGCTGCGGAGACAAGCAAGGCGATCAGGGGTAGGGGCGGTCGCGGCCCTGTCCTAGTTTGTAGTCACGGCCGTTATCGGTTTTGATTTCGAGGACATAGCCGACAGGCTCGCCGCTCTTTGCCGGGGCGATTGTGATGGTGATCTGCTCACCCGCCCTCAGTTCGTCCTTCTTCCATCCAGAGCGGATCAGCATGCCGGGACTTACCGTTTCGCTCGACCAATGCTCGATCTTCCCTTTTGAATTCTTGGCGTCAAAGTAGATCTGCACGTGGGGGTTGACGAAGTCGAATTCGGTGATGGTGGCCTTCAGGGTGATGGGGTGGTCGAGATCATAAGCCGAATTGCCATGATGCGCCACGAGACAAGCGGGAACAAGGAATAGCGATACGAGCACGTCGAAACGAATCCAATTCATCGGCAAGAGCAGTTTAACGCGGTGAATAAAAGAGTACAAACTGTCGCGATTCATTGCGGAAGAGAGATTCCCCTGGCGGCTCGCTGGGAAGGACCGAAGATTGTGCCTACGCTCATCACTGGGGACGTGGCGTTCTCGGTCACAACGGTGGTGCTGGCGTGGGTGTGTACAGGTTGGGATTGAAGAGATTTTCGAGGGCTAAAAAACAGCGCCCGCCGCTCCATTAGGGGGTAAGGGGGACGGCGGGCTCTATTCGTTTGCGTGGGCACATCGTAAAACAGCGAGGCCCGGAAAGTTGTTAAGGATCGGTAAAAAGTTGTTAACTCGGACTTAACGCCGCCATCTTTATGTTTTCTTTAGGACGCTGAAGCACTTTTCGCTTTGTCGGCGTGAACCAAAGGAACGTCGACCACGTGCTCGGCCAGGAACCACACCTGCAGCTCGTTGGTGCGAATGACGTCGCTGACGATCACGTCGTTGGTGCCGTCGTCACCCGCTTCGTCGGCCTGCTTAGCCATGGTTCGCGCTTCCTTCAGCAGGATTTCATGCGCTTCGAGGAGGCGGGAAATCTGTACGGGCACTTCTTCGCGACCGCGAGGGGGGCGAGGAATGATGGTGGTTTCGGCGACATCGGCAGCCATGGCCAGGCTGATGGCGCCCAGACTCTGGATGCGCTCGGCGATGGTATCGACCAGTTCGTTCTGCTCGCCGTAGTGCTTATCGAAGAGCAGGTGGAGTTGGTAGAAAGTGTGGCCGGCGACCTGCCAGTGATGTTTCTTGTAGAGATCGCGGAGGGTAATGGTGTCGGCCAGAAGCTGGTTCAGATTTTCGGCGCTGGCGGCGCAAACCTTTTCGTCAAGAGCGATGGGCAGCTTGGCTATTTTGCCGTAGGGCTGGATTTCGGGAGCGTTCTGATGCAGGAGCGGCCTTGCCTGACGCGTTCCAGAACTGAGCTGATCGTAGGAAGGGCCGCGCTTATCGGACTTAGAAGCCATCTGGGAATACCTCCGTAGAGTCGATTTACCTTCTGTCTGATGTATTGGATTCCTAAGTAGACGCTGAAATTCTGAAAAGAATGTAACGGGGTGATTAGAGTCCCTCGCTCCGGCGCCCGTCAAGGGCTGCCAGAGGCGGGCTGTGGGAATCGGCTCGGGCGAATACGCATTCTCATCAATGTTCCAGAAACTGGGATCCGGAACCTGGGTTCACGCGGAAGGGCGTAACTTGTGGATACGCAAGCGCGAATGTTAGACTTTTAAAGTAGGGTGGAAAATTCCGTTCCGAGGACGCATCGCGTGGCTGAACAGAAGGATGAAGGATTCAAGGTCATAGATAGACGGTTGTTCACCGAAGAAGGTGAACTCCGCAAGGACGCCCCGGAGCAGGACCGGCGCTGGGAAGAGGAAGCCGCGAAAAAAGCGGCGAGCGAGGCACAATCGAAGCCACAGCCCAAGGTGGCAGGACCAACCGCCGGCGAAACTCTCCAGCCGCAGGAGAGTGGAGAAAGCGAAACGGTCGAATCTTCGCGATCGTTCCAGATGCTTGTGGATTTTTTGACGCGCAACGCCGCAGCCATGCTGGGCGGGATGGCCGATCCGCGGACGGGGCAGGCTTTTCTCGATCTGGAGGGCGCCCGCGAAATCATCGATATGATCGATGTGTTGCGGGAGAAAACCAAAGGCAACCTGGCCAAAGCGGACGAAGACCTGCTTGTGGAAGTGCTGGGAAGCCTGAAACTCACGTTCATGGAAATTTCCAAGGCAGCCGCGGAGCAACTGCAGAAAAAGTCGGGCATCCCTGGCGTCAAGAAATAGCTTTTCATCCGCCGATTGCCGAAACGAGCGCCGGCGGTTCCCTTCCTTTTAATGAGCTCACTTCAGTTAACCGTGCTTGGATCCGGCACCTCGATGGGCGTGCCGACGCTCGGGTGCCACTGCGCGGTGTGCGAATCGAGCGACCCGCTGGACAAGCGAACGCGGCCTTCCGTCCTGCTTTCGTGGGGCGGGCGGAATGTGTTGATCGATACCACGCCGGATTTTCGGTTCCAGGCCATGCGCGCGCATATCGACCGCCTGGACGCGGTGATTTACACGCACGCGCATGCTGATCACATTCTGGGGCTGGACGACATCCGGCCCTACAACATGCGACAGAAGGGCGAAATCCCCGTGTATGGCGCGGAGGACACGCTGACGACGCTGCAGCGGCAGTTTTCCTACATTTTCGACGAGACGCCCACCGATAATCTGCTGCCCGCGGTTGGCTTGCACGAGATTGATGGGCCGTTCGAGTTGTTTGGAGTGAAATTCGTGCCGGTGGCGGCGCTGCACGGAACGCAACCAGTGCTGGGATTCCGGTTCGGCAAAGCGGCGTACCTCACCGATTTCAGCCGCGTGCCGGAAGAATCGAAGAAACTGCTGACCGGACTGGATGATTTCATCCTGGACGCGCTGCGCTACGTGCCACATCCGATGCATTCGAATGTGGAGCAGTCGTTGGCGCTGGTGGCGGAGTTGAAGCCGAAGCGAGCGTGGTTCACACATATATGCCACGACCTGAGCCATGCGAAGGATAACCCGAAGCTACCAGCGGGAGTGCAGCTCGCGTATGACGGATTGCAATTCGAGGTGCAAATCTGATGGCGTTGGTGCGAATGAACTCGGCGCAGGAGTGGATGGAGCGCTTTGGTGCGGCGCGGCGGCCGAGCGTACTGACCATCGGAAATTTTGACGGGATGCATCGCGGGCACCAGGAAATTCTGAAGCGTGTGGTTTTGGATGCGCGGCGGAAGGAATGCATGGCCGCAGTGCTGACATTTTTCCCGCATCCGGTACGGGTGCTGCGGCCGACTGATGCACCGATGCTGCTGAACACGTTAGACCAGCGGCTGGCGGCGTTCGAAGCGGCAGGAATCGAGGCGGCGCTGGTGCTGCGATTCGACGAAGCGCTTTCGAAAATGGGCGCGGAAGAATTTGTGGAGAAGTATCTGGCGGAGACGATGAGGGCGCGCGAGGTGCTGGTCGGGGAAAATTTCCGGTTTGGGCATAAGCAACAAGGGGATATGGCGACGCTGCGAGCATTGGGGAAACGATTCGGATTCGAGGTGGAAATTGTCGGCTCGCTGCAGGTGGATGATTCGGTGGTTTCGAGCACGGCGGTGAGAACGACGGTAAGCGAAGGGCGAATGGAAGATGCCGCACATCTGCTTGGGAGACCGTTCACGCTGAGCGGACAGGTGCAACGTGGAACCGGCCAAGGGCGGAAGCTGGTGGTGCCCACGCTGAATCTGAAAACGGAACAGGAATTGCTGCCGAAACGCGGAGTCTATGTGACGAGGACGATTGTTGGCGGCGAGAGTTTTCCATCGGTAACCAATGTGGGGATGAGACCGACGTTCAATGGCGCGCACGTGACCGTGGAGTCAAATTTATTTGGCTTCGACCTGGAAGTGACCTCGGGCGAGATGGAAGTGCAATTCCTGGCGAGGCTGCGAGACGAGCAGAAATTCAGCGGAGTGGAAGCGCTGCGCGAGCAAGTGCTGAGAGATATCGAGAAGGCGAAAGAGTTTCATCGGGAACACGCGACGGGTTGAAGTCGCGTTCGCAGACGAAAGACTCGCGCCAAAAGCACGGCGAGCGGAACGTGTAAACTGCTGAGCTTTATGTCGGAGCTAAAGCTGCGACCCCTAAAAATCAGGCGGATTGCTGGCGCTGGCAATCGGAGCAGATGCCGCCAACTTCGGTGCGCGAGATGGTGATTTCGAGATGACAATCGCGCGCGATCTGCCGCTTTAAATCCTCGTAGAGCTCGCTTTCAAACTCACGAACTTTTCCGCAGCGGATGCAGGCGACGTGGATGTGGTCGCGCGGGCCGTGGCTTTCATAAAAATGGCGATGCCCGCGCAGGTGCAGCAGGTCGAGCTCGTCGATGAGACCGAGATGCTTGAGCAACTCAAGGGTGCGATACACGGTCACGCGGGTGATGTCAGGGTCGATTTTGCGGGCGAGATCGAGGATTTCTCCGGCGTCCAGGTGCTGCGGCGCGCCCTCCATGACCTGCAAGACAACGCGGCGCTGGCGTGTAAGGCGGATGCGGCGGGCGTTAAGTTCGCGCTGAAGACGGCCAGGAGGCTCATGCTCATTGATGCGTTCGCCAGTGGAGACACGATGCTGCGATGTGACTGCCATCACTGGAGTATAGCAGAGGGGTGAGCGGCCTAAGAGCGACCGACGAAAGCCGGATCGCGCAACACGCGGCTCTGGAATCACCGCGTAAAGAATTGCCGCCGCAAGAACCGAAGAAAGATCCCTCGTCGCGAAGAAACCCGCTTCGCTCGCTCGGGATGACAAGGACGGCAGTGCTGGTGGCGAGGCGTAGGTAAAAACGCGCTGATGGCGGCAGCGAAGATGGCGGGCTGAAAGCCCGCCGCTACGACCGCAAAAACGCCAATGCGAAGAGGGATTCTTCGCGCAAATTCGGCACTCAGAGCGTGTGACGTTATTCCGAGAAACGCGAATTTTGTCGCGCAACTCGATTCTTTTCAGTATCGATTTTCGCGCAAAATCAAAAAAGTCACAGCCTCTCAGGATGACGGCGACAGACGAAAACAACAGCAAGACCGAAGAGGGATTCTTCGCGCACAACCGGCGCTCAGAGAGTGTGACGTTATTCCGAGAAACGCGAATTTTGTCGCGTAAACCGATTCTTTTCAGTATCGCTTTTCGCGCAAAATCAAAAAAGTCACAGCCTCTCAGAATGACGACGAAAAGAATCAAAAGCCAAATAATTAAAAGCGATCTGGGATGTTAACAGAGCCAGATGACTCTAGTGGCTTTGGATAAGTTTGAGGATGTCGCTGTACATTACGAAGGCGAAGATGCCGAGCAGGAACACCAAACCTACCTGCACAAAGCGCTCTTTCACGCCAACGCTGAGGTCACGGCGAAGCAGTCCTTCGATGGCCAGCATCAGGACGTGGCCGCCGTCGAGCACGGGGATGGGAAACAGGTTGAGCAGGCCGAGGTTCAGGCTAATGACGGCCATGAGGCCGAGCAAAGTCATGGGCCCGCGTTCGGCCGCCTGTCCAGAAACGCGCGCGATGCCGACGACGCCCTGCAATTCGCGAATGGAAACCCGGCCGTCGAATAGGCCGCCTATAACCTCGACGATCTGGCGCATGTTGAGGTAGGTCTCGATGCCCGCGTCTTTCACGGCGGCCACGAAGCCTTCGCGCTCGAAGCCATCGTGTGTTTTGGGCGTAACGCCAATTTGCCAGACGCTCTGCCCGTCCGAACCCATGCCTTCCATGGGAGTAATGGTGAGGGGCATGTCGTGACCGTCGCGACGCACAGTAAAGATGATGGGCTTGCCGCCGGAAGCGTGCACCGCGTCAACCAATTGGTACCAGGTGGCAACAGGTTTGCCGTCAATCGCGGTGATCAGATCGCCAGACTTCAGGCCCGCGCGTTCCGCCGGGAAGCCGATGGCCACATCGTCCACGACCGGTTCGAGCTTGGGATAACCGACAATGGCATCGGCGGAGATGAGCTTTTTGGGAATCAAAACGCTGATGTCCTTATCCTGGCCGTTGCGCACAACGGTGATGGAGATCGTGGCGCCCGGCGCGGCTTTGTTGATCTTTGAGAGGACCTTATCCCAAGAAGGAGTCTTCTGGCCATTGATGGCGACGATGCGGTCACCGGCTTGCACACCGTCGGTAATAGGAGAAGAGGCCGGGACGGCGACCACGTCGGCGGGCTGGCGCAGATCGCTTTCATAGGGGATGCCGACAAACCAGTAGATGCCCCAGAAAATAAAAAAGGCCAGCAGGATGTTCATGGCCGGACCGGCGACAGCGATAAAAACGCGCTGCCAGCGGGTTTTGGAGAGGTATTCGTAATCGGCGCCGGTGCGTTCCTCGACGACGTTGTCTCCAGCCATGCGCACATAGCCGCCGAAAGGCAGGGCGCTCAGGCGATAGTCGGTGTCGCCACGCTTCACGCCGAACAGGCGGGGGCCGAATCCAAAGGAGAAAACATCGACGCGAACGCCGCAGAGTTTCGCCGCGATAAAGTGGCCCCACTCATGAACAAAAATCATGATGCCGAGGACAACCGATACGGAAATCAGGGCTCTGAGGAAACTTTCCATCGATACCTCTGGGACTATTCTAAAAGAAAGCGCACCAATTTAGAAATTCGGTTCTTTCCAGTAGAGAACCAAACAACCAATATGTAATCGGCAATAAGCCTGCATGCGTTCGAGCTAAGCCGATACCACCCGCCGGGAAGCGATTTCGCGAGCCAGGCGGCGCGCCTCCGCATCGGCCGCGAGCACATCTTCAATGGACTGCAGCCGCGAAGCCGGCATGCGTTCGAGAACCTGTTCAATGACCGCCGGAATGCCCACAAATGGCAGGCCGCCTTCGAGAAACGCAGCAACGGCGACTTCGTCGGCCGCATTCAGCGCGCAAGGCAATGGTCCGCCCTGGCGCAAGGCATGCTTCGCAAGAGACAAACATGGGAATTTCGCAGTGGGAACTTCTTCAAAATCCAGTTTCTTCAAGGTGGACCAATCGAGCGCACATTCGTTGGACGCTATGCGCTCGGGGTAGGTGAGCGCGTATTGTAAGGGCATACGCATATCGGTGGGGCCAAGCTGCGCCAGGATGGAACCATCGATGAACTCAACCATGGAATGAATGGTCGATTGCGGGTGGATGACCACGTGGATCTTGTCCAGGTCCATGCCGAAAAGCCAGCGGGCTTCGATCACTTCGAAACCTTTGTTCATGAGCGTAGCGGAGTCGATGGTGATGCGCTGGCCCATTTTCCAGTTGGGGTGAGCGAGAGCCTGCGCGGGCGTAACTGAGGAGAGGTGTGAAACCGGCGTTTCACGAAACGGGCCGCCGGAAGCGGTGAGGACCAAGCCCTTCACTTCTTTGGGATCGCCGCAGCGAAGACACTGATGAATGGCGTTGTGTTCGGAATCGACTGGGAGCAACGCGACGTTGTGCCGGGCAACTGCAGCCATGACCACTTCACCGGCAGCGACCAACACTTCCTTGTTGGCAAGAGCGATGTCCTTGCCATGCTCGATGGCTTTGTAGGTGGCGGGTAAGCCAACAACTCCGACCGCGGCAGAAACCACGGTCTGCGCATCTGGAAGAGTGGCAACGCGCTCGATTCCCTCGGGACCGAACAAAACTTCCAGAGATTCGATCTTTGAATCCTGGTTCGCGTGCAAGCGGGAGCACAGCTCGCGAGCGGCGGCTTCGGAGCCCACCGAGACAACTTTGGGGCGATGACGAGCCACTTGTTCGGCGGCCAGAGCAACGTTCGAGCCCGCCGCAAGAGCAACGACTTCAAAACGGCCGGGGTTCGCGTCTACAACTTGCAGGCACTGGCGGCCAATCGATCCGGTGGAACCTAGAATGGCGATGCGTTTCATGTGCGAATGATTTTACCTTGATGCGAACAGAAATTGGCACGCGGCCCAGACAACGGGTGCTGCGAGAATCAGGCTGTCGATACGGTCGTAGATGCCGCCGTGTCCCGGAAGCAGAGTGCCGGAGTCTTTCACGGAAGCGCCGCGCTTGAAAGCCGACTCGATCAGGTCGCCAGCCTGTCCGGCGACGTTTGCTGCCGCGGCGATGATCATCAGGTTTACGACATCGACTTGCAGCCAGCGGGCGAAAGCCACAGCAACGAGAAGCGAGCCGAACAAATTCCCGAGCGCCCCTTCCCATGTTTTCTTGGGGCTGACCGCAGGCGCGAGCGGCACACGGCCTAGAGACCGGCCCACAAAATAGGCGAGCATGTCGCCCGCCCAAACCAAGCACAAAGTGAAAAGTACGAGCTGGCGGCCAGCCGTTTGCAATTCATTGAGGCGCACCAGATAGCTGAAAGGAAAGGCCACGAACAGAATGCCGGCGCAACTGACAGCCGCCGCGGGAAGCACTTCCTGCAGCGAGCGGCGGGTAGATAGTCCAATGGCCACCATGCCGAAGATGAAAATCAGCAGCACCGCTTCCAAGGAAAGCGTGCGGCCTTCGCCGCCACGTATAAGCAGGATGGCACCATTGAGGCTGCGCGTCTCGACCTGACCGAGCGAATACTGTGCGTAAAACAGGCCCGCGGTACAAGCAATCGTCCATTTCTTGAAGGCGCTCGAACCCTGGCGCTCGGCGATGTGGAAAAACTCGTAAAGCGCCAGAATGGCTACCAGGGCGGCGGCCGCGGCGAGCACCAGAGGCGGCGCAAACCAGATGAGCGCAACCACTACGGGAATCAGGATGGCGGCTGTAATGATGCGCAGGAGCATTCAGTGGTGTTCCATTCGATAGCAGCGCATTTCAGTCGTGACCCGCTCGATCGTCATCAGTGGGCGGCCCGATGCGAGCGCGAGACGTGGAGAGGCCGCCGTAGCGGCGCTCGCGCTTCTGATAATCGAGCAATGCTTCGAGCAGGCAGGCGCGCGAAAAATCCGGCCAGAGCACCTGCGTGACGTAAATTTCCGCGTAGGCGATCTGCCAGAGAAGAAAATTGCTGACGCGCATTTCGCCGCTGGTGCGCACGAGCAAATCGGGATCGGGCAGATCGGCTGTGTAAAGATGGCGGGAAATGCACTGCTCGTCGACTTTACAACCGGAATCTGCGCCAGGGCGGTTGCGCTCATCTTTCAGGATGGAATTAAAGGCGTCGACAATTTCGGCGCGAGCGCCGTAATTGATGGCCAGAATGAGCCTCATGCCAGTATTTTGGGCGGTCTGGCGGACGCCATCTTCCATATCGGCCTGCACCGACTCGGGCAAATGGTCGGAGCGCCCGATGAACATGAGTCGAATGTTATTTTTTTGCATGGTGACCAGCTCGCGTTTCAGGTATTCGCGGAGCAGGCTCATCAGAAATTTCACTTCCGCTTCGGGGCGGCGCCAGTTCTCCACCGAAAAAGCGTATAGCGTGAGGCACGGAATGTGCAGACGCGAGCACGTCTCGATGATGGTGCGAGAGGTTTTCACACCCATGCGGTGCCCGGCAATGCGCGGCAAGTGGCGACGCTGCGCCCAGCGGCCATTGCCGTCCATAATGATCGCCAAGTGCGCCGGCAGGCGTCTGGGGTCCAATTTTCCGAGAAGTTCCGCTTCCTCGCGATTGGCAGGTTTGAAAAGTTCGCTCGTTTTCACCGGAAATGGCTCAGGGCTCCGCGACAACAATTACGCAAGCGAAAACCCGTGGAGGAGAAAAAGCGTAACATGCGCTGTGGCGGAGTCCAAGAACAGAGTGCGCATTTACTAACCCAGGCCAGCGGCGGCAGGCTCAAACAATGCGGCATAAACCAGCACGACGGTCAGAATAATCATGACGATGCCGGTGGCCCAGGCGACGATATTGAAGATGAGAGTGTTGGTGTGCGTGCCCATCAAGTCGCGTCGATTGATGAGCAATAGAATAAAGATCAGCACCACGGGCAGCCAAATTCCGTTGGCCACCTGAGAGAAGACGAGAATCTTGAGCAGCGGCGCGTTGGGCAGAAGAATGATACCCGCGCCGACCACGATCAGCCCGGTGTAAAGCGAATAGAAAGCGGGAGCCTCCTTCACTTTGTGATCGAGACCCGCTTCGAAACCGAGCCCTTCGCAGATGACGTGAGCAGTGGAGAGAGGAAGAATCGAAGCAGCGAACAAGGAGGCGTTCAGCAAGCCGAAGGCGAACAGATCGGCGGCCCAATGCCCTGCAACGGGGCGCAACGCCTGTGCCGCCTGTGCCGCGTCACTGATGTTAGTGAGGCCGTGCGCGTTCAACGTGGCGGCGCAGCAAACAATGATGAAGAAAACGATGACCATGCAGGAGATGCTGCCGACCAGGACGTCGAGCTTGGCATGTTTATACTGGCGCGCGGAGACTCTCTTCTCAACGAAGCCGGCTTGCAGATAGAAAAACTGCCAGGGGGCGATGGTGGTGCCAACCAGCGCGGTAAGCATCAGCAGGTAGCTGGAGTTGAGATGCAGCGTCGGCAAGGCCGTTTCCTTAGCAGCCAGCAACCAATCCGGCTTGGCCAGGATGGCCGAGACCACGTAAGTGATATAAAAGCCGCAAGCCACCAGGAAGATTTTCTCCACTTGTCTCGCGCTACCGCGAACGACCAGGAACCACACGGTGAGCCCCGCCAGAGGCACGGAGATGTATTTGCTGACCCCGAAAATTTGCATGGCGGCGGCCACGCCGGCAAATTCCGCCACAGTGTTGCCCAAGTCGACGGCGAGCGCCGCCAGCATCACGAAAAACGTGGAGCGAAACCCAAATTCCTCACGGATCAGGTCGGAAAGGCCTTTGCCGGTGACCACACCCATGCGCGCGCACATTTCCTCACTGACGTACAGCGCGATAGTCATGGGAATCAACGACCACAACAAGGTGTAGCCGAACTGCGCACCGGCGACGGTGTAGGTGGTGATCCCGCCGGCGTCGTTGTCCACATTCGAGGTGATCAGGCC
>DASZMG010000132.1:0-13325 GCA_035551975.1 Candidatus Acidiferrales bacterium | reverse complement strand
GGCGGTGAATGCGGGCTATCGCTCTCCGCGTTTATGGAGCGGATTGGTGCGGTTCGTAATCTCCATTCTTGCTGTTTCCATGGCACTGGAGCAGGTTGGACTGGCGCGCCAAACTGTAGTCTCCGCCTTTTCAATCGCTTTTGGCGCGGTGATGTTCGCGGTGGCCATCGCCTTCGGACTAGGTGGCCGGGACCTTGCACGCCAAACCCTGGAGCGCTATTTCGGCGGGAAAGACAGCGAGCGAGAGAAGGAAGAGGAGCCTTCTCCTCTGTAGAATGAGTTGTAGAGCCGCGGTGAAAATCCTGTAAAAGCGGCAGCTTCGTATCCTATACCTCTCTTTTGCGGCTGCATCTCGCAATCGCTGATGTAAAGTGAGGCGTGGCTGCGAACGATTTCTTCTGGTGGGCCCCAACGGAAAAGTATCAAAGGAGACTCCGATGACCGCGCCTGGCACGGAAAAGCGTATGTCCCTTTTCGAACAGCTTCGGCCGCGGCTGCCGATGGAACTGCCCGCATTCCTGGCGGGCAAGCGCTGGTATGGCGGAAAGGCGCGACGCATTCATTCCGTCGAGCTGGTTGATTTGATTCCACTGCAGACTGGCGAGCTCGAAGCATTCGTGGCGTTGGCCCGTGTGGAGTACGACATTGGAACGGGTGAGACCTACGTTCTGCCCTTATTCGTGTCTGCGCCTGACGCAGCGCACGACGTCGGAGCGGACGGCTTGATTCGGGTTCAGACCGCTGACCGCAATCAGCAATTGTTCCTCGCTGACGCGTTGCAAAACGACAAGTTCCTGCGCTGGCTGCTTGATGCAATCGAGGTGCAGCTCGTGTCCCACGGGAGCAAGGGTGATATTCGCGCGTCCTATACGCAAGTATTTCAGGAAATTCGCGCTTCGAAAGGCCCATTAATTCCCAGGGCGGGCAGCGCGGAGCAAAGCAACAGCTCGATTATTTACGGTGACAGCCTGATCCTGAAGTTCTTCCGGCGCGTTGAGCAGGGCATTAATCCCGACTTGGAGATCGGCTTGTTCCTAACCGAGAAGGCCCATTTTAACGGCGTGCCGCCGGTAGCTGGCTCCATCGAATATCGGCCGGAGGGGGGCGAATCGTCCACACTTGCGGTGCTGCAAGGGTTTGTGCCGAATCATAGTGACGCGTGGCGATTCACCTTGGAATCGGTTGCGTCGTTTTGGGATGAAGTGGCGAAATTACCCGAAACGTTTATCGTTCCCACCGCCGTCGCCGCTGAAACCATGCTGGAATTTGATCAGGACCTGCCGGTGATCGCCTCTGACTTGATCGGCCCCTATCTCAGTCGGGTGCGGCAACTCGGACGCCGTACGGCGGAGCTGCATCTCGCGCTTGCTTCGGATTCCTCAGATCCGGCGTTTGCGCCCGAGCCTTACAGCGGCGACTTTCAGCAGGAGTTCGAGCGCTCCACTCGCGCACTCACCGAACGTACTTTAGGCCTCTTGCGCCAGAAACGCGCCGATCTGCCGGACGATCTTCGCGCGCAGGCGGAAGTGATCATTAACGCGCAGCCGAGAATTTTGCAGGAATTTCAGTCGATCACGAAGGTGCGCGGCGGCATGCGTACGCGAATTCATGGTGACTACCATTTGGGACAGGTGCTTTACACCGGCGCGGACTTCGTGATTATCGATTTCGAAGGCGAACCGGCGCGTCCTCTCTCCGAGCGCCGCATGAAGCGATCGCCGCTGCAGGACGTGGCCGGGATGGTCCGCTCCTTTCACTACGCTGCGTTCGCACACCTGCTGGCGCCGGGCGATGAGGCGTCCCGGCTGAGAAAAGACTTGCCCAAGGTCAATAGCTGGGCAGAGAACTGGTATTCCTGGGTTACATTTCGTTTTCTGAAGTCGTATTTTGCTAACGCACAGTCGGGTTCCTTCCTGCCTCCCAGCCGCGAGGAAATCTCCGCGTTGTTGCGCGGCCACCTGCTTGAAAAAGCCGTCTATGAGCTCGGGTATGAGCTGAACAATCGTCCCACCTGGGTGGCCATTCCGCTGGCCGGAATCTCACGACTGCTGGCGCAATAGAACGGGCGAGTGCGGCCAAGCGCTCGCGCTGGATAAAGAAGGCGTAGTCACTTGCTGATCACCACGAACGTGCCCTTGGGCGCGACGCGCTCAGACCAGAATTCATGCAGTTTTCTCGTGTGGGCGCCAAGAGTACAGAACGTAGATGTTCATATTCTTGAGCCCGACGAGCGCATCGTGCCTATGCAGTCCTGTGACAAAGGATATTTCCGGGCGGATCTACCGAACATACCGCCAAGCGCTTTATATCGATACCGGCTGAATGGAAAAAAGGAGCATCCCGACCCGGCATCCGCGTTTCAACCACACGGCGTGCATGGGCCGTCGCAGATAATCGAGCGTCGATTTGACTGGGCGGATACAGGCTGGCGCGGCCTTCCTCTTCGCGACTACGTTCTCTATGAACTGCACGTCGGGACTTTCAGCGCTGAGGGCACCTTTGACGCGATTATCCCGCGGATTGCGGAGCTAAAGGCACTGGGCATCACCGCGCTGGAAATTATGCCGGTGGCGCAGTTTCCCGGCGACCGCAACTGGGGATACGACGGGGTCTATCCGTTTGCGGTGCAGAATTCGTACGGTGGCCCGCACGGCTTGAAGCGCTTGGTGAACGCCTGCCATGCACACGGAATCGCCGCAGTGCTCGACGTGGTCTACAACCATCTAGGCCCGGAGGGCAATTACGCTGGCGAATTCGGATTTTATTTCACCGAAACGTACAAAACGCCGTGGGGCGCGGCGCTCAATTTTGAGCAGGAGCATAGCGACGAAGTTCGGCGGTATTTTATCGAGAATGCGCTGCGTTGGATTACCGAGTTCCATATGGACGGTCTGCGCCTCGATGCCATCCACGCCATTATCGATCCCTCGGCGCGACCCTTCATTCAGGAGCTTGGCGAAGCGTGTCACCAGCGCGCGAAGGAACTTGGGAGGGAAGTGCAGATCATCGCAGAAAGCAACCGCAACGACAAAAAAGTGGTGACACCACTCGATCGTGGCGGCTGGGCGCTTGACAGTCAATGGAACGATGATTTCCACCATTCCTTGCGCACCGCCTTTACCAGCGAAAAAGAGGGCTATTACGCCGATTTTGTGGGTGTGCCGGATCTGGAGAAGGCTTTTCGCGATGGATTCGTCTACGACGGCCGATATTCCGTGTTCCGTAAGCGGCGCTACGGCAATTCGTCGCACGATCTGACCGGCCAAAACCTGGTTGTCTTTTCTCAGAACCACGACCAAGTCGGCAACCGCAAAGTGGGCGATCGGTTGACAGCAGTCGCCACCTTTGAGCAGTTGAAGCTGGCCGCCGCAGCGGTGCTGCTCTCACCCTACGTTCCACTTCTTTTTATGGGTGATGAGTACGGCGAGAAGGCGCCCTTTCAGTATTTCGTGAGTCACAGCGATCCTTCAATCATAGAGGCGGTACGCAAGGGGCGCGGCGAGGAATTTTCAAGCTTCGAGTGGGCCGGCGAGTTGCTCGATCCGCAGGGCGAGAAAACATTCCTCGATTCCAAGCTGAGTTGGGAGTCGCGGGAGGAGGGCGAGCATCGAGCATTGCTGGAGTTTTATCGCGAGCTACTTCGCTTTCGCCGCGAAATACCCGCGCTAGCAAAACTCGACAAGAAGTCACAGGAAGTTTCGCGCCCGGCCGATGGTAAAGCAATTTTCGTGCGCAGATGGGCGGGGAGCAGTCAGGTTGCCTTGGTCTTTTACTTTGGCAGCGAAGAGCAGTTGATCGAGTTGCCCTTGCCAGCGGGTGTGTGGCGGACAATTGTCGATTCAACCGAAGAGCGATGGAAGGGAGTTGGCGGGGCGCCACTCAAACCGATCAAGTCGTTTGATAAAGCGCAGCTCTCTTTGAAACCGTGGTCCGTCTTAGCTTTGAACTTATCGGAATAGCACATAATTCCTCCAAAACCTTCAATTTGTACCCTTGCTGCGGTTTACCGGGACGATGACGCTGAATTAGCCAATCGAAAGACCACATTCACGTCGTCGACGCTTTCCACCGCGCGCCCTTCGACGGTTGTAGGCGCATAGCGCCACTGCCTCACTGCTTCGATTGCGGCGGGAACCAGGATGGGTGGGCCGCCGATGGCATGGACAATTTCCACTTTCCCAGTCTGATCGATGGTAAGTCGCAACTGAACTGTACCTTCCACACGTGCGCGCTCCGCTTCAACGGGATAGACCGGCTGATGAATTGAGATGAGTTGACCAACGGCCAAACCTTGTCTGGCCATTGTCGTTTGCGGGTCTTCGCCGCGTAGCGAAGAGAAATGCGAGCTGACCGCTACCGTTCCAGCCGACGGAGCAGGCGCCTGAAACGGAGTGTTTGCCGGAGCAGGTGCAGTTGTGGCTGACGGCGGAGAAGCAGGCGCGGCTTCAGCATACGCGTCAAATGTGCGGTCATTTCGAACGGTGCGCACCGGGTTTTGTGCCACAGAAGTAACGGGGGGCGCCAAGGTCGAAGACGAGAAATTGCCATTTGGCGGGGCTACGCTAGTGGGATTTGAACTGGAATGCTCCATCTGAAAACGTCGAGTGATCTCGGTGGCATCTTCATCGGACCCTTGATCGGATAGCGGGGCACCGGATCGGTGGGAATCAGCTACCTGTGAATCTGATAGCTGGGAATCATTATTTCGCTGCGGATCACTCCTTCGCTGCAAATCGTTGTTCGTTGTGCTCGTGTCCGTGCGCTCAGTTGGCGCGGAAGCGGAAGCTTCTCCGGAACTTCCAGCAGAGGGTGCTTGAGCGTTTGGATGCGTAGGCTGCGCATTGGCCGCTGGCTGAGTTGCGGTAGGAGTGCTGATTCCGGGATTTACTATGGGCCTCTCGGCAGTGGTACCCAACGGTGAATCTTCGAACGGGACAGATGAAGAAGGCGTGGAAGGCGACGCATCTGTGTTCTTGTCGGTTGCATTTGCGGGTGGAGGAGGCGCGGGATTCGAAGAATATATCGATGACGGAATATGTTGCGCCAACAATGATTTCACATTAGCCGGGCCAATCGCGAGCACCGTGCCCACTCCAAGGAGCAGCAACAGAATTGCTCCTGCTATGTACCAGCCCTTTCCGCTGGGCTCCTCAAAAGGTTGCGGATTGTATCCCAATCCGCGGTAATGGTTGCGCAAGGCGAAGGCCGACGTGTCCGCCGCGTGTGCGTCACCGAAAACGGAAAGCTCCGGTGGCGGGACGGGAACGTCCGGCGGCGGGGCAATCACGGCGCGATCTGCGGCAATGGATGCGAATGGGTCTCTGTATCCTCCGGGAGCCGCTGGATAATTATATGGAGTTCGATTCCTGAAAGCTGGCTCCCGCGTTTCCTTCGGACTGCTATGCACCGGAGGAGTCGTTGTCACAGGATCAGTCACTGACGACTGCTGCGAGATCTTTGATTCCGATGGCAAAACCGGCCGCTTAACTGGGCCCGGGGCAATTCCTAACTCCAGCGGCGGGGTATCATTCAGATTGACATTGAGCGCTGAGCGGCGCGTGGGAGGCACCGCCTTTTCGCTGGGAAACATCGACGCGATTTCCGGCTCTTCGCTGGCGGGAGTTTTAGAAGCTTGAAACTCAGAATCTTCTGATTCCCAGACAATTTTGAAATGGCCTTGCTCGATCGGAAGCCCCGGGCGGAAAGCAGCTGAATAGATCCAGGTTTGAATGTGCTGACGAGCATCGTCGCTCAAATCCAGAAACTGAATGCCCGCTTCCTTTCTCGATTTTCCCAACCAGACTAGTTTGCCGCCCGCTTCAATCCAGTTCTCGGACTTGGGCAGTCGGAAACGGATTCGGGAGAATCTTTCACCGACAATCATTTCCGCCGACTGCACGCTGATGCCGCCTTCGCTGACATTGAGGATTAATCCGCCGTTGTCATCGTCGAGTTCGACGTAAGCGACCGACCGGATTGCCACGCGCGGGTGAACGCGGCGGTCCGCTATTTGGACGTTTGCATCCACGTTTTTTTCATTTTTAAGCATAGATATATTTTGGAACTGGAAGGGCGGGGACCAGTTCTCCGAATTATAGACCCCGGAAATATAGTTTCAACCCAGGTAAAGCCTGTAGTACCTGATCGAATTGTCCTCACTTAGCGCAATGTTTGCTCAGGCTCCAACCTGGGGTGTTTTTCGCCCTTCCGCTTGCGATTTCGCTTTCTTGGCTTCGCCGCCAATTCGCTGTCCTGAGCCAACATAGACGACCGGGCGGCGCTGCCGGAGCAAGAACCCCACAGAAAATAAAAGCCTTCCGCTCCCTGAACCATTGCGGAAAAAGCATAGAGAGTTTTCATCCGGGGCCGGGTTCTATTCAGTGGATTTATAGTAGTCATAAAGAACTCGGAGGAATCATATGCTCATGTTGAAAAAAGTTGCCGCTTGTCTTGCGATACTGTTTGCCTTGGTCTCATGGAGTGCATTCGCACCTACGGCCTCGGCTCAAATCGCGGTAGGGATTTCGGTGCACGTGGGGCCACCTGCGCTGCCGGTTTATGCGCAGCCGCCATGCCCCGGCGATGGTTATTTGTGGACACCGGGATACTGGGCTTATGGTCCTGTTGGATATTACTGGGTGCCAGGAGTTTGGGTAATGCCACCACGCGTCGGCGTCCTTTGGACGCCTGGGTATTGGGGATTTGCCGGCGGTGCATACGGGTGGCATCCGGGATACTGGGGGCCGCATGTGGGATTCTACGGCGGGATTAACTATGGATTCGGATATGCCGGCGTAGGCTTTGTGGGCGGCATGTGGGCTGGCAGCGCGTTTCGCTACAACACGGCGGTGATGGACGTGAATACGGCGGTGGTGCGCAATGTCTACCTGAACCGCACCGTGCTGAACACGACGGTCGTTAGCCGGGCGAGTTTCAACGGCGAAGGAGGCGTGGTGGCACAGCCGCGTCCTGAAGAGATGGCCGCGGAACGCGAGCAACACTTCCAGCCGACCTCGAACCAGATTTCACACGAACAGGCCATGAGCCACGATCGCAACCAGCTTCAATCCTTCAATCATGGCACTCCGGGCACGGCGGCAATGGATCGCGTCGATGGGCGCCGCTACAATCAGCAGGGACGCATCGCCCAAGGCATCGGTTCGGGTCAGCTAACGCCGGGAGAAACGAAGAACCTGGAATCGCGCGAAGCCCGGGTCAATGGCGAAATCCACAACGATCGTGCGGCCAATGGCGGAACACTGACGCCGCAGGAGCGCCAGCAGGTGAACCGGCAGCAGAACAATGTCAGCCGTTCCATCTACAATGATAAGCACAACGCCGCTACACAGCAGTACGGCAACACCGAAGTGGGCCAGCGCCGCTACAACCAGCAGCAGCGTATCGCGAACGGCGTGAATAGCGGGCAGATGTCGCCTTCGGAAGCCGCTCGCGCCGAGAACCACGAGCAGAACATCAATCGCCACGTGGCCGCCGATCGCGCTGCAAATGGGGGCAAGCTCACTCCCCAAGAGCGCCAGAACATCAATAAGCGGCAGAACAATGCTAGCCGCCAAATCTACAACGAAAAGCACAATGAAAAGACCGCCCCGCGCTGAAAGCGCTGGATGGTTTAACCATGTGCGCGAAACGCCCGCCGGCAGGCGGGCGTTTTCCTTTCTGATCTGTAATTTCCGCTTCACATTTTCGCAATAAATCGAGTATAGAATGCTGGAAGCTCCCAACCCCTCGCGACTAACGTCTCGAGAATCCACTTCTTATCGAGGTGACAAATGGCCAATGTGAATCCGATTCCACAGGGATACCACAGCGTGACGCCCTATCTATTCATTAACGGCGCCGCGAAAGCGATCGACTACTATAAAAAAGTTTTTGGAGCCAACGAGCGGATGCGCATGCCGGGACCGAACGGCCGCGTGATGCATGCCGAAATCGAGATTGGCGACTCAATCGTCATGCTGGCGGACGAGCATCTGCAGATGGGTGCGCGAAGTCCGCAGACAATCGGTGGAACCGCGTGCAGCCTGCACGTATACGTTCGAGATGTCGATACGGTGGTGAAAAACGCCGTGGACTCAGGCGCTCATCTCGCCCGTCCGGTAGAGAATCAATTCTACGGAGATCGCAGTGGCAGCATCGTCGATCCGTTTGGTCACATGTGGTCGATTGCCACTCACATCGAGGACGTTGCGCCTGAGGAAATGCAAAAGCGCATGGCCAAGATGGCGCAGTCCGCCGCGAACGCCTAGCCACGAGCGGCACCACATCCGAGTGCATCGCGAGATGGGCCGGCGTGTAGGATTGCTGGGCGCTTTCTGCTGGAGATTACGGGCCTCTTTCAACGCCGAAAACACGATCGTAGACGAAGGCGCCAATCACTCCCCCGAACAATGGCCCCACCCAGTAGACGCCGTGATTGACCCAGTGGTGTGCCACCAGGGCTGGCCCAAAGCTGCGTGCCGGGTTCATCGAAGCGCCGGTGAAAGGCTGCAGAAAGAGCACGACCGCCGCGATGGTGAGCCCAACGCCAATTCCGGCGTATGGCGCGCCGTAAGGTGAAGTGGACTCGCTGGGCTGCTGTGCGCACGCGAAGAAAACGAATACCACGAAAAACGTCCCCACGCCTTCGAGCAGCATTGCCTGCATGCGGGTGAAATCGGTGGCCAGATCGGTTGCGCCGAGTGCCACGGGCCGCCAGATTGATTCAGGCAGAAGCATCGCCAGAATATAAGCGGCTACAATCGCGCCCACGAGCTGAACGACGCAATACAAAACCGCTTGCGGTGTTCCCATGCGCCTGGTCACCCAGAATCCGACGGTGATCGCGGGATTGAGATGCGCTCCGGATACTTGCTCCAGTGCCGCCATCATCACCGCCGTCGCAATGCCATACGCCGTCGCCTCGGCCAGTATTCCCAGGTGAGTCAAACTCGCGGCGCGCAGATACTGATCGGCGCAAATCGATCCAAGCGTGATGAGTACTACGGTGAAAGTTCCGATGAATTCCGCCAGAAGTTTTTGCGGCAAACTGTACAGAAATCCTCCGTGAGGTACGGCCTGAGCCACATGACGCGATAGCAAACGCGCGCGATTTTACTGGATTACAAAAGGCGAGTCAAAAACCGCATCTGTGGGCGCGACATTACCGATTCGATTCCGGCACAACCGACACGAAGTAGTGCACTGTCGCACAACTGACGCAGTGGTCATCCGGGACGTCAGGGCTGAGGATAATGGTTTCCATGCCGGGTTTTACGGCGCGCAGGAGAATCTCCGGCTCGATCGGCGAACTTCCGTCAGTGCTACTCCCGCTTTGCCAATCGAGTAGTGGTAGTCGCCTGGTATGGCGATGAAGCACAACTGACCTACGCGAACCGTTGTCCGTTGCTCGGCTGGAAGTGTAACGTACGTGGCCTTTTGGCCGGCGCAAGTAAAAGCGCAGCCGGCAAAGGCCATGACCACCAAGAGTGCGCCGCCACGTCTCATCATTATTAACGCAACACAGCACAGCACAGCACAGCACAGCCGAGAAGAATCCTTAGCGCAAAGCCGGAGCCGGCGCACCCACCGGCGAAAGCCAGTTGTGACGATCCGGTTTCTTGCCGGTGACCAGCGCGAAAAACTCTTCCTGGATGCGCTTGGTCACTGGGCCGCGCGAACCCGCGCCGACCTTAATGCGGTCCACCGTGCGCACAGGCGTAATTTCAGCCGCCGTGCCGCTAAAGAAAACTTCATCTGCGATGTAGAGCGCCTCGCGCGGGATGGTCTGTTCAACCACTGGAATGCCCAGATCGCGGCAGATGGTGATCACAGAGTCCCGGGTGATGCCGGGAAGCGCGGAATTCGCGAATGGCGGCATGGCCACTACGCCATGCGAGACCACAAAAATGTTCTCGCCCGAACCTTCGCTGACGTGTCCATTCACGTCCAACGCGATACCCTCTGCGTAGCCATTGGCCTTTGCTTCCATGCGGATCAGTTGCGAATTCATGTAATTCGCCACCGCTTTGGCCATTTGCGGCAGGGTGTTGGGTGCTGGGCGGTTCCAGGAGCTCACGCACACGTCGATGCCGGATTTAATCGCTTCATCGCCGAGATATTTTCCCCACTCCCAGCAGGCCATGTAGACTTCCACCGGACAACCCATGGGGTCGACGCCCACGTCTCCGTAGCCGCGAAATACAATCGGCCGCACGTAGCACGCTTCCAGTTTGTTCGCCTGCACCAAGTCGAGCGCACCTTTGCAAAGATCGTCTAGGCTGAACGATGGATCCATGCGATAGATGTGCGCCGAGTTCAGCAGACGCTGCATGTGCTCGCGAAGTCGGAAAATAGCCGGGCCCTGTTCGGTGTGATAGCAGCGCACGCCTTCAAACACGCCCGAGCCGTAATTTACAACGTGGCACATGACATGAATCTTCGCGTCGTCCCAGCTAATGAATTTTCCGTTGTGCCAGATCTTCTCCGTCTTCGCCACACTCATGCCGTTTCTCCGAGCCACATAAAAAGCTTTTAGGGGCTGCTCTAACAAAAATTATAACATGGGATTTTTGGGCGAAGCGGCTGCGGTGCGCACGGTGAAAGGCGCCGAAAAACACCAATTTGGACCTCTTTGGACCACCGTGGCGGTGTGAATCGCAGCGTAATTTTTAGTGATCGTCGATGGCCGGCTGGGCTTCTGAGGCCGCGTTCAAGCCGGAAATGCGGCCCCAGGCGCTAGTGCGCCAGTTGTCGGTGACTTCATTCGCCAGCACCCAGGGCGGAAGTTCTACGTACAAGTGCGCGGCCAGAGCTAATAGATACGGCTCATACATCTGCCGCAGCTCTTCGAATTTGGCCACGGATTCCGGAGTCTCGGCAAAGCGCAGGCCCGATTTCGTGGTCAGCTTTCGCAGCCGTTCAAAGTCCGCGGCCGGTAGCCGCACTGAATCGGAATTGCGGGGCGCCGCGTAGAAAATCTGCGCCAGATCCACCACAGTGTGGCGGCACATGGCGAAGGTCAGTTTCGCTTGCCGCGCGCAGCCGGCATCGCTCGACGCGATCAGCAATGCGCTTGCATCAAGGATCATGGCCAGCGCTCCGAGCCACGATTCGTTGTTGTGCTGTGACCGGAAATAGCTCACTACAGGATAGGAAACGTGGCTTTCCAGAATCTCAGCGGCCCAGCGTTCCCACTCCGTCAGAAGCTTCTGCAACTCCTCCAACTGCTGCGGTCTGGCGTGGCGTCGCAAGAGTTCGCCCACAGTAGGCGGTGAACCGGCGCGCGCATCCAGCAACACAATGTTCACCTCGCGCCGCGAAAAGGCTTGATAGATCACCGGCAAATAGCTGAGCACCAGCGCCAGGAATCCAAACCCCAGCCCGCTCTCGATCACTGCCAGAATGCGTTCGAAGCTCGTATGCGGCGTAACGTCGCCCAGCCCCAGCGTGAAAAACGTGGTACCGCTCAGATAGAAGCACGTGTCGAAATTCGGATGGGTTGCATCTGGGAGGGAAACGCTGTAAATAAGCAGCCCGAAGCCCAGGATCAGCAGCGCCGCCCAAAAAATAAATAAAAATAAAAGCGACAGCGGGCCGTAGTAGCCAAGAAAAGACTCGCGCCTCTTCGCGTTGCGAAAGCTGCGGGCCAGTGCGCGCCACGGCGGCCAAGTGCCTCGGTAGAAAAGTACCGTTAGCCGAAGCCTGCGCGTTACCCGACGCGGCAGGACCACCGTCTCGAACGCTTCCCACAGCACGGAGAGAATGAGCAGCAGGCCGAAAACGGCCGGTAAAATCATGCGGCTTGCTCGAGGTGCGCCGTCATGCTGATGTCGGCCTTCAGCAAGCGCGATACCGGGCAATTCTCCTTCGCGCCCGTGGCAGCCGCTTCAAATGCCGCGGCGGAGATGCCGCGAAGCCGCGCGGTCACGTCCAGGTGCACTTTCGAGATGGTCCACCCCGCTTCAAGCTTCTCAAGAGTCACGGTCGCTGTGGTGCGAAGCTGCTCCGGAGTGAATTGCATGGTGCCCAGTTGAGCCGCGAGCGCCATCGTGAAGCAGCCGGCGTGAGCCGCGGCAATCAACTCCTCTGGGTTAGTCCCTTTCGCATTTTCGAAGCGTGTGACGAACGAATACGGCGTCTCGCAAAGCACGCCGCTTTGTGTCGAGATAGCGCCTTTGCCGTCGCGCAGAGCCCCGTTCCACACTGCTGATGCCGTTCGCTCCATGATGTTTCTCCTTTCGGGCTTGAGTTAAGGAATCAAAACGATCTTGCCGTACGATCCTGGCGCGAGTACCTCCGCATGCGCGCGTGGCGCTTCGGGCAGCGGGATTTCCTGTCCCACCACCGGGCGCAGGGTTTTGTCTTCGAGACCGGCGGCTATGGCCGAATGGATGGCGATCAGCTCGTCGGGTTTAATGTTGGGGAGTGCCACGCCAAGAATGTTCGCATCCTTGCCCATAGCGTCGCGGGGATTCAACTCCACCGTTCCGCGGCTGCCGATGATCACCACCCGCCCATACATCGCCAGCAACGGCAGATCTTTGCCGAGATTCACGTTTGCAAGCATTTCAAGAATCACGTCATAGCCGCGGCCGTTCGTCTGCGCCATGGCCTTCTCGAAATGGTCCGGCGCGGTGTGGTCCAGAACCACGTGCGCGCCTTCATCCGCCACCAGCTTGCGTCCTCGTTCCGTACCCGCCGAACCGACTACACGAAGACCGGCTGCTCGCGCGAGCTGCACTGCTGCGATGCCTACGCCTCCACTGGCGCCATGCACCAACACCGTTTCGCCGCCGAGTGCATGCGCACGTTGGAAAAGTCCACGAAACGCAGTCACATAAGGCACATTCACTGCCGCACCTTGCGAAAAGGAAACGCCTGGAGGCAGCGGCCACGCAGACCATTCGTCGAAAAGCGCGAGCTCGGCATACGTGCCGGTGAACCCGCCGCCCACATAGACACGGTCCCCTATTTTCAGCCGCGTCACTCCTTCGCCCACGGACTCAACGACTCCAGCGCCATCCGCTCCGGGCGTATAGGGCAGCTGCGGCTTTCGTGGATATATTCCCGCACGGATGTACGTGTCCACCGGATTAACGCCAGCCGCTTTGATGCGCACAACCACTTGACCCTTGCCCGCTACCGGCTCGGGAATTTCCTCGAGACGCAACACCTCAGCACCGCCGAATTCTTTTACGCGAATAGCCCTCATTCTTGCCCCTGCTCTTGAAGCGAAATTCGAACCGCGGCGAACGAACGCTACCTTACGATGAAACGTGTAAAAATCAAATGACCTCGTCTCGGGTCTCGGTCGATCGTACTGGTTA
>DASZMG010000131.1:0-6192 GCA_035551975.1 Candidatus Acidiferrales bacterium | reverse complement strand
TCGCTGCCGCCCATGACACATCCCTGATTTCCGATCTCGCTCCCCACGCCAAAACTCTCGAAGGTTTCCTGTTCCCTTCCACCTATCAGTTCACGCGCCACACTACCTGCAAACAAGTGGCCGCGACCATGGTCCGGCATTTCCGCGCGATCTGGGAAACTCTCCAGGTTCCTCGCTTCCCGCAGCTTCCCTTGGACATTACACCCGAAGATGCCGTCACGGTCGCTTCCCTGGTCGAGCGCGAAACGCCTAATGGCCAGGAGCGTCCTCTAGTCGCTAGTGTTTTCTACAACCGGCTGCGCAAGGATATCCCGCTGCAATGCGACGCCACCATTCAATATGCTCTCTTGCTCAAGGGACGTGCCGAGGGCGATGTAAAACATGCCGATCTCAGCGTCGATTCGCCTTACAACACCTACCAGCATCGCGGCCTTCCGCCCGGCCCCATCGCGAATCCCGGCGAAGCCTCGCTGAAAGCCGCGCTCGCGCCGGAACCCAGCGACTACCTCTATTTCGTCGCTAACGATCACGGCGGGCATTTCTTCAGCAAGACCCTTCAGGAGCATAATCGTAATGTTGCGCGCCTGCGCCGCATGCTGAACGACGATGCCGCGCAGGGTGTTCCTTCGAATACTCCGGAATAAACGAGGTTTTCTTGACTTCTCATGAGGCAAGCGCCGCTTCCGCCAAGGAAGCCGCCACAAAAAAAGAACTGATTCTCGCCGCCGCCCGCGATTTGGCCAAGCCGCGCTTTACTCCTGCGGAAATCGAGCAGATCCGGCGGCAACTCATCGCGCACCTCGGCGAGCGCGGCAAAACTTCGCCCGACTACATCGTCACCGTGCTCGAAGAAGCGGGACTCCGCGTCATTGCCTCGACCCGCTCCGATACCGGAGGAAAATATGAAGAGGAGTTTGCCGACCTCCTCCATTTTTCCACTCTCGAAGACGCGGAAATGTCTCTGATCCGCCTGGACGAGCTCTTCCGCAAATTTCAGGGCGCGCACGAGCATGCCGCCGTCGAGCGCGTCCTCGAAGTGGCTCGCCTCGGCCGCCGCCGCGCGGAAATGATTGCGCACAACCATAAAGTGGACGAAAAGAAGCGCGACGAAAAAAAAGAGATCGCCCAGTGGTTCGCCGTCTGGCTCGAAACTCCGGGCGCTTTCTTCGAATGGCTCGAAGTGCGCAAGCAATCTCCCGATTTCAAAAATCGTTTTCCTGCCGGTCTGGATATGGAGCCCTGACGCGTGTACCTGCTCGAAATCGAACCGCTCGATCTCGGTCCGGACCTGCGCTCCGTGGGCTTGGAATTAACCGAAAACGATGAAAACCGCGAACCGGTGCGCGGCAATGATGCCGCACGCATCTGGAGCCGCGTCCTATGGGCCACATCAGGCAAAGAGCAGTGGGCCCTTGATTTCTTCAGCCATCTCGACCGCCTTCGCGAGTACTGCCGCAATCACCAGATCGCCTTCCGCGAAGCCGCGCAGCGTTGCATCGTAATTCCCGCTCCCGAGCTTCCACAACTGGAAACCTTGATCGACCGGTTCCAGAAGGAAACCTTCGGCGCGCGTGCCGGCGAGTTGGCCGAATCGGGTGATGCCGCTCTTGAAGGCGATCTCTCCAAGCGCGGTGTGGACGCTTACCACAAAGCCTATCGCAATTATTTTTTCTGCGGGGTCTGCAATTTTGAGGATGGCTCACTGGTGCTGCTTAGTGAAAAACTCTGGGCCAGCGAAGTGATCCGCCGCGTGCGCCCCGTTCTCGAAGGCTTTGACGTCGACGTTCGCCTTCCCACCTAGACTCTTAGCCACGCCATTCTCGCGCCTGGCGGAGTTTGCGGCGCACCCATTTCCTTTGTCATCCACTTTCCCTGCGTCATCCACATCATTTTGTGATCCTCCTCACAGTTATCTGTGCTTTCAATCACAGCCGTTCTTTTGGTAATCCACGACACTCTTTGCCAGCGGACGGAGGACGATGAACATGCTCGCTTTCTGCCATTGGTTGCAATCCACCGGCTGGGCCGTGTGGGTCAAGGAATCTTTCAATGTTTTCCCAGCCCTGTATGTTCTGCACATTTTCGGATTCATCCTGCTGGTCACCGGCACCAGCATTCTCGACGGACGCATGCTGGGCTGGTGGATTCGCGGCCGCTCCGTCTCGAACGTTTCCGACCTCACCCTGCCTTGGGCTACCGCCGGCTTCGGGCTCAATTTCGCCACCGGGTGCGTTCTCTTCGCCGCGCACGCGGTAGACATGTACACCAACACTGCTTTCCGCGTGAAGATGCTGCTGGTGATCGGCGCCGGCGTAAACATTCTGCTGTTTCACATCACTTCCTATCGTCATGTCGACGAGTGGGGTCAGCGCGACCAAACGCCCGCTTCGGCAAAAACGACAGCCATTGTTTCGCTCATCTTGTGGTTTGGAATTGTGGCCATGTCGCGCGTGATTGGCTTTACCGGGTCTCAGGAATAAGCGGGAGCCTGGCGCAGCAACATCTGTCGCAACGACACCTGGCTCATCCAACGGAGGATAGGAAAATGTACGATCCCATGCCGCTGTTCAAGGCTTTTGAGGCCAGCCAAGTCGGCACAGCTATTTCGCGTTCCATTTGGGTTTTCCCGGCGATCGAGATGTTTCATCTGTTCGGCATCGTCGCGCTGGTCGGCGCCACGTCTATTCTCGACCTGCGCCTGATGGGCTTGATGCTGCGCGAGGAACCCGTCACCGAAATGGCCCAGGCCACTCTGCGCTGGGCTTGGATCGGCGCCACCATCATGATCGTTACCGGCAGCCTGATGTTCGTCTCCGAAGCCACCAAGTGCTACACCAGCTACGCCTTCCGCGTGAAAATGGTGATGATGGTGCTCGCAGGCGCCAACGCGCTCATCTTCCACACTTTTTCCTATCGCAGCGTCAGCCGTTGGGAAACCGGTGGTACCCCGCTTTCGGCCAAGCTGGCCGGAGCGTTTTCCCTCCTGCTTTGGTTTGGGATTGTCGGCGCCGGGCGCTGGATCGCCTTCGCCTGATTCCATCTGGGTAATCGCGGCGGCGTGGGAACTCTCATTCCCTGGATTTCGAATGTTCCCGCTTTTACCCCTGTAGCACCCCGGCATGGCCTCCGGTTTTTCCTGTAGTAAAAACTATTCAATTTAGTGTGAATTCGGTAACTATAAAGGCCCCTGGTACATCTTAATTGTGGTGAAGGCCGATGGCGATGAAGGCCAAGAGGGAGTTCAACGACATGTATAGTTTCGGGCGCCCCGCACAATTCTCATGGCCTCACTACTTCAAGCGGTCATTGGTTTCGGTGTCCTGTTTGCTTCTCGTGCTGGCTACCTGGCCTCGCTCTCTTCCTGCAGCGCCGCAAACGCAGGCGCCTCCGGGCTATCCTACGCAGGCGCCGCCGACTCAGGCCCCGGCACAGAGTCAACCTCCTCCGCAGGGCCAGGCGCCGCCCGCTCCGCCCTACGCGCAACAGACTCCCGAGCAGTTGCAGCAATTGGTAGCGCCGATCGCGCTGTATCCCGATTCGCTTGTTGCGCAGATTTTGGCCGCCGCGACGTTTCCCGAGCAGGTCGTCGAAGCCGATCGCTGGGTACAAGCTCATCCTGACCTGAAGGGCCAGGCCCTTGGACAGGCGGTTGACCAGCAGCCCTGGGACCCGAGCGTCAAGGCGCTTACGGCCTTTCCGTCCGTGCTCGGAAATATGGATAAGAACATTTCCTGGACCTCTTCTCTCGGCGATGCCTATTACAACCAGCAGCAGGACGTGATGACCGCCGTGCAAGTGATGCGCCAGCGCGCCGAGCAGGCCGGCAATCTGAAGAGCACACCGCAGCAGACGGTTTCAAACGAGGGTCCGGATGTCGTCATTCAGCCTACGAATCCCGACGTAGTCTATGTCCCCGCATACGACCCGTGGCTCGTCTACGGCGCGCCGATCTACGCCTGGCCGGGATGGTATCCGTATCCCGGTATCTGGTTCGGTGGTCCCTATCTTTCTTTCGGAGCTGGTTTCGGCATCGGATTTTTCGGCGGCTTCGGTTGGGGCTGGGGCCATTGGGGATTCGATTGGGGTCACCACTACCCGATTTTTGACCGTGGCCGCTATTTCTCCCGCAGCACCACCTTTTACAACCGCAACTCTTTTTACCGCGGAGGTGGAGTTCGCGGTGGCTTTAACGCCGGTCGTGGCGAATTTCGCGGAGGCGCCGAAGCCGGCAGAGGTTTCGAGGGCGGGCGCGGAGTCTTCAATGCACCTGGTGCCACGGCGCGTCCATTCAACGGAAACACGGGCGCGGCGCGCGGATACACTGAGCCCCGTGGACAAAGCGGCATGCGCTCCGGCGCGTTCAACGGCATCACCCGCGGCGGAGAGGCTCGAAGCTATTCCTCCAGGGGAAGCTCCAGCTTCGGAGGCGGCGGTTTCCGCGGGGGCGGCGGAGGCGGCGGATTCCACGGTGGCGGCGGACGCGGCGGTGGTCGCCGTTAACTATTAACAGCGCTTCTAAACCACCAGTTCTTTTTCTTCCTAAATGGATCACTGATTCAGAAACGGAGAGAAGCTATATGCGGCGAATGAAGCGGGACTTTCGGCTAGTCTTTTCGGCCACTTTTCTGAAGTGGGCCGCGGTCGCCATCCTTTTCTCGGCGTCCTTGCCCTTGCGCTCTCTCGCGCAGGAGAAAGGCCAGAAAGCATTTTCATCGCCCGAGGAAGCGAGCAAAGCTCTGGTCAACGCTGCGCGTAATAATGACCAGAAAGCGCTGCTCGATATCCTCGGCCCGGGCGCCAAGGAAATTGTCGATTCCGGCGATGACATTCAGGACGCTCACGACCGCCAGGATTTCGTGCAGAAGTATCAGATGATGCATCGCTTCGTGAAGGAACCGGACGCCACCACCACCTTGTACATCGGCGCGGAAAACTGGCCCACGCCGATACCTCTCTTAAACAAAGGCAAGACCTGGTATTTCGACACCACCGACGCCAAGAAGGAAATCCTGTACCGCCGTCTTGGCCAGAACGAGATGTCCACTATCCGCGTTTGCCAGCAACTGGTCGCCGCGCAAAAAGAATATTATTCCGCGCAGCATCAGGTGTACGCCCGGAAAATCTTCAGCGACAACGGCCAGAAAAATGGCCTGTACTGGCCCACCGCATCCGGCCAGCCCAGAAGCCCGATTGGCCCTCTGCTGGCGTCAGCCGTTGCCGAGGGTTATGCTTCTGCCCGAAACACCGAGCCGACACCGTTCCACGGCTATCTCTACCATGCGCTCATCGGCCAGGGAAAAGACGCTCCTGGTGGTGCGAAGAGCTATATCAGCGGCGGCAAGATGACCGGCGGCTTCGCTTTCATCGCCTTTCCCGCTGACTATCGTTCCTCGGGCGTGATGACCTTCATTGTGGGTCAGGATGGCGTGGTCTACCAGAAAGATCTCGGTCCGAACACCGCTGCATCGGCTAAAGCGATGAAACCAGCGCAAGTCGAATCCATCCGTGCGTGCACCCAGAAATGCCGTCTCCGATAAGTTCATCTCACGCGCCACGAGCTGCATCCACTCCGCCCCGCGCGGTTCGCGCAACAGACACACCGCCGCCGGATTCCCGGCGAACGGCTTCTCGGTGAACGCATCCACCTGTGCGAGTGTTAGTGCCATGTCCATCTCCTGTCCGGAGGCCTCGTGCAATTCGTTTTACCAGTCGTCTCATAAAAGCAGTTTAGGGGGTCGGAGCTTCAGCTCCGACAAATAAGCCTCGGGTTGCATTGGGCTTTAGCCCCTGAAGGAACTTGCCTCTCGGAGTTCAAGTATTTATGAGCTAGCTTGCAGGCACTCACCGCCGCTTCCGCCCTATCTGACTCCCAACCTGACCCATCTAAGCACCCTGCTTCTACCCTACTTCAAAATGATACGCGCTCAGCGTACAGCAATTCCCACTCGCCCAGTCGCTCTGCTGCGCCATTTTGGCCGCACCAAAATCGTGAGCCTCGTCACACTGCGCGGTGACCCACCGCACCAGTTTTTCGCCGCCCTGCCGATATCTTTGTCATCGAGCCGCCTCGTCGCGGCCAAGACGAAAACGCGGAGGAGCATATGACTCAGGTAGCGGCCCACACCATCGAAGCGCTTCCCCATGCGACCGTGACTACGGCGCACGTTACGGAAACGGCGCATGCTAACCCGA
>DASZMG010000130.1:0-16285 GCA_035551975.1 Candidatus Acidiferrales bacterium | reverse complement strand
CCATCGACTACCGCTCTTACGCGGCGCAGATTGGGATTCCAGCGGCGGCGGGTCACATTATGAGCGTGGCTGATGGTGTTGCCGTAGCTCGGTTTCTTGCCGCAGAGTTCACATGCCATTGCCATTGACGCTACTCCACACTCTGAAATTTTCGATGTAATCGGAAACGTGATCTTGAAACAATATGTTAACAGAGATTGCGCGGTGCAGAAAGCCATTTAACTGATGTGTTTGGCACAAAATTGTCCCCTCTGTCACAGTGGACGGAAGAAAGGTCATGGTAACGTATCGCCGAGGAAATCAGGGTCTATCGTGGCAGTGTCTGCCGAATTTCGTTCCATTGCAGCCGGTTCAGGAATCATGCGCCGGCTTGTCCGCGAATTGAAGCCGCTCCGGGACGAAATGGTGCGTCTGCTTGAACGATCCGTGAAATGCGAATCGCCAAGTAATGACAAGTACGCCGTGGACGCCATGGGCGAACTCGTCGCGCGCGAATGGCGCAACCGCGGCGCGACCATAAGAATCTTGCGGCAATCGAAACGCGGCAACCATGTGCGCGCCGAAGTTTGGCTCGGTGGAAAAAAGTCCGACGGACAAATCCTGGTACTGGGCCATTTCGACACCGTATATCCGGTCGGCACTCTTGCGAAAATGCCTTTCCGCGTTTCCGCAGGGCGCGCTTGGGGTCCCGGAGCCTTCGACATGAAAGGCGGTCTGGTGCTGGCGCTTTTCGCCTTCGACGCATTGAAAGCAGCCAAAATTCAGCCGCGCAAGCGCTTCGTATTTTTGTGGACGTCGGATGAAGAGATTGGCAGCTCTACCTCGCGGGCGATCATCGAGAAGGAAGCGCGGCAAAGCGACGCGGTGCTGGTGCTCGAGCCTTCCTTCGGCGCCGAAGGACGATTGAAAACTTCGCGCAAAGGCGTGGGCCACGCTGAGCTGATCGTTACCGGTCGAGCCGCCCATGCCGGAATCAATCCGCAGGATGGCGTGAACGCGGTGCACGAGCTGGCGCTGCAAATCGCGCGGCTGACGAAGATGAACGATCCCCGGCGGGGCATCACGGTGCAGGCGACCGTTGTCAGCGGCGGCACAGTCTCGAATGTTGTTCCGGAGCAGGCACGCGCGGAAATCGATATTCGCCTCGCGCGGCTCGCAGATGCGCGAGGCATCGAACGCAAGCTGCATGCGCTGCGCCCAATCTTGAAAGGCGCGCGCTTGGAAGTGCGCGGCGGTGTGAATCGTCCTCCGCTCGAACGCACCCCGGCGGTCGGGGCGCTTTTTCGCCAGGCGCAATCGCTGTCGGCTGAAATGGGGCTCAAGCTAGGGGAAGCTTCTACAGGCGGCGGCTCGGATGGAAATTTTACCGGCGCGATCGGCTTGCCCACGCTTGATGGCCTGGGCGCCCTCGGCGACGGCGCGCATACACCTCACGAGCACGTGGTGATCCGCAAGCTGCCGGAACGCGCCGCCCTCATCGCCGGCCTGCTGGCCACATTATGAAAAGTATCGCTTGCTTTCTACGGAGCGTGCTTCTGTTCGGATTAAGCCTCACACTGCTTTCTACGCTCGTTTTGGGCGAACAGTCCTCTCCGCCTAAACGAGAGTCTCCTGTAACGGTCGTAAAGGGATTTCTTGAAATGGAAACGAATGGCGGACGCCTAACCCCGGACGGTTGGGAGAAGGCGAATGCTTTGTTTTTTGTGCGGCCGGTTGCAGTGCCCAAGAAAAGAATTGTCGTCGTAATCTCAAAGGATTATTCAGTAGACGAAATCGCCATTCGTGCGAACAAGGCGGTCATTTACCACGGATATATGGATTTGGGGACGATCGATTCCATGCTCCGCTATCACGCTCCCGATCCACGACTTTTGAAGACCGCGACGCTTTATCATCTTATTTTTGCAGACACGCACCTTCAGAGCAGACCAAACGAATCGACCGCAGAACGAACATACGAGTGGAAGATCGAAGACCCCGTCACCGGCCTATGGCTCGACGTCGAAAGTGCAGTTCGCTACGTGGCCGATGTGAGAAGAGGATCAAAGGATCCCATAGTGGCGAAGAATGCTGACCAGACAATCGAGGTTCTTAAGCATTTGCCGTAGTGGCTTCGGCCCCACACCCGCTTACCGCACGTAGGCGCGGCGCAAATAGGTGAGCGTCTGCTGCTGCAAATCGGAATAATCGAGCCGTACCGTTTCCTTCAGGGCCGCTTCCGTCGATGGCCCGGTGGCGATGCGATCGAGCAGCCGCGTAATATCCGTGATCCCGCCCGCATCAATCATTCCCTCCACTACCGCCAGCGCCCACGCATAAGCGAACGCCGCGCTGTTGCCGGACAAGCCCATCCATGAACCTTCCAGCGCGCTGAGCGGTGGCGCGTTGCCTTTTTCCACCGTGTCCACCAGCGCCCCGGCCACTCCGGTGCTGCGCCGCCCTTCCATCCATTGCGCGATGCCTTCCTGCAACCAGGCCGGCGCGCGCTGATGCGACTTCTGTCCCACGAAGCTGTGCGTAAGTTCGTGCTTCAGCACACGCGCGAGTGTGGGCGTAACGTCCGTGAGGCCCTGCACGGGAATGCGGATGCGCCCATCGTTCAGCGCTCCCACCCAGCCCGGCGCGCGGGTAATATCCGCAAAATCCTGCCCGGTATAAAGGATCACGCTGATCTGTTCGGGAGGCGTGTAGTTCAACTGAGCTTCAATATCGTTATAGTCGGCTTCGAGAGCGCGCAGAATCCCGCGGGCAAGGTCAGGCGCTGCGCCGCCGTAGTACTTCACGGAAAAATGCGCCGTTTCGCCTTCCCGGAAAGATTCTTCCTCGGTTTTGTCTCGCTCCGCTTTCTGCAAGGCCTGTTCCACTTCGGGATCGGGATGCAGCCGCTCGGCGTGTTTCCACTCCTGTATGGCCAGCTCCGTTTTGTTAGCGCCGTAGTAGGCCCAGCCCATCAGCTTCGCTACTACCTGAGCAGCAGGAGCTGAATCGGGCGTAAAACGGCGAGCGTGCTGAATGGGATCAATCGCTGCGGTGAACTGGCTCTCTTTCAGATCGAGCACAGCCAGGTTTAGTAGTAAGCCCACATTATCCCGCGCGAAAATCAGTGCCTGCCGATACTGCGTGATGGCGTCGTCGGTATCGCCACGGCCAATCAGGAATTGGGCCGCGGCGTGGTGCGCCGCAGCCACTTTTTCAACCGGAACAGTGCCGCCGGAGCGCGCATCGGTTTCCAGGCTGGCGATGTAAGCGAAATCAATGGCATTGTCGTGCACTGCGTGCCGGGCAACGTCCTCGTAGCCGACCACCGGATCCACATGCGGGGCCGATACCGGCATGTCAGGAACGCCGCGTGCGCTCGAATAGCTCAGGCCGTCCCGCTCGACGCGCTCGACAATGGCCTTTGGCAGCGACATTTCGCCCGCAGGGGTTTGGTAAGAGATATGCTCTCCATCGTCGGTAACGCTGTCCGCCACGATGCGCCGTCCGTTCTTAAGCACGATGGTGTCCGCGCGCGCCGCGGAAGAAAGGCAGAAAGACAGAAAAACGAATAGGAAGATGGCGCGAGCCTTGAACGGCATGAATTGATTTTATCAAGCGTGTTGCGCTCTGCTGGCGGCGGAATTGGTGCGCGTGGTCCTAACCTGCAACAGCAGGCTGCAACAGCGGTTGGTGCAACTGACACGCCGCCCACTCCAGTCAAAGTGCAGCCAGCGATGGAGCAGCGCATTTGCGGAATGCTCTGCACTCAAAAGGTGTTCATCTAATCGAACTATGTCGCTCACGTTACATATATAAAATCCGCGGATCGTCCCCAAAAAAGATTCGATTTAATCTTGCGTAACCGCACTTCCGGTTTTATTCTATTGCGTCCTAAATACCTCCGCGGCGTTTGTGATGGCGACAGGGAAGGTGCCGCGGAGCCAGCAGTCGGGTGGTCGGCAACTTTCGCATAAGGGTTGTGGGTGTGGAAGCAATCATTGAAAGTCTGCTTGGGCAGGTAGCTCTCAGGTATCATCGTCACGCATCATCATCACGATTTACGCGCTGAGGATATTGAGTGGAGCCTGAAGGTTCTCGCAAAAATATAGCGGTAGTGGACCGGGACCCAATTCTTGGTCCGGGCCATACGCTTGGAACTGTCACTACTAAGATCAGTGACATTGTTCTGACGCCTGGCATTACCAAGGGCTGGCTCGCCGGTTTCACCGTCGCGGTCACGCTGTTTCTTCTTCTGAACGTGGTGATGACCTATCTGTTCGCCTATGGCGTCGGAATCTGGGGCATCAATATTCCCATCGCCTGGGCCTTCGCCATCACCAACTTCGTCTGGTGGATTGGTATCGGACACGCCGGCACGCTGATTTCCGCCTTCCTTTTGCTGATGCACCAGCGGTGGCGCACTTCCATCAACCGCTTCGCCGAAGCCATGACCATTTTTGCCGTCATGTGCGCCGGCATGTTCCCGCTGCTGCACATGGGCCGTCCCTGGATGTTCTTCTACATGATGCCGTATCCGAATCCCATGTGGCTGTGGCCTCAGTTCCGGAGCCCACTGGTTTGGGACGTTTTCGCGGTATCAACCTACTTCACCGTGTCCTTATTGTTCTGGTTTGTCGGCTTGATTCCCGACCTCGCCACGCTGCGTGACAAAGCCAAAAGCCGCGTAAAGCAGACGATTTACGGCGCGTTGGCTATGGGCTGGCGCGGCTCAGCAGTGCACTGGTCGCGCTACGAGTTTGCTTCCTTGCTGCTGGCAGGAATTGCCACGCCGCTGGTCGTTTCCGTGCACACCGTAGTGAGCTTCGACTTCACCATCGCCATCGTTCCCGGCTGGCACAGCACTATCTTTCCTCCTTACTTCGTTGCCGGCGCCATCTACTCAGGCTTCGCCATGGTGCTCACGCTGGCCATTCCGCTGCGCGCCTACTACCACCTTGAGGATTTAATCACCACGCGCCACCTGGACATCATGGCCAAGGTGATGCTGGCGACGGGAATGATCGTCGCCTATTCCTATCTGGTCGAAGCGTTCATGGCCTTCTACAGTGGCAGCCAGTACGAAAAGTTCATGCTGATGAACCGCATGGCCGGCCCCTACAAAGTTGTTTATTGGGGCTTGATTAGTTGCAACCTGATCATTCCGCAGTTGCTCTGGTTGCGCAAAGTGCGGCGCAGCCCGGTGGCGCTGTTCATCATGGCTTTGGTGATCAACATCGGCATGTGGCTTGAGCGCTTCGTAATTATCGCCATCAGCCTGCAGCGAGAATTCGTGCCGGGCAAATGGGACATGTTCTACCCCACGCGTTGGGATTGGGCCACGCTGGCTGGATCTTTTGGTTTGTTCTTCGTGCTGTTTTACCTTTTTGTGCGCTTCCTACCCATGATTTCCATGACGGAGATGCGCACGCTGGTGCACCAGACCGAGGAAGAGAAGTCGCACGTATAGAGTGAGAATCTAGAAGAATCGATGCCACAAATTTTCCATCGCAGCTCGAACTTCTTGTCGCGCGCCAGCATCATCGGAGCGGTGGTCCTGCTCGGTTTGCTGACTTTGGCGCTGTGGGAAATCACCATGTCGCCCTGGTATACCAACCAGAACCTTACCGTGCAGCAGCCCGTGCCGTTCAGTCATCGCCATCACGCCGGCGAGCTCGGAATCGATTGCCGTTATTGCCACACTTCGGTTGAGAAGTCCTCGTTTGCCGGGCTTCCGCCCACGCAGACCTGCATGACCTGCCACTCGCAAATCTGGACCAATGCCGAGATGCTTGAGCCGGTGCGTGCGAGTTACCGCACCGGTCAATCGCTTTCCTGGACGCGCGTGAATGCGCTGCCCGACTTCGTCTATTTCGATCACAGCATCCACGTGGCCAAGGGTGTGGGCTGCACCACGTGCCACGGTCCCATCGCGGACATGGCCCTGACCTATCGTGCCGGCACGCTCTACATGTCCTGGTGTCTTGATTGCCACCGCCAGCCGGAAAAATATATTCGGCCCAGGTCGGAAGTGTTCAATGCGTTCTACACGCCGCCCTCGGGCAATCAGCAACTGGAGCTCGGCCGGCAGCTCGTCAAGGAATACAAAGTTGCGGCGCCGCAGTATTGCTCGGCGTGTCACCGGTGAAAAACGAGAATAACGAACCGATGAGTGAAGAAATCACATCCCGAAATTCCATCGACATCGAAGCTATCCGCCTCAAGCTCGAGCGTGACGGCGGCAAGCGCATGTGGCGCGGCCTGCAGGAATTGTCCGATACGCCGCAGTTCCGCGACGCCGCCGAGCACGAATTTCCCGAAGGCGCCGACAGCAATTCCGGAATCAATCGCCGCGACGTGATGAAGTTGATGGCGGCTTCGGCGGCCATGGCCGGCCTGAGCGCCTGCACCAAGCTGCCCACGGAAAAAATCGTTCCCTACGTTCGCCCGCCCGAGGAAATCGTTCCGGGGCGCCCGCTGTTCTATGCCACCTCCATGCATCAGGCCGGAGTCGCTGTGGGCCTCTTGATGGAAAGCCACATGGGCCGCCCCACCAAGGTCGAAGGAAATCCCGAGCATCCTGGCAGTCAGGGTGGGACCGATGTTTTCGCTCAGGGTTCCATTCTTAATCTGTACGATCCAGATCGCCTGCGCTCAGTCGTTTTTGAAAGCACCATGAGTGATCGGAGCACCTTTGCCAGCAGCATGGGCAATGCGCGGGTGAATTTCGAGACCAAGAGCGCCGGGCTGCGCATCCTTACCGGCACAGTCACCTCTCCCACTCTGGGCGCACAGCTCAAGAAATTACTGGCGAAATATCCGGAAGCCAAGTGGCATCAATACGAGCCTTCCGGCGGCGACTCCGTGCGCGAAGGCACGCGCATGGCCTTCGGCAAGCCGATGAATCCGGTGTACAACTTCGAGCAGGCTGACGTGATCGTTTCGCTCGACGCCGATTTTCTTACCACCGGAGCGGGCCACACTCGCTACGCGCGCGATTTTGCCCGCCGCCGCGATCTGGCTGAAGGTCCCGGTTCAAAACTCAATCGTTTGTATGTAGTCGAGCCGATGCCCACCAGCACCGGCAGCGTGGCCGATCATCGCTGGGCTTTGCGCGCTTCCGATGTGGAAGGTTTCGCGCGTCAGTTGGGCGCGGCTGTAGGCGTTTCCGTGCCCGCGGGCGCAGGAACTTCTGCCGTTCCGGCAGACGCCATTGACGCCATGGGGCGCGATCTTACCGCGCATCGCGGCTCTTCCATCGTGATTGCCGGTGAATATCAGCCGCCTTTCGTTCACGCGCTGGCGCATGCCATGAATGCGGCGCTCGGCAACACAGGCAAAACGGTTACTTATACCGAATCCATCGAAGCCGAGCCGGTCAACCAGATGGATTCGCTCCGCGATCTAGTCAATGATCTGAACGCGGGCAAGGTCAGCTTCCTGGTTATTCTCGGCGTTAACCCGGTCTATACCGCGCCCGCCGATTTGAATTTCGCGTCGGCGATCATGAAGGCCCAAACACGTATTTACTCGGGCCAGCTAAGCGACGAGACCGGACAGATCTGCAACTGGCAGGCTCCGGCCGCGCATTACCTGGAGTCCTGGACCGATGGCCGCGCTTACGACGGCACCGTGAGCATCACGCAGCCGCTGATTGCTCCGCTCTACGAAGGGCACTCGGCGCATGAAATCCTGAGCCTGCTCATGGACGACGTGCCGCAGTCCGCGCACGATCTGGTGCACACCTACTGGGAAAGTCAGGGGCCGGAAAAAGGGCGCGCCTACGAAGCCTTTTGGGAAACGTCGCTGCATGACGGTATTATGTCCGGTACCGCGCTGCCCGCCGCTTCCGCCACTCTCCGCTCGGACTTCGTGCAGCAAGCGCCTTCTGCGCAAACCGCCCCCAGCGGCCTCGAAATCACGTTTCGTCCCGACCCGACTATCGGCGACGGTGAGTATTCCAACAACGGTTGGCTGCAGGAAACCCCGAAAACCGTTACGCGGCTTACCTGGGACAACGCCGTCATGATCAGCCCGGCCACCGCCCATCAACTCGGCCTTGCAGACGGCGACTACGTCACTTTGCAGTTGAATGGACGCGAGGCCAAGGGCGGAGTGATGCTCGTCCCGGGCCATGCTGATAACACGGTCACTGTGCATCTCGGCTACGGTCGCTCGCATGGCGGAAAGGTTGCCGCAGGCGCAGGCTTCAACGCCAATCTGCTGCGCAGCTCCACTACTCCCTGGATCGCCACCGGCCTGCAAATCAAGAAAACAGGCGATACCTATACGTTCGCCACCGTGCAGCATCAATACGCCATCGATCCGGATACCCAGGGAGGTGGCCAGGACTTCGCCAGCGAGACCGCGTTCCGTCGCGACCTGGTGCAGATTGGCACGCTCGACGATTTCAAAAAGAATCCCGAGTTTGCGCAGAACGAGTCGAACCAGGTTGAATATCACGGCCCTTCGCTCTATCCCAACTTCAAATACGACGGCTATGCCTGGGGCATGTCCATCGATTTGAACCGCTGCATTGGCTGCAACGCTTGCGTCACCGCTTGCGTTTCGGAAAACAACATTGCCGTAGTCGGCAAGGATCAGGTGATACGCGCGCGCTCCATGCACTGGATCCGCATCGACACCTATTTCCGAGGCGGCCTGGACAATCCCGAAACCTACTTCGAGCCTCTCCCTTGCATGCAGTGCGAAAACGCCCCGTGCGAATACGTTTGCCCGGTCGGCGCCACCACGCACAGCCCCGAAGGTCTGAACGACATGACCTACAACCGCTGCGTGGGCACGCGCTATTGCTCGAACAACTGTCCCTACAAGGTGCGCCGCTTTAATTTCTATCTATTTTCGGATTACACCACGCCCAGTCTCTACGGCGTGCGCAATCCCAACGTCACCGTGCGCAGCCGCGGAGTCATGGAGAAGTGCACCTACTGCGTGCAGCGCATCAACGCCGCGAAAATCCGTTCGGAAGTGGAGAATAACCGCCTGATCGCCGACGGCGAAATCGTCACTGCCTGCCAGCAGGCTTGCCCGACGGAAGCGATCGTCTTTGGCGACATCAATAATCCCAACAGCCGCGTCGCCAAGCTGAAAGCGCAGACGCGCAATTATGGTTTGCTCACGGACTTGAACACGCGCCCGCGCACCACGTATCTCGCGCGCGTGCGTAATCCCAATCCGGAGATTCGCGCATAGATGGCAACGTTGAAACAACCACTCTACGGAGTGATGGCGGAATTCGAAACGCCCGAGCAGGTGCTGCAGGCGGCGTTGCGCACTCATGCCGCCGGCTATCGCCGCATCGACGCTTACTCGCCAATCCCTGTCGAGGGCCTGGCGGAAGCCATTGGTTTCGAGTGGACCAGCTTGCCCATGGTGGTTTTTAGTGGCGGCTTGCTGGGCGGTTGTACCGGCTTCTTCATGTGCTGGTACGCCAACGTGATCAGTTTCCCGCTGAATATTGGCGGCAAGCCTTACAACAGTTGGCCGGCTTGGATTCCCATCACCTACGAGTTAACCATTTTGGGCGCGGCGCTTGCGGCTGTGTTCGGCATGATCATCATGAACGGCCTGCCGCGGCCGTACCATCCGGTATTCAACGTTCCGCGCTTCGCGCTGGCCTCGACCGACCGTTTCTTTCTGGTAATCAAAGCGCGGGACCAGAAGTTCGACCTGGCCCAAACCAAGGCCTTTTTGCAGGAAATGAATCCCCATGGAGTTTTTGAAGTTGAATCCTAGCCGCAGCTCGCAAACATCCGCGCCGGTCGCGCACTCGGCCTTTCGCCGCGCCGCCGGTCTCGCTTTGCTCGTTCTCGCTTTAGCCGGCTGCCGTCTGGACATGCATATCCAGCCGAAATATTTGCCTTACGAGCCCACCGACTTTTTCCCCGATGGCCGCTCCGAACGCCAGCCAGTCGCCGGAACGATTGCGCGCGGCCAACTGCGCCTGGATGAATTGTTCTACACCGGCAAGGAAAATGGCGTGGAAGCGGATGAGTTTCCGTTCCCCATCACCAAGGCGGACTTGCAGCGCGGCCAGGAGCGTTACAACATTTACTGCACGCCGTGCCACGATTATCTCGGCAATTCCTACGGTTTCGTCGTGCGCCGCGGCTTTCCGCTGCCAGCCTCCTATCACATCCAGCGCCTGCGCGAAGCGCCCGCCGGACATTTCTTTGGCGTGATCACCAACGGCATGGGCGCCATGTACAGCTATGCGGATCGTCTCGACCCGGCAGACCGCTGGCGCATAGTCGCTTACATTCGCGTGCTGCAAGCCGCGCGCAATGCGCATCTGAGTGACGTGCCGGCAGACGAGCGCCAAAAGCTGCTGGCGACACAGAACGGGAAGGGGGACGCTGTCCCGCCCGCGGAGCTACCGAAACCGCAATGAGCCCAACGGATAATCTTCGTCCCCGCATCGATGGATGGCAGCGCAACGCGCTGATCTGTTTTGTGATCGGCGCAATTGGCGTGGCGGTGCTGGGACTCCGGGATAGCCAGCAGTTCTTCCGGTCGTATCTTTTTGCCTTTATTTTCTGGATAGCGTTCCCGCTCGGCTCCATGGCTGTGCTCATGCTTCATCACCTTACCGGCGGCCGCTGGGGACTTCCGATCCGCCGCATTCTCGAAGCTGGTTCGCGCACCGTGCCGGTGATGGGCATCCTGGGTCTGCCTATCATCTTCGGGATGTCCAAGCTCTACATCTGGACGAACGCTTCCATCGTGCAGGGCGATCCGGTCCTTCTCGACAAGCGCTGGTGGCTGAACACGCCCGGCTTTATCGTCCGCTACGTCATCTATTTTGCGCTGTGGATGTTGATCGCGGGGCTGCTCAACAAATGGTCGCGCGAGCAGGACGCTACCGGCAATCCTATCTTGGCAGACCGCATGAACGCGCTGAGCGCCCCGGGCGTGGTTATCTGGGGCTTTGTGCTGACGGGAGCGGCCGTTGATTGGGTCATGTCGCTTGAGCCGCACTGGTACTCCACCATTTACGGATTGCTGTTCATCGTCATCTCGGCGCTGGGCGCCTTTTCCTTCACACTGTTTATGTTGTGCAGGCTTTCGGATGATCCTGCGGTGAGGGACTCGGTCGCGCCGAAGGATTACAACGACCTCGGTAATATCCTGTTGGCATTCCTGATGCTCTGGGCCTACCTCTCGTTCTCGCAGCTCCTGATTATCTGGGCCGGCAACTTGAAAGAAGAAATTCCCTGGTACCAGCAGCGCGCTTTTGGCGGTTGGCAGCCCATCGGCGTGGCGCTCGTGGTGCTGCATTTCTTTGTGCCCTGGATGCTGCTGCTGCAGCGCGGCGTGAAGCGCCGCTTGCGAACACTTTCGTTCGTTGCGTTGTGGATCGTCGTGCTCACTCTGCTGGACATTTTCTGGATCGTTGAACCCTCATGGGACCGCGCCGCGCCGCGTTTCCATATCACCGACATTTTTGCCCTGTTGGGAATTGGCGGCTTGTGGGTCGCCGCATTCGCCTGGCAACTGAAGAAGTTGCCCCTGCTCCCGCTGCACGATCCGAGATTTGAAGGAGTGCTCCTGCATGAGCATGGAGACTAATCGTCCGCCGGCGCATGGGTCTCATGGCCCGGCAACGGGCCACGGAGCTGGCCCGGGGGCGGGACCCGGAACTGGATACGAGCAGCGCGATGCGAACATCCCGGATCTTCTGAAGTTCGGGTTCTGGATGGCCGTAGTCATTATCGTCACCATGGTCGCCATGCGATGGACCTTCGGCTATCTGCGGCGCACCCAAACTGTGCCGTCCCCTGCGACGGTGTTTGAACGGCCTCGCGAGTTGCCGCCGAGCCCGCGCCTGCAGGTGCAGCCGCGCGCCGAACTCAAGGATTATTGCGACGCGCAGGAGCGCGAACTCAACACCTACGGCTGGGTGGACCAGCGCCTTCGCGTGGTCCATATTCCAGTCGATCAGGCCATGGATCTCGTTCTGAAAAACGGTTTACCCATACGCGCCACTCCGCCCACGGGCGCTGCTGCTGTCACTGTTCCTCCTGCGACTTCTCTGGGCGGAGATGATTTGCAGGGTCCCTGTGGCTATCTGTCAAGAAGCAATGGCAATGCCGAAGGCGCCGCTTCACAGGCCGAGAGATTAGGAATGATCCCATGAGGAATCCTATAAAGAAGTTTGTCATCCCCAGCGGAGTGAAGTGCGCCCCGGTTAGGGGCGCCGTAACGAAGTCGCCCGAGTGGGAAGATCTGCATTTTCTTTTTTCCGCGGCAGCGCGCTCGTTGTCTTTTGCCTTGATCGCTCTGAGCTGGTTCGTTTTCGCGCCGCGCGCCTCCGCGCAATTGATGGACCCAACCCAGAATCTCGGTGGCCGTCCCGAGCTGCTCAAGGATGTCGGCGTCGACCAGAAGCTCAACGACGAAATTCCGCTGGACCTGAAATTCCGCGACGAACACGGCCATACCGTGCAGCTTGCGCAATATTTCGGCAGCAAGCCGGTGATCCTGACGCTGGTCTATTACAACTGCCCCATGCTCTGCACCCAGGTGCTCAACGGCCTGGACCGCACGCTCAAGAATATTCCGATGACCATTGGCAACGATTTCAACGTGGTCACCATAAGCATCGATCCGACCGAGCGGCCCGTGCTGGCCGAAGCCAAACAAGCCATGTACACCGGAATGTACGGGCGCCCTGGCGCGGCCGATGGCTGGCATTTCCTGACGGGCGATCAGCCCGAAATCAAGGCTTTGGCGCAGGCGGTGGGCTTCCGCTACGCCTATGACTCCGAGTCCAAGCAGTTCGCGCACGCCAGCGTGATCATGATGCTCACGCCCGAAGGCCGGCTCTCCCGCTACTTCTACGGCATTCAGTATCCCGAGCGCGATGTCCGGCTCGGTTTGGAAGAAGCTTCGCAAGGCAAGATCAGTTCGCCGGTCGATGCGATTTTGCTGTTCTGCTACCACTACGATCCGCATACCGGCAAGTACGGTCTGTTGATCTCGCGTGTGATTCAGCTCGCGGCTGGCTTGACCGTCCTGATCGGCGGAATTTTTCTGTTTTTCTTGTTCCGGGGCGAGCATTACGAGTTGCCCAAGGTATAGCTGGGCCGCGAGAGCGGCGAAGAGCCCGCGGTAATTTTAACGGGACGATAACGAGACGATACGTGATCCAAAACGCAGCCCAATTCGCCACGATGATGACACGGTCGGTGCAATCAGCACGGAGCGTCGCCGCTTTGGCAGCGATGCAGCTTCAGCTTCAACCGCCGCAGGCTTCCTCCATCGCCGGCCAGATCGACCAGCTTTACTACCTGCTGACGGGCATCACCCTGTTTTTCACCGTCCTGATCTTCTCCATCATTTTCTATTTCATGGTGAAGTACCGCCGCCGCTCCAAGGACGAAAAGCCGCAGGACGTTCACCCGTCGCTCATGCTCGAATTGGGCTGGACCATCATCCCGTCGCTCATCTGCGTGGTCATCTTTGTATGGTCTTCCAGCCTGTACATGCGCGCCTACAATCCTCCGGCCAATGCCGTCGAGGTCTTCGTGATCGGCAAGCAGTGGATGTGGCACCTCCAGCATCCCGAGGGCCCGCGCGAAATCAATGAGTTGCACATTCCCGTGGGCGTGCCCATCAAGCTGACCATGACCTCGCAGGACGTCATCCACGGTTTCTACGTGCCTGATTTCCGCGTGAAGAAAGATGTTCTGCCTGGCCGCTACACTTCCATGTGGTTTGAGGCCACCCAGGAAGGTACCTTCCACTTATTCTGCACGGAATTCTGCGGCACCAACCACTCGGCAATGATCGGTTGGGTCTACGCCATGTCTCCCAAGGATTACGCAGGGTGGTTGGCCAACGGCGAGAAAAGCGAATCCATGGCGCAGCAGGGGGAGCAGATCTTCAACCACTACACCTGCAACTACTGTCACGTGGCGGATGGTTCCGGGCGCGGTCCTTCGCTGGTGGGAATTTTCGGCAAGCCCGAAAAGCTGGCCAGCGGCGAAATGCGCATGGTGGATGAAGGTTTGATTCATCAGGCTCTGACCGAACCCAATTCGGTTCCAGTGGCGGGTTATGCCCCGATCATGCCAACATTCAAGGGACAATTTACTGAGGATCAGATTTTGCAGCTGATTGCCTACGTGAAGTCGCTCGGCTCGCAAGAAAGGGCGAACGCAAAATGAGTACGGCCACTATAGATCTACATGAGGCTCCGGCCGATTCGAGTCTCAATTACCTGAACAACGGGTATGGACTGAAATCCTGGCTGCTCACCCTCGATCACAAGCGCATCGGGCTTCTCTATCTCGGCACCATCACCTTCATGTTCCTGATCGGCGGTGTTGCCGCTGTGCTCATGCGCCTCAACCTCATCGAGCCTACCGGCGCGCTGGTTGAGCCCGACACTTACAACAAGCTCTTCTCCATTCACGGCATCATCATGGTCTTTTTCTTCCTGGTGCCCTCGATTCCCGCCACGCTCGGCAATTTCCTGATTCCCCTGATGATCGGCGCGCGCGACGTGGCCTTCCCCAAGCTCAATCTGATGAGCTGGTATGTGTTCCTCACCGGCTGCTGTTTCATCCTGTACGCCGTTGCCGCCGGTGGCGTCGATACCGGCTGGACTTTCTATCCGCCCTTCAGCAGTTCGTACTCGCATTCGCACGTGGTGGCCGCTGCGCTGGGAATTTTCATCGCCGGCTTTTCTTCTATCCTCACCGGCCTGAACTTCATCGTCACCATTCACAAGATGCGCGCGCCGGGAATGACTTGGTTCCGTCTGCCGCTCTTCATCTGGTCCATGTATGCCACCAGCCTGATCTTCGTGCTGGGCACCCCGGTCATCGCGGTTACCCTTATGTTGCTCGCGGCCGAGCGCCTCCTGCACGTGGGCATTTTCGATCCGGCCATCGGCGGCGATCCGCTGCTCTTCCAGCACATGTTCTGGTTCTATTCGCATCCCGCCGTTTACATCATGATTCTGCCGGGCATGGGCGTGGTCAGCGAGCTCATCGCCGCCTTCTCGCGCAAGAAGATTTTCGGCTACAGCTTTGTGGCTTTCTCCAGCTTGGCCATTGCCATCATCAGCTTCGTGGTTTGGGGCCATCACATGTTCGTCACCGGCCAATCCATCTATGCTGGATTGGTCTTCTCCGTCCTCAGCTTTGTGGTCGCCATCCCTTCGGCTGTGAAAGTTTTTAACTGGACCGCTACGCTTTACAAAGGCTCCATTTCGTACGAAGCGCCCATGCTCTACGCGCTGGGCTTCATCGGCCTCTTCACCATGGGCGGCCTGACCGGCCTGTTCTTGGCCTCGCTTGCCACGGACGTTCACCTGAACGGTACCTATTTCATCGTCGCTCACTTCCATTACGTCATGGTCGGCGGTGCTGTCATGGCCTATCTGGGGGGCCTCCATTACTGGTGGCCCAAGATTACTGGCCGGCTCTATCCCGACCTCTGGGCGCGCTTCGCGGCGCTGATCATTTTCGTCGGGTTCAATCTGACCTTTTTCCCCCAATTCTTGCTCGGCTACCTGGGCATGCCGCGGCGCTATGGCGTCTATCCAGCCGAGTTTCAGGTGCTCAACGTGATGTCGTCCGCCGGCGCTTCCGTTCTGGCCATCGGCTATCTGATCCCGCTGATCTATTTCTATTGGTCCTGGAATTACGGCCCTCCGGCAGGTCCGAATCCCTGGGGCGCCAAGGGCCTCGAGTGGGAAATCGCTTCACCGCCGCCTACGGAGAACTTCACGAGTCCGGTCGTGATAACCGAGGAGCCTTACAACTATCCCACTGCGGACGCGGAAGTAGCGCTTGAATAGAAGGGCTGATAAAGGCTGAAATGGCAGACACCGCCGAAGCGTTACACCATGCGAACCCCACCGGGTTCGCTCATCAGTTCGAGGATCTCGAACAGCAGCACGAAGCCGGCCGGCTGGGCATGTGGATCTTCCTCGCCACGGAAGTTCTTTTCTTTGGCGGCATGTTCATGGCCTATACCGTTTACCGCGCGCTGCACCTGCCCGCCTTCGAGACCGGCAGCCGCCTGCTCGGCGTTCAGTTCGGGGCCACCAACACCGCCGTCCTCATTTGCAGCAGCTTGACCATGGCCATGGCCATCCGCTCCGCGCAGACCGGCAAAAGCAAGGGCACCATCATCTTTTACCTCTTACTCACCATGCTGCTCGGCGCCACCTTCCTCGGCGTGAAGCTATGGTTTGAATGGCGTCACGACTGGATCGAGGGGTTAGTCCCCGGCCTGAACTGGCACTACGACGGCTCCTATGCTCCCGGCGTTGAAA
>DASZMG010000129.1:0-21253 GCA_035551975.1 Candidatus Acidiferrales bacterium | reverse complement strand
CCAGCTTACGGCAGCTCCAGTGCGTGGAACCGTCGCTGGGTTTCTTGCGCGTAGCCCCCAGAATCCGGGCGCGCAGAACCGGGGTCAGTACCCAGGCGGTTTGGCCGGGATGATGGGTATCGAGGCCATCCAGACCGGAGGCCAGGAACCTCTGCTTCCAACGAATGATCGTCGGAGCTGTAGTTTGCAGCCGCTGCTTGATCGTACGAAAGGACACACCGTCGGCCAGCATCAGGATCAACTTGGCGCGGAACACGTATCCTGCCGGCAAGGAACGCGACTGAGCGATCGAACTTAACTGTGCCTGCTGATCTTTGGTGAGCAAGAGTTCGTTGACCATACCAACTTAGAAGCCCAAACATCAGTAATGGTTACTTTGCGACAGGCCACTAGCGCGAAACGCGGCGCAAAGCAAAGACTGACACAATTTATTTACTTTGCCGTGCGTTTATCACTGTGGGAACATCTTGGTCAGACTAATAGGCGTTGGTCGCAACGCGCGGAAGGATGAAGTGATCAAGGCAGATTTCAGAACCGTCTTGACTTCCATTCCGCTGCTTATCTTGGTCTCCCCTGTTCACGCTCACCCACAAACTGCCAATTTACCAGTGACCGTTCAATGTTGGGATTCGCAGCCCCTGACGCCACCTCTCCCGCTCCGTATGGCTCAAATAAGTGGAGCCCCTTATGGCGGCGACGAAGAAGAATACAGCGATCCTCCATCTCGGGTAGTGAGCAGGCTGCCCAAAAACGCCACAAAGGCGTTTAATGTTCGGACGCTCACGCACGTTTACCGCGACTCTGAGGGTCGAATCCGAAGAGAAGTATCTACGTGTCCCGGTAGCTCGCCTGACGATTCCGTAATGATAGAAATTCGTGATCCTGTTGCGGGTACTCAGTATATTCTTGATCCGCGAAGTCATGTCGCCCGGCGTTCTGCTTTGGCGGTGGTCAATCCAGCCGAGACTAACCTATCGATTTCGTCAAACTTGCGAGGCGGGGAAGTGGCCGTTCGGAATTCTGAGGAACTGGGGACACAAACCATCGAGGGGCTGCTGACGAACGGGACAAGAGTTACGACGACATTTCCTAAAGAGCCAGGCAATCTGCAAGGCGGAACCGTTGAGGAAATATGCGAGGACTGGGTCTCCTCTGATTTACATGTCTTAGTGCTCAGAAAGTGCTCGAAGAGAGGAGCGCCCACGCCCTCGGGTGAATATGGCACCCGACTCACACATATTAGTCGGGCCGAGCCAGACCCGGCACTTTTTCAGTTGCCCGCAGGTTACAGGGTCGTCGACCGGGCCATTCTTGGTGTGTACGCGCAAGAATTGAGCCCAACCATGGCACGCCAATTTGGCTTGGACCCTTTTCAGGGAGTGTTGGTTGGCGATGTGCCACCTAATACTCCAGCGTTTCGCGCGGGCTTGAAACGTGGCGACGTCATCCTCAAAGTTGACAATAAACCTGTTCACGCTCCTTTTGAGCTTACCTCGCAAGTTTCGCAGATGACACCAGGTACGGCGATTGCACTCGAAATTTGGCGGGACGGCAGTACGGAAGACATCAAAGCGACGCTCGGCGGAACAGGTGATTAGTGCATTGGGCATCTTTCTCCGTCGCTCTTTTCGCGCTCAGCCTTATCGCTGGATGACTGTCATCGAGAGCCACGCGCCTGAGTACCGCGGTTCTAGGACAAATACCAGCCCAGTATTCTCTCTGGTCCAACAATCAGGATTTTCGTTGATTGGGTTTCATAAGGCCACAGTAGCGTAAGATCGCCGAGGAATTGGATGGCAGTTCGAATTCCATTCCCACAACACGCTTCCCGTCTGATTCAACGGTTACGACGTATTTCTTTGCAAACAACATATCGGTGCCACCAATGCCGTTGCGAGAACCAAACGTCAAGGTCTTGGAATCATCCCGTATCGCAAGGACTGCCCGGTCCCACATCGGGTTTCCGTCATCGATCTGCGTATGCACCTTGGGTGAGGCACCGAATTCATTGTCAATTGCAACCCCAGTCGAAATGATAACGGCGTCCAAGCTGCCGCCCGAACAAGACACCGTAAGCGTTGGGGTTCCTTCGTCATGCAATGCGGGCAGTGGACTTAAATTAATGACCATGAATCATCAATGTGTTGGCTTCTCGCCGTGTGAAGAAATTCACACGATGTTCATATATCCAGGTGGCATCTTGGGCATGCACGAAGCCGCCGACGAAAACGGCGATTCCTAAACCTGCTCGAAGCAAATAATTGGGGCGCATGTTCGAAATCCCTGGCAGATGCTACACCAAAAGTCCTGGTTAACGCTTATCGTCCATATACCAGTCCAGTACCCCACATGTCCAGTTTGGCGACCTTTTGGTGCCTTGCCTTGTACCACTACTCTCAAGACCCGCTTACTATTGCCACACACGCACGAGTCTGTTTTTCTTGCCAGGGCATTGTGGACAATGGCAAAAGTTCAAGACAAGACGACGGAGCAAAGGACGGCAGCGAATACAAAGCTGCTTCGAGCCGCTGCCAGCGAATTTCGTCCCCGCCGAACCGTGGATGAAATTTCTAATCGTCAGTGCCTGCCGAGTAATGCACAGTGTAATTCGTTGAAAACACTTGCCGGAGGCTAATCCTAATCGTCAGGAAAATCGAAGGTGGAGGACGCAAATCCTTGAATGCAGAAAGTGAGTCGGGATTTAGGGTCGAAGAGGGATTCTTCGCTTCGCTCAACAAAGAAAAAGCAGATCCCTCGACTTCGTTAGGGCGCCCCTGGCCGGGGCGCGCTTCACTCGCTCGGGATGACACGTTTGCTTGATTTGTATAAGGTGCAAAGTCTCCTGGCGGGAGACAGTGGCCGCCGCCACGATAGATTCGTGCAGCCAGTGCTTAAGCGGGCCAACTCAACAACGTCGGAACCCATCGAATTGATACGCGGCAAATCGGTGTTCGCCAGGCAGACTGATTCGCGGCATATAATAAGCCCTTCCCCGGTATGTTTCATTTTCTCTCGGAGGTTGGAATGATTTTCAAATCGCGACGCGGATCCCCGCGCGCGGCACGGCGCGCGGATTTGCGCGTGATATCGCACGGGAAGATGGCCGCTGCCCTGCTCGCGGCGGCGCTCCTGTTGCCGCTGTTTGCCTTGCTCGCGCCCAACGCGCGAGCCGACGAGCCCTACGCCCGCAGCAAGGAGTACGACCTCTCGAGCGTCCGTACGCATCTGTGGTTCGATCTCGACCAGCGAAAAATTCGCGGGGAGGTCAGCGAGAATATTTCCGCGCTGCGCGACGACCTTTCGAAGGTCACACTCGATTCGGTCGGCCTCACCATCAACAGCGTCACCGTCGACGGCAAGACCGCCAATTTCTCAACCGTTCCCGGCAAGCTGACCATTTCGCTCGCGCATCCCGCGAAAACGGGCGACAAGCATGAGTTGTTCATCAAGTACGAAGGCAAGCCGAAGAAAGGCCTTTATTTCATCCTGCCCGACGCGAACTATCCGCGCCAGCCGCAGGAAGTCTGGACGCAGGGCGAAGCCGAAGACACGCGAAATTACATCCCGTTGTACGACTATCCGAACGACCGGCTGACTTCCGAGATGATCGTCACCGTGCCGGCAAGCTGGATCACCATTTCGAACGGCAAGCTCATCAGCGTGAAACCCGATGCCGACGGAGATACCAAAACCTGGGACTGGAAGCAGACCGAACCGCTTTCGAGCTACCTGATTTCGGTGATTGCCGGCGATTTCGTGGAGAAGGAAGACACCTGGCACGGCATTCCGCTGCGCTACGTGGTGCCGCGCGGCCAGGAATACAAAATCGAAACTTCGTTCTCGAATACCAAGCAGATGCTCGACCTTTTCTCGCAGAAGCTGGACGTGCCGTATCCCTGGGCGCAATACGCGCAAACCTTCGTTGATGACTTCGTCGAAGGCGGCATGGAGAACACCAGCGCGACCACGCTCACCGTGCGCGAGTTGGTGAATCCCGCGCTGGCCGGGGAGACGCGCACCGGCGCCGATTTCGTGGAGTCGCATGAGCTGTCTCACCAATGGTTCGGCGATCTGGTTACTACGAAGGATTGGGCCAACCTCTGGCTGAACGAAGGTTTTGCGACATTTTTCGAGCATTACTGGTCCGAGCAGCACTATGGCGCGGACGACGCCGCTTACGAATTCTGGCGCGACCAGAATCAATGGTTCCGGCAAAAGCGCCTGTATTACGTCCCTATCGTCACGCACAATTTCAAGGATTCCGACGAGTACGCCGGCAACATCTACACCAAGGCGGGCTGGGTGCTGAAGATGCTGCGCGACAGGCTCGGCGACGCGGACTTTTTCCGCGGGCTGCACGCGTATCTGGAAACCTATCGCGGGCAGAATGTGGTGACGGCTGATTTGCAGAAAGCTCTCGAGCAGGCCACCAACATCAATAGCGACGAATTCTTTCATCAATGGATCTACCGCGCGGGCGCGCCGCAATTTCAGGTAAGCTACTCCTACGACGACGCGGCGCACCAGGTAAAGCTCGATGTGGCGCAGACGCAAAAAGTGGAAGGGCTCGTCGGCTTGTTCGACGTGCCGGTGGATGTGGAGATCACCACGGCCAGCGGCAAGAAAGATTTCCCCATCGAAGTGAGCCAGGCCACGCAGAGTTTTACGTTCCCGGCGGACTCCGCGCCGAAAATGGTGCTGTTCGATAAGGGCGACAAAGTTCTGAAGTCGCTCGATTTCAAGAAATCGCCGGCCGAGCTGATGTTTCAGTTGAAAAATGCGGAGGCTGTGACCGATCGCGCGGATGCGGCCGTGGCGCTGGGCAACATGAAAGATAATTCCGATATAGTTGCGGCGCTGGGCGAGGCGGCACAGCACGATCCGTTCTGGGGCGTGCGCGTGGAATCGCTGCGCGCGCTGGGCAAAATCGGCACGTCAAATGCCGAGCAGGCCATCATGCCCGAATTGCACGACGAAAAACCCTGGGTGCGTGAAGTGGCCGTACAGCAGCTCGGAAATTTCCATGAAGACGCTGGACTAGCGGGCAGGCTGGAAACGATTGCCTCGCACGAAGCAGCCTATCGCGTGCGCGCCGCCGCGTTGAATTCCTTCGCCGCGCTGAAAGCGCCCGGCGTTTACGACACGCTGGCAGCCGCGGTAAAAACCAACACCCCGGATAATGTGGTTCGCAACGCCGCGCTCGAGGGCCTGGGCAAGCTCGGCGACGATAAAGCCGTTCCGCTGCTGCTCGAATATTCCGCCGCGGGACAGGACACGCGCACGCGGCAAGTGGCCATGATGGCCGTGGCGCGTCTCGACAAGAAGAATAAAGACGTGACCAAGGCGCTTGTTTCGTATCTGCGCGAGCCGGATTTCGACGTGAGCTTCTGGAGCTTGTTCGCCATCGGCATGCGTGGCGATCTCGATGCTGTCGGCCCGCTCGAGGACCTGCTCAAGGGCGACGAAATTACCGCCAGCCAGCGCACCATGATCGAAGAGCAGATTGCCGAGCTGAAGGCGCACACCAACACCAGCGGGAAAAAAGTGAGTGACGAGTGATTGGCCAGTTAATTAGACCGGACGGGCGAGTGCCCCCGAGCAGTTCTCTTCCCCTGGCCGCGAGCCGCGAACTTCCAAACTAACTTTTTTCCGGCGGGAGCTTACTTTCCTTCATTCCACGCAAAACTTCCTCGAACACACCCTTCGCTTGTTCATCAAAAAGCACGAAATATATTTTCTCGAGTGAGGTTTGCCCGGCGAGATGCTTTTCCGCTTCGCCCAGCATGATTTCGGCGCACTCGCGCAGCGGAAATCCGGCAATGCCTGTGCCAACCGCAGGAAACGCGATGGTTTTGAATCCGTTTTGCGCGGCGATCCGCAACGAATGTGCGGTGGAACTTTGCAAGTCATGCGCTGAAGTGCGTCCGCCAAGCTGCATGCTGGCGGCGTGGATCACGTGGCGCGCTTTCAGCTTTCCGCCGGTAGTAATCGCGGCGCCGCCCACCGGAAGGGTGCCGATCTGGTCGCACTTGGCCTGGATTTCCGGGCCGCTTTTGCGGCGAATCGCGCCCGCAACTCCTCCGCCGAGTTGCAGGTCATTGTTGGCCGCGTTCACGATGGCGTCGACATCCATCTCCGTCAAATCGCCTTGGCGAATCTCGATGTGGTCGGCGAAAGTCATCGCGCAAAATCGTCCCGAGTCACATCTTAAGCAGCCAGCGCGAAGCGGCGCAAGAGGCGCGAACCGCTCGCGACAGATTCCCGCCCGCTTGCCGCGGGCAACGTCAGAAATCCGACAAATTAAAACTGACCTGCACTTGCAGATCGCATCGAGTGGGCTCGCCATTGAGCAGCATCGGCTTGAAGCGCTCCTTCGACACAGCTTCCACCGCGGCCGCGTACAACAATGCCGGTCCGCTGATGGCACGCGCGTTGATTACCCGGCCGCTCTCGTCGATAATGGCCCGGATCACCACTTTGCCGAACACGTGCGCCGCTTTGGCTAATTGCGGATAGGCAAGCGTCAGCCGGTCCAGCGGGCGCGTGCTGGTAACCTCACCTCCCAAATGCACCACACGAAGTGTTTCCGGAAGCACCGGAGCGACCACCCGCGCCGGAGCGCTGGCCACGATTCCACCCAGAACGCTACCTCCGCCCAGGTTCGCGGCCATGGCATTCGCCGTCAGTGATGAGAACGGAATCGGCGGATCCATCGCAACGCGGCGGGCAGAAAAGTCAGGCGTGGCCGGCGGCGCCGACGAGAAAATCTTCACCGCGAGCACACTCGGACTCCGCCGCACGACAACCGTTTTTCTCGCCGGCGGTAACGGAATCACGACCATGTCCCGCATCCACGGCGCCATGCGTGGCGCGGAGGAAGAAAACAGCGGAAGAATCAGCAGTACGGCAATCACCGCGCCGTGAACCAGCAGCGAAATGGCGCAATTCGCTGCATGCCTCTCGACCGGCGCATTTTCGGGCACCATCACATCGGCGCAAAAATCTGGCGCATGTTCCGACGCATGCAACGCAGGTTCATTGGCTGTTAACTGAGGTTCCGAAACGAAACTAAACAAATTCACTACGCGAACGGACTTCTCCTGGGGCATTTGCTATGGGTCCCTTTTCGGGGGCGCGGCGCGTCTCCCAGGAGGAACCCACCGGATAAGTTTTCCGGTCTTGCCAACTGCATCGAGGCGGTGGCCCAAAAACTGGAGACCAAGCTTGCGGGATTCCTGGAGAGATGAGCGGGGTTACTGCACGAGCGGCTCTGGCCATACTTCGCGGGGTGGTCAGATACGCGCCGGGCCCGAAGGTCTCACTCATGTTTCAGCTTAGAATGGGACGCGAGCCGGAAGCCAATTCGATTTTGTTCTGTGAAGAATCCGCTTTCGCGATTGAAGAAATTTAATTCGAGTTTTGATGCGCGAGGATCAGGTTGCCGACTGCGTCAGTGTTTCGGCGCCACGTAGCTTTCCGGGAGTTTTGCGCCTTCGCCGAAGAAAAACTGCTCCATCTGCTCTTCCATGATCTTCAGCGAATTGGGGTCCAGCGGGTTCAGGCGGTACTCGTTCATGAGCATCTTGGAATGCTCCACCCACAGCTTCCAGGCTTCCTTGGAAACGTTGTCGTAAATGCGCTTGCCGATTTCGCCCTTCCACGGAATGCGCTCCAGGCCGGGCATTTCGCGGCCAAACTTCACGCACTTGACCATACGCACGTTCTGCCCTTCCGCGGCGGTGTTCTGCGACTTTTCTTCGGCCATGTTGCCTCCCGGAAATCCTGCTCTTTTATTTACGATACTTGAAGCGTGGCTCGAATTCCAGCGGCGCATAGTCCGGCCGCTAAACTTTTCAGGTTTTTCGTGACGCGAAAGCTTGTAACACAGCATCTACATCCGTGTAGTACGGTGCTTTTTTCTCTGTGGCGGTTCGTGTCCCCGGCGGAAGCGATGCCGCAACCGTCGCGAAGCTGCCAGTGCGGCACTGAAAGCGTCCGCAATTTTCGTAACGCCTATTTTTTATTCTCGCCAGCCGAAAACAAAACACGTTAGAGTTTCGAATTGCCACTTTCGGAGGTGCGGTGATGAACGCGCAGGCCACTGAAGTCGCCGAACAAACGCAGAGCGACGCCTACTATTGCGAGATTCCCAACGATCCGTGCGCCATTGTGATGTTCGGCGCTTCGGGCGACCTGGCCAAGCGCAAGCTGCTGCCCGCGCTTTTCGATCTGGCCTACCACGCCTGTCTGGCGCCGCGCTTCCGCCTGCTCGGGTTCGCGCGCACGCAGATGTCCGATGAAGATTTCCGCCGCGAAGCGTCCGAGGCGCTCTCGAAAGGCGAAGCTGCGAAACACAAGGACAAGCAGCCGGACTTTCTCGATCATCTGCACTACTTCAGCGGCCAGTACGACGATCTCGATTCGTTCAAGCGCCTGGGCCAGCGGCTCGACGAGCTGGACGCCGCGAGCAATCTTTGCGGCAATCGCCTGTTTTACCTGGCCACGCCGCCGAGCGTGTATCCGGAAGTCATCCGCAAGTTAGGTGAATCCGGGCTGGCCAAACCGAAAGGCCCAAAGTGCTGGACGCGCGTCATTGTCGAAAAGCCCTTCGGCCACGATCTGGCTTCCGCGCGCGATCTCAACAAAGTGGTGCTCAGCGCTTTTGACGAGTCGCAGGTCTACCGCATCGACCACTACCTGGGCAAGCAAACCGTGCAGAACTTGCTGGTTTTCCGCTTCGGCAACGGGATTTTTGAGCCGGTGTGGAACCGCAACTACATCGATCACGTGGAAATCACCGCCGGCGAATCGCTGGGCGTGGAAGCGCGCGCGGCGTTTTATGAATCCGCCGGGGCGCTGCGGGACATGGTCCAGAGCCATTTGCTGCAGCTCACCTCGCTAGTAGCGCTGGAAGCGCCCGCCAAGTTTGACGCGACCGCCGTGCGCAACGAAAAAATCAAGGTGCTGCAGTCGATCCGCCCCTTCAATCCGGACACCGTTTTGAAATCCGTGGTGCGCGCGCAATATGCCCCCGGGAAGATCGACGGCAAGCCGGTCCCCGGCTATCGCCAGGAAAAAGGAGTGAGCCCCACTTCCAACACCGAAACCTACGTCGCGCTCAAACTTCAAATCGACAACTGGCGCTGGAGCGGTGTTCCCTTCTACTTGCGCACCGGCAAGCGCCTGGCGCGCCAGTTCACCGAGATCGCCATTCAGTTCAAGGAAGCGCCGCACCTGCTTTTCCAGGGCGATGGCGTGATGCCCAACTGGCTGGTGCTGAATATCCAGCCGGACGAAGGAATTTCTCTCTCTTTCGGCGCAAAAGCTCCGGGAGCGCAGATGAACATCCGGCCGGTGACCATGGATTTTCAATACCGCCAAGCCTTCGGAGGCGTGTCGCGCGAAGCCTACGCTACGCTCATCAATGACTGCATACGCGGCGAGGCCACCTTGTTCGATCGCGCCGACAGCGTCGAAGCGGCCTGGGAGCTAGTCGATCCCATTCTCGATGCGTGGAAACACGCCTCGGGCGACATACCAACGTATCCCGCGGGCAGCGATGGCCCCGCCGCAGCGGACGTGCTGATTCAGAGCGATGGCCGCCGCTGGCGGCCTTTGTAAACCAGTTGCCGGCCTTAAGTAGGAGAGCGCCGTCATTCTGAGGGCCGCTGTTGCCCGAAGAATCCCTCTTGGTGTGCTGAAGCGTGGCGAGAGATCATGTTCCCAGCTCATAGTTCGCGCGATTTCCAGTACAATCCTGCGTGCTTTCATTCCACTAGGAGTGCTCGATGATTCTCGCGGGCGATATTGGCGGAACGAAGTCGAATATCGGCTTGTTCGACGTGCAGAACGGGAAACTCGCGCTCGTGGCCCACGAACGTTACCTAAGCCACCAACACGCCGGCTTGCAGGAGATCGTGCAGGATTTTCTCACCAAGAGCCCCGCGAAAATAGACGCCGCCTCTTTTGGCGTCGCAGGGCCGGTGGTTGACAACCGCGTGCACGGCACAAACTTGCCCTGGATTGTCGATGGCGCCGCCGCTGCCACGCAACTCGGACTTCCTCGTGTGCGCATCCTGAACGATCTCGAAGCCACCGCGTTCGGCGTCGGAGTGCTCGCGCCCAGCGATCTGGTGACGATTTACGAAGGTGTGCCGCTGCGGACGGCAACCTGCGTGGTGATCGCCGCCGGAACCGGCCTCGGCGAGGCCATTCTTTTCTGGGATGGAAAACAGCATCTGGCCATGGGCACCGAGGGCGGCCATGCCGATTTCGCTCCGCACACGCCGCAGCAGGCGAAGCTGTGGGAATTTTTGCGCGCGCGTCTCGATTACGTCAGCGCGGAAATCATTCTTTCCGGACGCGGATTCCAGAATGTCCACGAGTTTCTCGATCCCTCCGTCAAGCATCCCGGCTTCGACGATCCCATGCAGGATCCGGCACCTGGGATCACCCAAAGAGGTCTTTCGGGCGAATGCCCGGTTTGCGCCGCCACTCTCGATTTGTGGACGGAGATTTATGGATCGGAGGCGGGCAATTTCACCGTTCGCACCCTGGCGCGTGGTGGAATCTACGTGGCGGGAGGAATCGCCGTAAAAGTGTTGCCCAAGCTGAAGGACGGGCGATTTGCCGCCGCCGCCCGCGACAAGGAAAAGATGCGCGATTTCCTCGCGCACGTGCCCATCTACGTAGTGCTTAATGAAGAGGCGCCGCTGCTCGGCGCCGCCTACGTCGCCTCCAAAGGCCTCTAGCGCCCTCGCGCCGCCCATGCGGTGCTACGATATTCCGCCCCTGCCGGGGCTGGATTGTGTCCGAAGCAGCTGTCGGATTGCCAATCTGACGGAACGAAATCCCAACTGCCTGCGCGGCTGTATTGCTCGTGAACAATCGCTGGCTTAGCCAATACTGGGGACAAAAAAAACGGACCTACCTTATACTTCTCGCCTTATGCTCCACCTCAGAACTCTACATACCTTCAGTCCCGTTAGGGACGAAATGTAGCCCATCGAGTGAGCGTTGGGGGGGAACGGGCGAAGCGCCATACCGCTCGCGGTGCCCGTTCCGCGAGCCTTGCAGCGATCCTAACCTGAAGGATATGGAAATTACAGCGGGGAATCTGCGCCTGCCACCTGCGCCCTGGCGCGTTTTTCGGATTCATCTCTTCGTAGGCTGCGCACTTTGTCCAGCACGGCCATGGTCAGCGCCTCCACGAATTCCTGCTTGGTCAACTTCTGCCAGCCGATGCGAAATTTCGCTTCGATATCGCCTTCCGAATTGCTGGCGTGATCGTCGGACATCCGCAAGCCTCCCTGGCGTACGCATGTGTTGTATGTCGCCCCGGGCGCAAGGTCAACGTAACTCGCAACGTTATGTCCTTAAAATGTAATAGCTTAGTTCTAGAACTAAAAGCCTGACTTGGGCCTCTGCTTTTTATCTCACCCTCGTTGTTTCTTTTGGATCTGTCTATGACGGCCTTAACCATGCCAACATTTGCGCCAATTCCCGAATGTGCTAGCGTTACACCATGGCAACCACCATCGCCGAGCAGCCCGCGAAATTCAACGAGTACGACCGTCCTCACGCCGACCTCCGCGAATTTCTCGACCGCGCCGGCCGCGCCGGCGAATTGCTCCGCATCCCCGGCGTCGACTGGAATCTCGAAATGGGCGCGCTGGCCGAAGCCATCTGCCACGCGAAATCAGAAGCGCCGGCCATCCTTTTCGAAAATGTTCCGGGCTATCCGGAAAAAATGCGCGTGCTCTCCGGCGCAACGAACTCGTCCAAGCGCCTCGCGCTCACTCTCGGGTTTTCCGTCCCGTCGCGTGCCCTCGACGTCGTCCGGTCCTATCGCAATCGCATGAAGACACATCAGCCCATTCCGCCGAAAGTGGCCGGCGGCGGCCCGGTGCTTGAGAATATCGACCGAGACTCGCAGGTGGATGTTTTAAAGTTCCCCGTCCCGCTGCTTCACGAACTTGATGGCGGCCGCTACATCGGCACAGACGACTTGGTCATCATGCGCGACCCCGAAAACGACTGGGTCAACGCCGCCACCTATCGTTCCATGGTCGTCTCGAAAAACACCGTCTCTCTCTGGATGTCCCCCGGCAAGCACGGGCGCCAGATTCGCGAAAAATATTTTCAGAAGGGAAAGTCCTGCCCGGTGCTCATCAGTTGCGGCCACGATCCGCTGCTTTTTCTGGCGGGCGGCAACGAAATCAAGTTCGGCCTCTCCGAATATGACTATGCCGGCGGCCATCGCGGCATCCCGTTCGAAGTCGTGAATAGCGAGCTGTATGGCTTGCCCATGCCCGCGCACGCAGAAATCGTACTCGAGGGCGAAATGCGCGCGGACGAAACCTCGCCCGAAGGTCCCTTCGGCGAATTCACCGGATACTACGCCAGCAGCCAGAGCCCGCAGCCGCTGGTGCATGTGCAGCGCGTTTACTACCGCACCGATCCCATTTTGACCATCGCCAGCCCCATGCGCCCGCCTTCCACTTTTTCATTCAGCAAGTGCGTGACGAAGGCGGGGATGATTTGGGACGAAGTCGAGCGCGCCGGACTTTCCGGAGTCACGGGTGTGTGGTGCCACGAATTCGGCGGCGCGCGCATGTTTAATGTTATCGCCATCAAGCAAGCCTATGCGGGTCACGCGCGCCAGGCCGCCATGCTTGCGGCAAATTGCCAGTCTGGCTCTTACCTTGGCCGCTTCGTCGTGGTCGTCGACCATGACGTCGACCCAACCGATCTGTTCGACGTAATGTGGGCCGTGTGCACTCGCTGCGACCCTGTCGAGGACATCGAATTTATCCGCCGCGCCTGGTCCGGGCCGCTCGATCCGCGCATCCCGAAAGGCACTTCGCACAATTCACGCGCTATCATTGACGCCTGCCGCCCGTTCGAGCGCCTCAAGGATTTTCCAGTCGTGGCGCAGTCCAGCCCCGAGCTGCGCCAAAAAATCGAAGCGAAATTTGCCGCCCTCCTCTCGAAGTTGTAAGGGCGCCGTCCTCGTTTTGCGAGCGTTGGCAAATGGCGAATTTCGACCAAACGGGTTGTCATCCCGAGCAAGCGTGGCCGACGACCGCAGGTCGTCGCGCAGCGACGAGGGATCTCTCTTTGATTGCACTTCAGCGTAGCGGAGGATTCAATCTTCCAGCCTCCACCTTTCATTAGGGAACGGCTTTTCATGCCATAACGGCCCCTGAGACAAAAAATCGAGGCTTCCCGTCGATGGGAAGCCTCAATTTGGACTTCGTCCAAGTCTTTCGTCTTAGTCCGCGGCCACTTCCTGCCTTTGTTCCACTTGTCCTCGAAGCTGCGTTTCGAGTTGCGCAAGCTGCGCGGCAATCTCTTCCTCTGCTTTCCGCCGCTTGATGATCGTCTCGCGGTAGCGGCGCAGAAAGTAGTCGATGGTCTCCACGCGGATGCGAATCGACCCGCTCGGCTTGTTTTCGTCGAGGTCCTTGAAGCAGAAATAGGGCGTGCCGGAATTCTCGATGATGCCCTCGATCACCCCATAAATCGGCGCATCGTGCCCGCACTTGAAGCTCGAAATTTCCAGCGCCACCAGGTTCGGATGCCGCGCCGTAAACTTCGCCGCCCACACCTTGTGGTTCGTGCTGCACGAGTAGGAATTCTTCCACGCGTCGGTGATATCCAGCGGGTGGCTCACCACTCCCGCCCGCACTTCCTCGCCGAAAAGCCGCTCCAGCATGTCCTCATCCATGGGCAGCGTGCTCTGCGAGAAGATCGGATATCCCAGCTTCTGGAATTCCTCCATGATCTCGTGGTTCAGGCCTGGATCGTGATGATATGGCCGCCCCAGCATCACAATTCCGATGCGGTCCTCGCGCTCGAGCTGGTCCAGTACCTGGCGAGCTTGTGAGCGAATCTTCTTCTCGTAATTGTCAACCGCCTGGTAGCCCAGCTCAATCGCCCGGTCGTTCTCTTCGAGCGACAATCCCAGAATATCTTTCCAGGCGTCGAACATCTGGTGTGCGAACAGTTTTTTATCTGCGAAGTTGAGGATCGGATCGATGTACTTCACATTGATTTCTGCGAAAACATTGTTTTCCTTGGTAAACGCGGCTTTCACCGTGGCCGGAGTCGCCGTCACTGTGGGACATGCATTTGACCCGGTCAGCTTCACCAGCGGGGAAGTAAGCACGTCGATCATCGGGAAGAAGATCGCGTCGAGCGGCTTCTTGCGGTGCTTCACCTGAATCAAGTTGTACACGTGCGAGATACCAATTTTCGCCGGGAAGCATGGGTCGATCGATCCGCGGCTGGCGCCCGCGCGATACAGTTCGGGACTGGTGAAGTCCGAGTAGACGATGTTCTCCGGCTGCACGCCCAGGCTCTCGAGATAGGCGTTGAACAGCGGCGCATACACGTACTGGTTGAGCACGCGCGGGATGCCGATGCGCAGCTGATTGCGCGTCTCCATCTTCTCAATGCGCTCTTTCGCCGCCCGCGTCCAGCTGCGCGCCGGTATCGGATCCGCAACCGACTTCGAGTTTTGCGGACGGAAGACCTCGTGCGCCGCGATGTCGACGAAGTTCGGGTTCGCGTCCTTGATCTGGTCGAGCCCCGCCTTGATGCCCTTCATATCGTTCACATCTTCCACCGTGCCTTTTTCGCAGGTAGCGATAATCAACCGCTGCTCGTCGGCTGCCAGCGGCACTTTGGTCACCTTTTTCTTCGGCTGCGTCACCGGCAGGGGCATCAACATGTCGGTCTTGATGTCAATGAACGTGCGCAGGCAGGTGTTCTTGCAGAAATTGCAGCGCGTGTCTTCGTTTCGCGTGGTGCGGTATTCGATCCTGCGCACCGAATCGAGCCCGATGAACGTGGTGCGCATTCCGTTGCGCCACAGCCGCAGCGCTTCAGCCGCCGCGCCAATCGCGCCGGACTCGCCGCAATGTTCATGCACGATAATTTCCGGCTGCTTGCCCGCCGCGCGAAAGCTGCTGCGGATGAAATCCACCTCCGCCTTCACCACCGCCAGGTTGTTCTGCGTTCCGCCCTGCAGCACAAAGCGCGAACCCAGCGCCGCCAGGTTCGGAATGCTCGCCACGTACAGGAACACGTTCTTCGGCAGCACCGACGCCAGGCCGGCCAGAATTTCCTTGGCCTGCCAGCCCTGCCGCTGGAAGTTCACGATGTCCGACTGCATGAACACCGCGCAGCCGTACCCGAACATCGGCATGGAATTAGCCGAAAACGCCAGTTCCGCGAAGTCTTCCACCTTCAGCCCGAAACCTTCCACGGTCGATTGCAGGAAGTATCCATTGCCCGCCGAGCACTGCGTGTTCAGCTTGAAATCCTTCACGCGCCCGTCTTTTAGCACGATCAGCTTGATGTCCTGTCCGCCCACGTCCACGATCACGTGCGGATCGTCGTAAAACTTCAGCGCCGATTCGGTGTGCGCCACAGTTTCGACCAGACCAACGTCTGCCTTCAGCACGTCTTTCAAAATATCTTTCGCGTAACCGGTCGTCGCCACGCCCAGCACTTCGAGTTTGGCGTGCTGCGCCTCCACTTGTCCGCGCAGGTTTTCGAACATCTCAATGGTGTCCTGAATCGGATTCCCGTTCGAGAGCTGATAGGACTTGCACAGAATGTCGCCATTCTCGTCCAGCAGCACAGCCTTGGTCGAAGTCGACCCGCCGTCGACGCCGATGAACCCGCCGACGGTTTGCCCCTTTGAAAACGTGGCGGGAATGAATTTCTTGCGCTTGTACTGCTCGCGGAAAGTGGCCAACTCATCGCCGGACTTTACCAGCCCCGATCCGCCGGACTTTGCCTTTTCTTCCTGCCGTCCCACCTCGATGTAATGAACCAGCTTGTCGTAGCCGCGATAGCAACCCACGCAATCGTCTTCGTCCTTGCCGAACTCAATCGCGCCCAGCGCCGCGAAATACTGCGCGTTCTGCGGCACTTTGATCAGTTCTTCCGGCTTCGCTCCCGCCGGAATTTCCACCTTGCGCTCGTCCCACATTTTCGGAATGTTCGCCTGCCACGCTTCCTTCATCCCGCGAATAAAAGTGTTCGGCCCGCCGAGCAGCAGGACGTGCGGCTTCAGCGTATTGCCGCGCGTCAGCACGCTCAGGTTCTGCAGCACGATGGCGTCGAACAGCGAAGCCATCAGTTGGTCCGGCGGCGTGCCTACTTTCTGCAAGCCGTTGATGTCCGTCTCGGCGAACACGCCGCACTTGCCGGCCACTTTGTGCAGCTTGATGCCGTGGTAGCCCTGATCGCTCAGTTCCGCGGCGGGAATTTTCAGCTTGGCATTGATCTTGTCGATCACCGCGCCCGTGCCGCCGGCGCACTTGTCGTTCATCGACGGTATCTTCTTCTTGCGCCCGCTCTCGTGGTCGTCCTTGAATACGATGATCTTGGCGTCTTGCCCGCCCAGTTCGATCACCGAATACACTTCCGGATGCTGCTTCTCCACCGCCAGTGCCACAGCGGTAACTTCCTGCACGAATTTCGCGCCGATCAACTCTGCCAGCACACCTCCGCCCGATCCGGTGACGAACATGCGCGTATTCTGCGAATTGACGCCGACTTCCGCTTCGATCCGCTTCAGAAATTCCAGCGTTTTTTCGGGCTGCTTGGTTTCGTGGCGTTGATAATCCTGCCAGAGGATTTCATCCGTGGCGGCGTTCACCACCAATGCTTTAACGGTGGTCGAGCCGACGTCCAACCCGACCATGAAGCGGTTTTCGCGGTCGTTTCCATGCGCCACGTTGTGTGAGGCTCCGTTCGTCGCCGCATGCGGCGCGCCATGTCCGGTATGTGCTGTGCCGTTTCCGTTTCCGTTCCCATTCCCGTGCTGTGTCCCGTTACCATGCATGTCGATTCCCCCAGAATTTCGGTGTGAAACGTGGGTTGAATGGAGGGAGCGACGGCCAGCGACGGCTCGCTCCCCTGGAACGACGGGCAACTCCGCTGTACTTCATTGGCGCATACTATATGCGCCAAGCGACGCGCCCTACGCGAACGGTTACGCTACATTGGGTACGGCAACTCCGCCCTGCACCCGCGAGCGACGCCGGAACCGGTGGCTCTTGTCCATGCGGCCGCTCACGTGAAGTATGAACTGTGCGGCAGTCCCGGCAATTCCTGGCGTGTGTGGCACGTGGTAGAAAGACTTCCGGAGTTCCGCGTGCTCGGCGATGTAGCCGCGAATGTCATCGAGCGACTTACCGGTCGACTTCAGCGCCTGCTCGAATTCCATCTTGGCTTTGACTTTCGCTTCGCCCAGCGCCATCTGCACGCGGCTGTGCGCGTTCACTTCGCCTTCGCCGGAAGTTTCGATGGGCAGGAAAATCATGTCTTTGAATTTGTTGATCACCGCCGATTGCACGCCGTCCGACTGCGACGATGGCATGCACCCGAACGGCTTCAGCGCCAGCACCATGTGGCAGAGGTGGTTCACCGTGTAGTAGACGTTCTTGCCCACTTCCAGGTGGCCTTCTCCGCCGCGCGCGAACTGGTTGTAGAAAGGATGCGCCAGTTCCGCCAGCTCCGGCTGTGGCACCAACTCGTGCGTGATGCCGCCCAGGTTCTTGATCACTCGGTGATAGAAGTGGTACCAGAGCGTCTCGCCCACCGCGATGCCCATCAGTTTTTTGCGCAGCGACATCTGGTTCGCGAGATGCTTCTGCACTTCGTACCATTTCGGCGTGCGGTGCGGACGCGTCACCGGATATTTGCGCCGCGCGTTCGCCTTCCCCTGGTACATCAGGTAAGCGACCCACGTGGCAATCGGCTCGACGAGCACCTGCGCGCCTTCGCGCTCCAGGAACTCGAACATGTGGAAGTTTCCGTCGCCTTCTGTGGTCTGCGCCCAGAACTCGCCAGTCACTTTCACCACAGGTTTCACGCGCGTGCGGTCCACTTCCACTTTATCCATCGATTCGCGGCACTCTTTCAACGCGTCCAGGTAAATATCGCCGTACAGGTGCTCGCGAATCTTGCCCAGCGTGTTGAAAGTGTTGCGCACCTTCTTGTTCTTTGAAAGATAGTCACGCGTGAACTTCGGCGCGCGCTGCATGATCTCAAACGGTGGCCGGTCCCGCAGCGTGGTGGAAAGCTTGTCCATGGCGTCCTTGAACACCTTCTCCGTTTGGCCCTTGTTCACTTCAAACGGGCGCACTTGATAGATCAGGTCGTTCATCACGTCGCCCACGTGCAGCGCGTTCAGCATGCCCAGCCCGAAATCCACCGTGAATTTCAGCCCCGGCTCGCCGGACGCCGCTTTCAGTCCGTCGCTGTCGTGGAACAGCAGCACGCGGAAGCCGTCGAACCCGGCATTCTTCAGCGCGAAGCGGTACTCCGCTTCATACATACCGAAGCGGCACGGCCCGCACGATCCCGCCGTAAAGAAAACGTAGTTGTCGAGAATCTCCCGGCGCGAATGGCCCTCTTTTTCCAGCGTTTGCAGGTGTTTCACCAGGTTGCCAACGGTGAAATAGGTGGGATTGCACTGCCCATTGTTTCCGTACTCTTTGCCGAGCTGGAACCCGGCAACGTCGGGGCAGGGCACTCGCTCGCAGTGGTAGCCTGTGCCCAGGAAAACGGCGCGGATCAGTTCTTCGTGTTTCCAGGTGAGTCCGCCGAATAGGATGGTTACCCGGCTGCGCTCTTCGGCGGTGAAGGCGCGTTCGATGGGTTTATGGAAATGCTTGGGGGCTTCCAGACCCGCCAGCTTTCGCAGTCGCAGCCTTTCGGCGGCTAAACGTTCGGCAATCTCTCGGTCATGCTCGATCTGTACCAGTCCTGTCGCCATGAATCCCCCTCAGTGGAGTGTCATTTAGCAGGCTGCAGAAAGCTGCGCCCTTAAAATTTTAAAAAGCGAAAGCGATAAAACCTCTCTTCTGCAACGGCTGTCTTGCGGTTGATTTGATTCGACGATTACGGTTTGTTAGTTGCTGCGCGGTATCGGTTACGAGTATCGAACTCCAAAAGAAGGCGTTGCCGTTTTAAGTGGGTCTCGGTTCTCAGTCAAAGCCGCCGGTGACACCCTGGAATCGCTGGCTCGACTGCTTAAGAACCCGCTTGATCACACGAGAATCGTTGTAACAGAAACCCAGGTTGGGATTCAAGGTCGAAAAACAATAGCCATGGCGACTTCTGCCAGGCGCGACTGTCCTTGGCGGGTCGCGCGGGCAGCGGCTCCAGCGCGACGGTTTTGTTCCTGGACGTGAGCAGGCCGCCCTTATTTACATCAAGGCGAAAAGGTTGAACCGGAACCGGTGTTACTGCCATAAATCGCGGGCCCCTTTGCTGGATCGAGAAGCATTTGAAAAGCACAGATGCTTTAGCAGCCCAACCATGCCGCGAAGATATTTGGTTTCCTATCGGGGTTTTACTGTAGAAGAATGTACAAACGTTCTGCCTACTACATGTGCCGATATGTTTCTCTGCGATAAATCAAAAGAGCGCCCCCTTTCGAAGGCGCTCTTTGTTGGGACACGAGACGAAAACGCGAAGACGACTTAACGAAATTCAGCCCAAACGCGTCACAGCCGGACGCACACGCCGCCGCATTACTTCCTTGTAATGCGCGTGGGCGAACTTGCCGAGGACCACAAGATAAAAGGCGCAAGCCAGAGCGCCTACCGAACTCACCGCGATTGCCATATTGCCTCCTTGTGGCCCTGCGCTCGTTCAACAGAAGACTCAGCTTACGAAATGTGCAAATTTCTTCCCATCCACCATTTGCTGTAGATCATGATGAAACAGTTCTGTATCTCACTGAAATCAAGACACTATGAAGCGATCATCGGCCGTGAGTTCCACGCTGTGGATTTCGTCGAACCCCTCATCGAGCATGGGGCGTTGAATCTTTTTAAACGTTCCGGCGATGGCCACCGGCGGCACTCGCTGCTTGCCTTGGCGCAGATTGTTGCGGCGTAGGGCTTCGCGCATGGGCGTGGAGAAGAAGTAGGCGACTAGGCGAAAGCCAGCAGCTCGTGCCGGGACAATATAGCGGGCACGGTCGGCCGGTGTGGGATTGGTATTGTCTACCACAAAAGATTGTTGCGCAGCGATACATGCCTCGAGAATCAGCTTTTCGCGATGGCGCTTGCGCAGCATGTCGAGATTGATGCGGACACGCGTATCGAAAAATGTTTCGCGGTAGAAGGTGCTTTTGCCGCTGCCCTGTCCGCCGATGAAGATGACGGCTTCCACGGCGGCGCTACGTCCCTGCGGAAGCGGTTGCGTAGCGCGGAAGCTTTGGCAACTTGGGAGGACGCGGCCCGTGCAGCACGGCCGTGGCCACCGGCACGTAGGCCAGCTCTTCGCCGGCGCGCGCGCAGCGCAGCATGAGTCCGCCGCGACTCATGTCGCCGCGTCCGGCGAATTCTGCCGGAAACATTAGGCGCTCGCCAAAAATTCCGAGAAGCGGCTCCACATATTTGGGAGTGGCTACGCTTCCAAGCAGCACCACATCGCACGCTGCGCCGAGGCGCTCGCGCAATCTGCGCGCGTCGCGTTCGAGAGGCTCGCGGTAACGTGCCTCCTTGGCTTCGATGGGAACGCTCGAAATTTCCCGCAACATGTCGATGGTGAAAAGCGTTTCGGGTGGGATCAGTCCGCCACCCGCGGTGATAACAAACGAGCGCGCTTCGCCATCCATGGGCGAAGCGAACGCTTGCGCGTAGGCCAGCTTGCCGCGGAAGTACAATCCGCTGATAAAGCTGAAAATTTCTCCCAGCGGCAGGCCTTCTTGCCTCAGGCGCGCCGCCAGCGCGAATTGCGCTCGATCGCTCAGAATCATTTTTGCGCGTAGTCCGCCGGCGTTTGCGGGCGAGAGCAGGAAAATCCGGCGAGGCCGCGCGGCCAGCGCGGAATTCTCCGCGCTCTCTCTCGGCCTCGCGGTAATCGTCACTCGCGTCGCCGTGCGCTTTGATTTTCTCGCCGTTCTTGATGTTGCCATAGCTGACTCCCGCCCCCTCCGCTCTATTGTCGCGGCTAAAGCTCCCATCCACAAGTTCGGCCGATGAGTCCAGTGGACGCCCAGCCGGTCACATGTCCAATGCCTGGCGAGCATGGAAGGCGAGCGGAGATCGTAGTAGGATGCCAGTGCAATGGGGGTGAAAAACGTGACAACAAAATCTTTCGCGCACGCCATTTACGCCGCAATCTTGATCTGCCTTTTGAGTGCACTCTTTCTCGCCGCTTCGGCACAAGCGCAGCAATCTCCCAAGACCGCCACGGACGCGTTGCAGAAAGCGCG